>JAVKSM010000072.1:0-6174 GCA_039583705.1 Pseudonocardiaceae bacterium
CTCAGCCGACGACCGCGCCGTGAAAGATCAGGATGCCGCGGCCGGGGACCGCAGGTGCAGCGGCGCCCGGAACGCGGCGTCGGCCTGTGCCGGGGTCAGCACCCCGGTCGCGACCAGCCGGTCGAGGACGTGGCGCTGCCGTAGCTTGGCGGCATCCAGGTGCGTCACGGGGTCGTAGGCGCTCGGGGCCGCCACCAGCCCCGCCAGCATGCTGGCCTGCGCCCAGGACAGGTCGGCCGGGGCGAGTCCGAAGTAGCCGCGCGCCGCCGCGGCGAGCCCGCGGTAGCCGTTTCCGTAGTACACGCTGGCGAGATAGGCCTGGAGGATTTGCGACTTGGAGTAGGCGTGGTCGATCTTGACGCCGAGCACCACCTGCTCGATCTTGGAGCCGAGGTCGGTGCGTCCCGGCGTGTAGATCACCTTAGCGAGCTGCTGGTCCAACGTCGACCCGCCCGCGTCGGGGTTGCCGACGAGCCCGCCGAGCAGGCCGCGGACGGCGCCCGGCAGGTCGATGCCGTGGTCGCTGTAGAACCGGCTGTCCTCCGTGGCCACTATCGCCTGCCCGACCCGGTCGGGCACCGGCAACACGCCGGGATCCGAGGCGCCGGCCGCGGCGAGCCGGGCCGTCACCCGCGCCTCGAGGTCGCCCACCGACGGGGTGAGCTGCCACAGCACCACCAGAGCCAGCCCGGCGACCACCACGAGCGAGCCGAGGACGATGCCGACCGTGCGCAGCGCGCGCATGGTCCTCACGGTAGCCGTGACCTGGGTGAGGAGGTTTGGCGTGCGCAGGAGGATCGTCGGGCTCACCGTGCTCGCGGCGGTGCTGGCCATCAGCCTCTTCGGCATCCCGCTGGCGGCGGGCGTGTCCCGCTACTACCTGAACGACGAGCGCGGCGAGCTGGAACGGCTCGCCGACGCCACCGCGATCTCCGTGGCCGACGACGTGGTACGGGGTCGGACCCCGGCCGTGCTGCCGAGCACGGAGGCCAACGCCAGCCTCGCGCTCTACGGCGACACCGGGGTCCGTCTCCTCGGACAGGGGCCCGACCACGCCGACGGCTCCGTGCGGGACGCGCTCGCCGGCCAGGTGGCCAACGGCACCAGCGGTGGGAACCTGGTCATCGCGGTGCCCGTCACCGACGGACGGACCGTGGTCGGCGTCGTCCGGGCCGCCACGCCGCAGCGCGAGGTCTACCGGCGCACCGCGCTGACCTGGCTGGTCATGCTGGGCCTGGGCGCCGTGGCGCTCGCCGTCACCTGGCTGCTGGCACGCCGGCAGGCGGCTCGGCTGGCCCGGCCGTTGGAGGAGCTCTCGGCCACCGCCCAGCGGCTGGGCCACGGCGACTTCAGCGTCCGCGCCCACCGGACGGGAATCCCGGAGATCGACGCGGTCGGGTCGTCGCTGGACAGCACCGCGGTCAGGTTGGGCACGATGCTCGACCGGGAACGGGCCTTCTCGACCGACGCCTCGCATCAGCTCCGCACCCCTCTCACCGGGCTCCGGCTCAAGCTCGAGGCCGCGCTCGGCCCACCCGGGCAGGATCTGCGAGCCGCGATCGCCGACGGCATCGCCGCCGCCGATCGCCTGGAGCGCACCATCGACGACCTGCTGGCGTTGGCCCGCGACGACTGGGCACCGGCCGAGCCGCTCGACCTGTCAGCGCTGCTCGGCGAGGTCCGCAACGGCTGGCACGGCCAGTTGGCCGGTGCCGGGCGGCCGCTGCACATCGTCGTTGACGAGGCGGCACCGGGATGCCACGTGTCCACCGCCGCGGTGCGCCAGGTGCTCACCGTGCTGTTGGACAACGCCACCGAGCACGGCGCCGGAGCGGTCACGGTCGCCGTCCGCGACGCCGGCTCGGTGCTCGCCATCGACGTCGCCGACGAGGGTCCTGGGATCGAGCGCTCTGACTGTGAGCTGTTCGTGCGCCGCTCCTCGCAGGCCGCCGGGCACGGTATCGGGCTCTCGCTGGCCCGCAGCCTCGCCGAGGCCGAGGGCGGCCGGCTGGTGCTGAGCCGGCCGGCACCACCGACATTCACCCTGCTGGTACCCGCTGATCGCTGACCAAGCGCTGTCCCCTACCTTGCTTACACGTAGCTAACACGTAACCTGAAGCGGGTAAGGCTTATGCCATGGCACTGACCGCGGCCCGAGCGAGGGTGAGGCAGCGGCCGGGATGCACCGTGCGGACGTCCCCGGCGCTTCCGGCCCGCACCAGGCTGGCCGTCGTGGCTGGCTTGCTGGCCGGCCGGCTGTCTCGATGCTGCGGTCGCAGCGGTACGGTCATCGGTGGACGGACCGCCAGCGCGCTCGACCCGCAGGCGCTGGCGCGCCTGGCCGCGCAGCGCACCGTGGTGCTCGTCTCGGGCACCAACGGCAAGACGACGACCGCCCTGATGACCGCCCGGGCGCTGCGCCACCACGCCGCCTCGGTGGCAAGCAACCACGAGGGCGCGAACATGCCCGACGGCCTGGTCGCCGCCCTGATCCGGGACGGCAGCGCGCCGATCGCGGTGCTTGAGGTCGACGAGCCCTACCTGCCGCAGGTCGTCGCCGCCGTGCGGCCGGCGGCCGTGGTGCTGCTCAATATCACCCGCGACCAGCTCGACCGGGTCGGGGAGACCCGGATGGTCGCGGCGCGGATCGAACGCGCCTTCGCCGCGGCGCCGGAACTGACCGTGGTGGCCAACGCGGACGACCCGTTGGTCGTCGCCGCGGCGCTCGCCGCTGCCCGTCAGGTGTGGGTCTCCGGCGGCAGCGGGTGGATCGGGGACGCCCGGGTCTGCCCGCAGTGCGGTGCGGCCATCGCCTATCAGGCAGACGGGCACTGGTCCTGCCGCTGTGGCCTGCACCGTCCGACCGCGGCGTGGACCATCTGCGAGGACGTCCTCAGCGCGCCGGACGGCAGCCACACCGCGCTGCGGTTGGCCCTGCCGGGCAGGGCCAACCGACTCAACGCCGGGTTCGCCGCGGCCACCGCCGACCTGCTCGGGGTCCCGCTGTCCGCCGTGCTCGACCAGTTGCGCGCGGTCACCGACGTCGACGGGCGCTACCGCACGGTCCACCGCGGCGATCACCAGGTCCGGCTGCTGCTGGCCAAGAACCCGGCCGGCTGGCAGGAGACGTTGTCGATGCTCGACCGCCCCGGGCCCCACCGCCCCTCGGTCGTGCTCGCTGTCAATGCCCGGGAGGCCGACGGAGCGGACCCGTCCTGGCTGTGGGACGTGCCCTTCGAGCAGCTCGGCGGGCATGAGGTGCTCGTCGTCGGCGACCGGGCGGCGGATCTCGCGGCGCGGCTGGCCTACGCCGAGGTGGACCACCGGGTCGTCGCCGACCTCGTGGCGGCCGTCGACGCCGCGCCACCCGGGCCGCTGGACCTGCTCGCCAACTACACCGCGTTCCGAGAGGCCGCGCGGAGGCTGTGCGGTGGTCGCTGAGTCCGCCGTGCGAATCGGGGTGCTGCTGCCGGACCTGCTCGGGACCTACGGGGACACCGGCAACGCCGTGGTGCTGCGGCAGCGGTTGCGGTGGCGCGGGATAGCGGCCCACCTGGTTCCGCTGGGTCACGACACCGCCGTGCCGGAGAGTTGCGACCTCTACGTCCTCGGCGGCGGCGAGGACAGCGCGCAGGTGCTCGCCACCCGCCACCTCAACGCGGACGGCGGGCTGCGCCGGGCGGTCGGACGGGGCGCGGTCGTGCTCGCCGTGTGCGCCGGGCTGCAGGTGCTGGGCGAGAGCTTCGCCACCGCCGACGGGACCACCGTGCCCGGCCTCGGCCTGCTCGACCTCACCACCGGGCGGCGGGCGGTGCGGGCCGTCGGCGAGGTGCTCGCCGCACCGGCGACCGACCTGCTCGCCACCCCGTTGACCGGGTTCGAGAACCACGGCGGCGCGACCGCCCTCGGGCCGGACGCCCGGCCGCTGGCACACGTGCGCCGGGGGGTGGGCAACGGCAGCAACGACCGGACCGAGGGGGCGATCACCGGGCGGGTCGTGGGCACCTACCTGCACGGCCCGGTCCTGGCCCGCAACCCCGAGCTGGCCGACCTGCTGCTCGGCTGGGTGACCGGCATCCCACTGACCCCCCTGGAGCTGCCCGAAGTGACGGCCCTGCGGGCGCGGTGCATCGGCCGCCACCGGTCCCGCGGCTGATCAGATCTGAACCGGGGAACGGGAGCGGCGACGGCGGGCGGTCACCGCCCAGGCGCTCCAGGCGATGCCGCCGGCCGGGATCTCCAGGGCGTGGGTGATGAGGGCGAACACCAGCACGCCGGCCGCCACCGACCCCGGTGCCCCCCCGCCGACGGTGACCAGCAACGCCGAAGCGCCGGTCTCGCTCACCCCGATGCCGTTCGGCGTGAGCGGCACGACGGTCAGCGCCCGGCTCAGCGCGAACGCCGCCACCGTGACGGCCAGCCCCGGCCGAGCGCCCGCGGCGTCCAGGCACCCCCAGAACAACACCCCCTGGCAGCCGAGGCTGACGACCATGCCCGCGGTGAGCTGGGCCCACGCCCGGCGAAGCCTGGCGGTGATCTCCTCACGCAGCCGCTGCAGCGCCCCCTGCGGACGTCCCGGAACCGGCCGCCAGCGCCGGGGCAGCAGGCGCCCGACGGACTCCGCCGCGCCGCCGAGCAGCGCCGCCGTCGGTGCCCAGGACAGCGCCGTCACCGTGCCCAACACGATGGCCACGAGCACCGCCGAGGCCAGGCCGGCGGCGAGCTTCAGGGGGCCCTCGGCGCGTCCGACGCCGGCCAACGCGGCCAGTCCCAGCGCCGGCAGCAGCAGCCGGGCCAGCACGTTCCACAGGTTGCTCACCACCGCCGAGGCCATCACGGCCTGCCGGTCGTGACCCCAGCCGCGGGCCATCGGGAACGTCACCGCCACTCCGACCGCCCCGCCGAACGGCACCAGGTTGCTCACCGCCGTGCCCACCGCGTTGAGCGCGAACGCCCGTGTGTTCGTCAGTCCGGGCAGCGACGCGGTGAGGACGTAGGTGTAGGACCACAGCGCGGCGATCCACAGCGCGACGAGGCCCGCGACGGTGAGCACCGACAGCGAGCCGAGCACCAGCCCGATCGCCGACCAGCCGACGCCGGTCACCCACGGCAGGCCGAGGCCCAGCAGCGCTGCGGCGGCGACCAGCGAGACCGCGGAGGCGACCGCCCGCAGTGCCGCGGCCCGGCTCACGGCTCGCCAAGGTCGCGCTGCACGAACCACTCGGTGCCCAACGCCCACCGGAACAGCGGGAACGGCAGCCGCAGCAACGCGGACAGCGTGCGGGGACCCTCGCCGCCGCTGCGCTGGCTGACGTATGCGGCCATGCTGGCCCGCTTCGCCCGGATGTGGCGGCCCACCCGAATCCGGTGGGTGATCTCCGCGCTGGGGACGTAGCCGGTGGCGAGCGCCGGCCAGCCAAGCCCTGGCGGGGGCGCCGACGCGAGCCCGGGCAGCCGCGCGAGCAGGGCCGTGGCGATCGCCAGCAGCCGGCGGTCCACGGTGGCCTCCAGGAGGATCGGGGTGCCGGCGAGCCGGGCGGCCAGCGCGCCCACCCGGTGCACGGCGACGTGGTCGGGGTGACCGTAACCGCCGGCCGGATCGTAGCTGGTGAGCAGGTCGGCGCCCTCGGCACGCAACTGCGCCGCGAGCCGCTCGGCAGCCTCTGTCACGTCCGCGCGGGCGAAGGCCACCGGAGGGGCTGTGCCCGATCCCCCCGTGCCCGATCCCCCCGTGCCCGATCCGTTCAGGCCCGAGTCGCCGTAGCCCAGCCAGTGCACCCGGGCGCATCCGAGAGCCCGGGCCGAGGCGTGAAGCTCGGCCATCCGCACGTCGCCTACCCTGCCCCTGGCCGTAACCGCTTCGTCAACCAGTCCATACTCACCGCGCGTGGCGACGATGACCACGACCCGGTGGCCCTCTGCCGCCAACCGGGCCATGGTTCCCGCCGTCAGTAACGCCTCGTCGTCAGGATGAGCGTGAAAGAACACGCAGCAGGCCACCCCACCAGTGTCCGCGCGCCACGATGATGCCACGGGAGCGGGAGTGCGGATCGCACACGTCAGCGATTGCTTCCTGCCCCGACTCGGGGGCATCGAGGCGCAGGTCGACGGCTTGTCCCGGGTGCAGTCCGCCGCTGGCCACGACGTGGTAGTGATCACCACGACGCCTGGCGG
>JAVKSM010000072.1:6274-16907 GCA_039583705.1 Pseudonocardiaceae bacterium
TGGGCAAGGCGGTGGGCAAGGCGGTGGGCAAGGCGGTGGGCAAGGCGGTGGGCAAGGCGGTGGGCAAGGCGGTGGGCAAGGCGGTGGGCCGCGGCTGCACCGCCTCCACGGGGCGCTGCAGACCGGGCTGACGCTCGCCCCCGGCACCTCGGCACGGCTGGAGGTGCTGCTCGGCTCGGAACGGCCGGACGTCGTGCACGCCCATGTCAGCGTCGTGTCGCCGCTGGCCTGGGGTGCGACCGACTGGGCCGCCCGGCACGGCGTGCCGGCCGTGATGACCATGCACAGCATGTGGGGGTCGCTCGCGCGCCGGTTCTACCGGGGCCTCGACGCCGTCACCGGGTGGGTGCGATGGCCGGTGCTCCTCACGGCGGTCAGCGAGGTCGCGGCTGCGGCCGTGGAAGCCACCGACGAGCGGCTCACCGTGCGGGTGGTGTCCAACGGCATCGACGTCGCCTACTGGGCGGCGGCGTCCCGGCCCCGCCGTCCCGGGTCCGTCGGCGTGCACGTGCTGGCGGTGGGCCGCTTCGCACCGCGCAAGCGCCCCGTCGGGCTGCTGCGGGTACTGCACGAGGCGGCCTGCCGGCTCGGTCCCGCCGCCGGGATGCGGGCCACCGTGGTCGGGGAGGGCAGCACGCTCCCGGCGATGCGGTGGTACCTGCGGCAGCACCGGATGGACCGGATCGTGGCGCTGCCCGGGCGGCTGGACGCGGCGGCGATCGGGAAGCTGCTCGGCGAGGCGGACATATTCCTGGCACCGGCGGTGCTGGAATCCTTCGGGCTCGCCGCGCTGGAGGCGCGCACCGCCGGGGTCCCGGTGGTCGCGCGCGGCGCGACGGGCATCGCCGACTTCGTCAGCCACGGCCGGGAGGGGCTGCTCGCCGCCTCCCCCGCCGGGCTGGTCGACGCGGTCGTCACGTTGAGCTCGGACGCGGGGTTGCGCGCCGGGATCGCCGCCCACAACCAGGCGACGCCGCCGCTGGAGCGCGACTGGTCCGTCGTGACCCGCGAGTTCCTCGCCTGCTACGCCCACGCCCAACTGCTCCCCACCGCACGCCCCTGACCCAGGGGGTCAGGGAGCAGCCCCGAAGCCGGACCGACCGTGCTTGACCGCCCACGGTGGCGGCACCGCCCGGGGAATGCCGAAGTACTGGTCGAACGCGTCAGCCGCGCACCGCGTGGCCAGCCGCAGGTTGCCGAGGATGAAGTCGCGGTCCCGCTCCGGGGCCTGGTCCAGCAGATGGTTGTAGAGGAACCACTCAGGAGGTGCGCAGCCAGGCGGCGCAGTCTACCGGCAGCAGGCTGCCCTGCAGCGGCCCGCTGGTGAGCATCACGGTCGCGCCGGCGGGCAGCGGGACCGGCCCGGAGCCGAGGTTGACCAGGCAGCCGAAGCCGGACCACCTGGTGAACGACAGCACACCGTCCGGCGCCCCGAGCCAGGACAGCGGGGCGTCGCCGGGGACCGGGACGGACCGGCGCAGCCGCAGCGCGGCGCGGTACAGGGCGAGCATCGAGGTCGGGTCGCCGTCCTGGGCCTCGACGGTGTAGGGCTGCCAGCACGACGGCGCGGGCAGCCACGACCCGCAGCCACCGAATCCGAACGGCGGCACCGAACCCGCCCACGGCAGCGGGACCCGCGCGCCGTCGCGGCCCCGGTCGGAGTGCCCCGACCGCTCCCACACCGGGTCGCGCAGGCTCGCCGTCGGCAGGTCCTCGACCTCGGGCAGGCCAAGCTCGTCACCCTGGTAGACGTAGGCACTGCCCGGCAGGGCGAGCTGCAGCAGCGCCGCCGCCCTGGCCCGCCGGGCGCCCAGGACGAGGTCGGTGGTGACCGCGCCCGACCGGTCGTTCTGGTGCCCGGCAGCGCGCCCGTAGCGGGTCACGTGCCGCACGACGTCATGGTTGGACAGCACCCAGGTCGGGGGCGCTCCCACCGCCCCGAGCGCGCGCACCGTGCTGTCCACCACCTCCCGGATCTGCGCGGCGTCCCACTCGACCCGCAGGAACTCGAAGTTGAACGCGGTGTGCAGCTCGTCGGGCCGCACGTAGCGGGCCAGCCGGCTCAGCGGCCGCACCCAGGCCTCTCCGACGAACACCCGCCGCGGCGAGTACCCGTCGGCGATGCGGCGCCACGCCCGGTAGATCTCGTGCACGCCCTCCTGATCGGTGGCGGGGTGTCCGGAGAAGAACGGCGGGGTGGCCGCGGCGGTGCCCTCCGCCAGGTCCGGGTACCTGGGGTCCTTGGCCAGTCCGTGGGCGACGTCCACCCGGAAGCCGTCCACGCCTCGGCAGAACCAGAACCGCAGCGTGTCGGCGAACTCCTCGTGCACCTGCGGGTTCTCCCAGTTCAGGTCGGGCTGCCCGGGATGGAACAGGTGCAGGTACCACTCGCCGTCCGGCAGCCGGGTCCAGCCCGGGCCGCCGAAGACCGAGCGCCAGTTGGTCGGCGGCTGCCCGCCGTCGCCGCCGCGGCCGGGGCGGAACACGTAGCGCGCCCGCTCCTTCGAACCCGGCCCTGCCGCCAGCGCCGCACGGAACCATCGGTGCCGGTCACTGGTGTGGTTGGGGACGATGTCGAGGATGACCCGCAGCCCCCGGTCGTGCGCCTCGGCCAGCAACGCCTCGGCGTCGGCCATCGTCCCGAACACCGGGTCGACCCCGCGGTGGTCCACGACGTCGTAGCCGCCGTCGACCTGCCCTGACGGGTACCAGGGGTTGATCCAGAGCGCGTCCACGCCCAGGTCGGCGAGGTAGGGCAGGCGGGACCGGATCCCGGCGATGTCGCCGACCCCGTCGCCGGAGCCGTCGGCGAACGAGCGGAGGTAGATCTGGTAGACGACTGCGGTGCGCCACCACGCCTCGGGGTCCACCCACCCATCCTCACCCGCCGGACAGGGCGCGACAGGGTGCCGGCACGAGAACACGCCAGCACCGTCCGCAAGCCGCGCCGGGAAACGATCCGGTCTGGCTCGCCGATGAGACGCGTAGTACTTGGTTGGCCGGTATGGGAGTCAACGTGTCTGCGGCCAGCCGTGTGTATCCGGAGGATTCGTTTGGTTTACGAAGGGACGACGATCATGCTCTGGGCGCCGGCTTCGGTGACCGCGCACGTCACGGCAGATCCTCGACCGTGAGCCCGCCGCCGAACCAGCGGTAGCGCTCAGGCTCGCCGGTGACCAGCGGCCAGCCCCGCTCCAGGGCACAGGCCGCGGCGTGTGCCACCGCCACGTCGTCCGCCACCACGTGCTCCGCCAGGTCTCCGACGACGCGGGCACGGGCGGTGGTGAGTTCGTCGACGACCGCGGTCGGCAGGCCCAGCAGCACCTCGAGCACCGGCCGTTGCTTGTCCTCGAGCCTGGACCAGCCGGCGGCGACCGCGGTGGAGGGCAGGACAAGCACGATGTTCTCCTGGACCGAGGTCCAGACCAGCGCGGCCGCGTACACCGAGGCTTGGGTCGCGAAGGCGGTCAAGCAGGAGGAGTCGAGGACCCGGCCCCCGATCACGAGGAGCGCTGCTCGGCCGCAAGCGGGCGCAGGCCGAGGGTGCGCCGCACCGCCTCGAGAGCCTCCCGCGGCGGCGGGCCGCCGAGCACCTGCTCGAGGTCGGCCAGCGCGCGGGTCTTCTCCAGCTTGCTGCGCAGCGCATCGGCGACGAACGCGGACAGGCTGTCCGCGGCGCCACTGCTCACGGCGCTGCGAGCACAGGCCACCAGGTCGTGGGGCAGGCTCACCGTCACACGCTCAGCAGTCATACGTCAAGCCTAATACCGTAATACCGGAGGCGCCCGGCCAGAACAGGGGGTGACGATCCGACGTCCCAGCGTGGTGGTTGTAGCCTGCCGCGCGTGATCCAGACGACCGACGAGAAAATGTCCGGTTCCGACACCACCGAGTTCGAGGTCACCCGCCGCGGCTACGACCGCCAACAGGTGGACGATCGGCTCCAGACGATCCGCGGCCAGTTGGCCGCCGCCGAGCAGGCGCGCCAGGACGAAGGCCAGCGGGCCACGCAAGCCGAGGACGAGCTGCGGAGCGCCCTCAACAAGATGAAGAAGCTGGAGCGTCAGATCGACGAGAGCCAGCGCGCCACCGCGCAGGATGGCTTCGGCTTCCGGGTGGAGAAGGTGCTCCGGCTCGCTGAGCAGGAGGCGGCCGAGGTCCGCTCGAAGGCCGCCCGGGAGGCGAGCGCGCTGCTCGAGCGGGCCAAGGCGGACGCCGAGAAGCACCGGCACGATGTCGAGCAGTCACTCATCGCCCGCGCCGCGAAGCTGGACCAGGAGGCGACGCAGCGGCAGGTCGAGCTCGACGGGCGCGAGCGCCAGATCCGCGACCAGCTCGCCGCCAGCCGCGACGAGGCCGAGCAGGTCCGCTTCACCGCCAAGCGGGAGGCCGACCAGCTTGCGCAGGCGGCCCGCGCCAAGGCGGAGGAGATCCAGGCGAGGGCCGAGCAGGCCATCCGGCAGGAGCGGGAGAACGCCGAGCAGGAACTGCACCGGCTCCGGACGATCTACGACGGGGTGCGCGACGAGATGGCCCGGATGCACGAGGTGCTGACGGTCGAGCTGGGCCACGCTTCCGGTTCCCGGGGACACGCCGGTTCCGCGGAGGCGCCCCCCGCGCCGACCCTCCCGGGGGGCGGCCCGCAACGGTTTCCCGCCCAGCGCTGAACGCTTCGGTCCCTGCTGGCAAGCGCTTCGGGCCGGCTGAGCGCTTCGGGCCGGCTGACACAGCCGTCGTGGCGGCCTACGCCAGCGCCTCCTTCGGGCTCCGGTAGATCTCGAACTCGCCGGTGAGCCCGGTGGCCTGCAGGGGCCGCAGCACCGGCGCGGTGTCGCAGGCCAGCCGTAGCGTCGTGCCCTGCCCAGCGGCCGTCCGCGCGATCTCCAGCAGCACAGCCAGGCCACTGGAGTCGAAGAACGTGATCGCGCGCAGGTCGAGCACGAGCAGCAGTGGGCGGGCCTCGAGCACAGCGCAGGTCTTCTCCCGCACCAGCGGAGCTGTGAGCAGGTCGACCTCGCCGGCGACGGTGACGACCGCGGCGGCGGGGTCGTGGGCCGCCACCGTGACCTCGATCAGCCCGGCGAGATCCGGCCGGCCCGCCTCGGCGCCCGCTGCGGCCTCGGAGCCCGGTCCAGGTTCTCCCCCTGCCATGCTCTGCTCCTCGCGGGACGGGCTCGTCGCCCAGCCGGTCATCACCCAGCGGTCATCACCCGGCCGAGGGGCAGGGCTACCTGCCGGATGGTAGTGACCGACCGCCGCCTGCGGTCAGGTCCCCGGGCTGCCGGCGCTCACTGCCCTGCCAGCGGTACGAGGTCGAGGTGGGCCGCGATCAGACGCAACAGGTGGTCGGTGTCGACGGGCTTGGTGACATGCTCGTTCGCTCCCGACGCCAGGCTCTTCGCACGGTCCTCCTTCATGGCCTTGGCGGTCACCGCGATGATCGGCAGGTCGTCGTGCTGGGACATCTCCCGGATCGCCGCGATGGTGGTGTTCCCGTCCAGCTCCGGCATCATCACGTCCATGAGGACGAGCGCGATCTCCCCGTCCTGCTCCAGCGCCCGGATGCCGGCCACCCCGTTGTCCGCGTAGCTGACCGTGAGGCCGTGCACCTCCAGCAGGCTGGTCAGCGCGAAGACGTTGCGCAGGTCGTCGTCGACGATGAGCACCTTCTCGCCACGGAACCGGATCGCGGCCGGTGACAGTTCGCCGGTGACGAGCGGCGGTGAGCCCTCGGCCTCTGCCAGCCGCTCGGGTCGCGGGTCGGACCCCACCCCCGGTACCCCACCGGCCGTTGCCGTCCGCTCCGTTGCCGTCCGCTCCGTTGCCGTCCGCTCCGCCGCCACCCGCTCCGCCGCCACCCGCTCCGCCGCCAAGGGCAGGTAGAGGGTGAACGTGCTGCCCACGCCCGGCTCGCTGCGGACCGCCAACTCGCCACCGAGCAGGTGGGTCAACTCGCGGCTGATCGAGAGGCCGAGCCCGGTGCCGCCGTACTTGCGGCTGGTCGTGCCGTCCGCCTGCTGGAACGCCTCGAAGATCACGGCCAGTTTGTCGGCGGGGATGCCGATGCCGGTGTCGGAGACCTCGAAGGCGATCCGGCTCGGTGCCGTGCGCAGGGCAGCGGTGCTCACCTCGGTCGGCTCGGCCGACCGGATGCGCAGCCGGACCCCGCCCTCGTGGGTGAACTTCACGGCGTTGGACAGCAGGTTGCGTAGCACCTGCTGCAGCCGGTGCTCGTCGGTGTGCAGGCCCTCGGGCAGCGTCGGGTCGACCTCGACGGTCAGGTGCAGGCCCCGCTCGGTGGCCAGCGGGCGGTAGAGCTTCTCGACGTAGCGCACCACGCCCCGCAGCGGGACCAGCCCGAGCTGCAGGTCCATCCGGCCGGCCTCGACCTTGGCGAGGTCGAGGATGTCGTTGATGAGCTGGAGCAGGTCGCTGCCCGCCGAGTAGATCGTCCGGGCGAACTCCACCTGCTTGGTGGTGAGGTTGCCCTCCAGGTTGTCGGCGAGCAGCTTGGCGAGCACCAGCGCGCTGTTGAGCGGCGTGCGCAGCTCGTGGGACATGTTCGCCATGAACTCCGACTTGTACCTCGATGCGGTCGCGAGCTGGCGCGCCCGGTCCTCCAGCTCCTGGCTGGCCTGCTCGATCTCCGAGTTTTTGATCTCTATGTCCCGGTTCTGGGTGGCCAGCAGGGTGGCCTTCTCGGCGAGCTCGGTGTTGGAGCGCTGCAACTCGTCCTGCTGGGCGCGCAGTTGCTCGGAACCGGTTCGCAACTCCTGGGCCAGCCGCTGCGACTCGGCGAGCAGCGCCTCGGTCCGGGAGTTCGCCAGGATCGTGTTGACGTTCACCCCGATCGTCTCCTTGAGCCCCTCCAGCAGGTCGCGGTGCACTTCCGTGAACCCGGTGACCGAGGCCAGCTCGATGACGCCGAGCGCGCGGCCCTCGAACAGCACCGGCAACACGATGAGGTCGACCTCGCCGGTGGCGCCGAGCCCGGAGGAGACGGTGACGTAGCCCGGCGGCGCCCCGGTGACCACGATCGTGCGCTTGTCCAGCGCACACTGCCCGACCAGCGACTCGCCGAGGGCGAAGCGGGGCGGCTCGCCTTCGGCGCGGGCACCGGCGTAGGTGGCGGTCAGCTCCAGCGTCGTCTCGGCCTCGTCGTCGCCCCGGGCGAGGAAGAACGCACCGTACTGCGCCTCCACCAGCGGCGCCAGCTCGCTCATGACCAGCGAGGTCATCGCCGTGAGGTCGCGGTGGCCCTGCATGAGGCTGGAGATCCGCGCCAGGTTCGTCTTGAGCCAGTCCTGCTCCCGGTTGGTGCGGGTGGTCTCCTTGAGGTTGGCGATCATCTGGTTGATGTTGTCCTTGAGCTCGGCCACCTCGCCCTTGGCGTCCACCGTGATCTGGCGGGTCAGGTCACCGGCGGTCACCGCGGTCGCCACGGCGGCGATCGCCCGCACCTGCGTCGTGAGGTTCCCGGCCAGGTGGTTGACGCTCTCGGTGAGCCGCTGCCAGGTCCCGGACACGCCGACCACCTCGGCCTGCCCGCCGAGGGTTCCCTCGGTGCCGACCTCGCGGGCCACCCGGGTCACCTCGGAGGCGAACGCCGACAGCCGGTCCACCATCGTGTTGATCGTCGTCTTGAGCTCGAGGATCTCGCCGCGGGCGTCGACGTCGATCTTCTTCGACAGGTCGCCGTTGGCCACCGCGGTCGTCACCTGGGCGATGTTGCGGACCTGGCTGGTGAGGTTGTTCGCCATGAAGTTGACGTTGTCGGTGAGGTCCTTCCAGGTGCCCGCGACGTTGGGTACCCGGGCCTGACCGCCGAGGATGCCCTCGGTGCCGACCTCGCGGGCCACCCGGGTCACCTCGTCGCCGAAGGCCCGCAGCGTGTCGACCATGCCGTTGATCGTCGCGGCCAGGGCCGCGACCTCGCCCTTGGCCTCGACAGTGATCTTCTTCGACAGGTCGCCGTCGGCCACCGCGGACGCCACCGCGGCGATGCTGCGCACCTGGCTGGTGAGGTTCTCGGCCATGACGTTGACGTTGTCGGTCAGCGCCTTCCACGTCCCCGCGACGCCTCGCACCTGGGCCTGACCGCCGAGGCGGCCATCGGTGCCGACCTCGCGGGCCACCCGGGTCACCTCGTCGGCGAACGCGGAGAGCTGGTCGACCATCGTGTTCAGGGTGTTCTTCAGCTCCAGGATCTCGCCCCGGGCGTCCACGTCGATCTTCTTCGACAGGTCGCCGCGCGCCACCGCGGTCGCCACAGCGGCAATGCTGCGCACCTGGTTGGTGAGGTTGCCGGCCATGAAGTTCACCGAGTCGGTGAGGTCACGCCAGGTGCCCGCCACCCCCGGCACCTGCGCCTGGCCGCCGAGGCGCCCCTCGGTGCCGACCTCGCGGGCCACCCGGGTCACCTCGTCGGCGAACGCGGAGAGCTGGTCGACCATCGTGTTCAGGGTGTTCTTCAGCTCCAGGATCTCGCCCCGGGCGTCCACGTCGATCTTCTTCGACAGGTCGCCGCGCGCCACCGCGGTCGCCACAGCGGCAATGCTGCGCACCTGGTTGGTGAGGTTGCCGGCCATGAAGTTCACCGAGTCGGTGAGGTCACGCCAGGTGCCCGCCACCCCCGGCACCTGCGCCTGGCCGCCGAGGCGCCCCTCGGTGCCGACCTCGCGGGCCACCCGGGTCACCTCGTCGGCGAACGCGGAGAGCTGGTCGACCATCGTGTTCAGGGTGTTCTTCAGCTCCAGCAGCTCCCCGGACACCTCGACGGTGATCTTGCGGCTGAGGTCGCCGAGCGCGACCGCGGTGGCCACCTGGGAGATGTCGCGGACCTGTGCGGTGAGGTTGCCGGCCATGTAGTTCACCGAGTCGGTGAGGTCGCGCCAGGTGCCGGCGACGCCGGGGAGCTGGGCCTGGCCGCCGAGGCGCCCCTCGGTGCCGATCTCGCGGGCGACCCTGGTCACCTCGTCGGCGAAGGTGCGCAGCGTATCGGTCATCGAGTTGATGGCGTCGGCCAGCGACGCGACCTCCCCCCGGGCGGTGACCGTGATCCGTCCGGACAGGTCACCGGCGGCGACCGCCGCCGCCACCGAGGAGATGTCGCGCACCTGGCTGGTGAGGTTGGAGGCCATGACGTTGACGGAGTCGGTGAGGTCACGCCACACCCCCGACGCGCCCGGCACGTCGGCCTGTCCGCCGAGCTTGCCCTCGGTTCCCACCTCGCGCGCCACCCGGGTCACCTCCGAGGCGAACAGCGAGAGCTGCTCCAGCAGCCCGTTGACGGTGTCGCCCAGCCGGGCGAACTCCCCACGCCGCGGCTGGACCTCCGGCAACGACATCCGCTGCGACAGGTCGCCCTCGGCGACCGCCGCGAGCACTCGGCTCAGCTCCGCGGTCGGGCGCATGAGGTCCTCGATGAGGCCGTTGACCGACGCGGCGGCCAACGACCAGCCGTCAGCCCCGCCACCGCAGACCAGCCGCTCACCGGGGCGACCCTCCTCGCCCACGGCCTGTCGTACCCGCACCAGCTCGCTCACCAGCCACTGGTTGCGCTCCGCGATCTCGTTGACGACACCCGCGATCCGGCCGGGCAGGCCGGTGCCCGAGACCGCCAGGCGGCGGCGGAAGTTGCCGTCCCGCAGCTCCTCCAGCGCCAGCAGCACCCGCTCCAGGGCCGCGACATCGCCGGACCCGGCGGGCATGACGTGGAGCGTCTCGGTCGAGGCTGGTTGCGCGCTCACGTCGGCCTCCGGGGTGACGCATCGGGACTGGCGCATCGGGACTGGCGCATCGGGATTTGGCGTATCGGGATTTGGCGCAAAGACTCCCATGGACGAGGGTCCATCTCGACTCAAGCTACGTCATCTCGCCACGAGGTCCGCTCGGCTGGGCAGAAGATCTACGGGAGATGGCCTAGGCTCGCAACACATCCGCCGCCCCCGGATGGAAGGAACGGATCGCCGTCAGGAGGCGGGGCCGTCAGGAGATGCGAGTGGCCCGTCAGGACATCCGTCTGCGCAGCGACCCCGACCCGCACGTCGAGGCGACGGTT
This sequence comes from Pseudonocardiaceae bacterium, assembly GCA_039583705.1. GTDB lineage: Bacteria > Actinomycetota > Actinomycetes > Mycobacteriales > Pseudonocardiaceae > JAVKSM01. Next base: position 16,335 of record JAVKSM010000072.1, read on the forward strand.
GTGGCGAGCGGCGGGGCCGCCGACGCGCCGGTTCCGGTCGGCATTCCGGCGTCGATCACAGCCGAGCTGCTCACCGGGGTGGAGCAGGCGATCGTGGTGCAGGACCCGGCCTCGCGGGTGCGGCTGCTCAGCGGGCGGGCCCGGGAGCTGTTCCCCTCCCTCGCGGTGGGCGCGCCGCCGACCGGGGTACCGCTGACCGAGTCCGCGGCGGGCGACGGTCACTTCGAGGCCGAGCACGGCGGCCGCGTCCTGCGCGGCTCCTGCCGCCCGCTGCCGGGGGGCTGGCGCGGCTGGTACGTCACCGAGGCGCCCGCTCCCGCCCGGGCTGCCGCAGTGGGCTTCCTCCTCGAAGCCGCCCGGCAGATCGCCACCCCGGTCGACCTCGACGGGACGGGGCGGGCGGTCGCGAAGGCCGCCGTTCCCGTGCTCGGCGACTGCGCCCTCGTGCTGCTGCCGGCGCCGCGCCACCGGCTCGAATGGTGGTGCTGCGGGGGCGAACGGCTGCTGCTGACCAGTGGGCGGGCGCGGGCGCCGAGCGCCGGGCTGGCTCCGGTGCTCAGCGCGGTCCTGGGT
>JAVKSM010000073.1:0-16836 GCA_039583705.1 Pseudonocardiaceae bacterium
ACCTGCTCACCAGGATCGCCACGGACATGTGAGACCTCACCGCAGGGCGTGGCTGGTGGCGGCCTGCGGGTCCGCCGACCGGTCGACCGGCCGGGCTGCCTACGATCTGGCGGATGAGCGTCCCTGACACGTCGCGGCCTGTCGTGGTGCTCGTCGGGCCGCCCGGCGCCGGCAAGAGCACTGTGGGAGCGCTGCTCGCGCGGCGGCTGGGCGTGACGCTGCGCGACGTCGACGCTGACATCGAAGCTATCGCGGGCAAGACCATCGGCGACATCTTCACCACCGACGGCGAGGACGTCTTCCGGGAGCTGGAGCGGTCCGCAGTGGCCAGGGCGCTGGCCGAGCACGAGGGGGTGGTCGCGCTCGGCGGCGGCGCGGTGCTCGCCCAGGAGACCAGGTCCCGGCTGGCCGGTCATCGTGTGGTGTTCCTCTCGGTCGGCGCCACCGAGGGGGTGCGCCGCACCGGGCTGTCCAGCGCCCGCCCACTGTTGGCCGGGGTCAACCCGCGGGCCACGTTCAAGGCCCTGCTGCAGGCCCGGCTGCCGCTCTACCGGGAGGTCGCCGTGGACGAGGTGGACACCGACAGACGGGAGCCCGGGGAGGTGGCGCAGGTCGTGCTGGCCCACCTGGAGGCGGCGCGTGCCAGGCAATGAGCGGATTCGGGTCAGCGCCGAGCGGCCTTACGACGTCGTGGTCCGGCGCGGCGCGAGCGGCGAGCTGGTCAGGGTGCTGGCTGGCATCCGGACCGTCGCGCTGCTGCATCAGCCACCCCTGGCGGTGCGCGCCGAGGTGATCCGCGCGGAGTTGGCGGCGGCCGGAGTCGATGCCCACCGCATCGAGCTGCCGGACGCCGAGGCGGGTAAGACGCTGGCCGTCGCCGGGTTCTGCTGGGAGGTGCTTGGCCACATCGGGCTCACCCGCGCCGACGCCGTGGTCTCACTCGGTGGTGGCGCGGCGACCGACCTGGCCGGGTTCGTCGCCGCCACCTGGATGCGGGGGGTACGGGTCGTCCATGTGCCCACCACGCTGCTGGCCATGGTCGACGCCGCCGTGGGGGGCAAGACCGGGATCAACACGGCGGCCGGGAAGAACCTGGTCGGCAGCTTCCACGAGCCGACCGCGGTCCTCGTCGACCTGTCCACGTTGGACACCCTGCCACCCGCCGAGATGGTGGCGGGGATGTCCGAGGTCGTGAAGGCCGGCTTTGTCGCCGACCCGGTGATCCTGCAGCGGATCGAGGCCGACCCGGCGGCCGCGCTCGACCCATCCGGTGACGTGCTCGGCGAGTTGGTCCACCGTGCGGTCCGCGTCAAGGCCGAGGTGGTCTCGGCCGACCTGCGGGAGTCACACCAGCGCGAAGTGCTCAACTACGGGCACACCCTCGGCCACGCCATTGAACGGCGCGAAGGCTACCGCTGGCGCCACGGTGACGCGGTCGCCGTCGGCATGGTGTTCGCGGCCGAGCTCTCGCACCGGGCCGGACGGCTCGACGACGCCACCCTCCGTCGCCACCGCGACGTGCTCACCGCGCTCGGCCTGCCCACCCGCTACCAGCCGGGGGCGCTGCCGGAGCTGATCGCGGCCATGCGCACCGACAAGAAAGCGCGCGGTTCGCTGCTGCGTTTCGTCGTGCTCGACGGGCTGGCGACGCCGGCCCGGCTCGAGGGACCGGACGATGCGCTGCTGGCCGCCGCGTACACCGCCATCTCCGAGGAGGCACATTGAGCAGGGTGCTCGTGCTCAATGGAGCCAACCTCGGCCGGCTCGGCACCCGGGAGCCGGAGGTGTACGGCCTGACCACCCACGCCGCCCTGGCGAGGATGTGTCAGCGCGCCGGCGCGGAGCTGGGCCTGGCTGTCGAGGTCCGGCAGACCGACTCCGAAGGCGAGATGATCGGCTGGCTGCACGAGGCCGCCGACGTCCGGGTCCCGGTGGTGCTCAACGCGGGCGCCTGGACGCACTACTCGCTCGCGCTGCGGGACGCCTGCGCGGCGCTCACCGCGCCGCTGGTCGAGGTGCACATCAGCAACGTGTACGCCCGCGAGCCCTTCCGCCACCACTCCTACATCAGTGCCGTGGCCAGCGGCGTGATCGTCGGGCTGGGGGTCGCCGGCTACCGGCTGGCGCTGCGCTGGCTCGCCGAGCAGCTCACCGCGCAGGTCTAGCAATCGCCCGGCCGACCAGGCACCCCAGCCCGGCAGGGACGAGCACGAGCAGCGCGGTGAACGCGGCGCCACCGAGCAGCGCCGGTCCCAGCGCGGACAGCCCGGTGGAGTCGACGAGCAGGGACTGACCGAGCCAGCCCAGCAGCCCCGCCACGGGTCCGGTGACCAGTGCCGCGACGAACCACGTCCTGCCCACTCCCGGCCGTCCCCGCCAACTGTCGAGCGCCGACCACAGCACCGCCGCTCCGACCAGCATGCCGAGCGCCGTCGGGCGGAGCACTGTGGCCGACCCCGGGTCGTCGGCGACCTCGCTGGCGAGCGCCGTCTGCACCGCGCCGTGCAGCAGCCCCATCCCTGCCGCGCGGACCACCCAGGGCGCCACGACGGTGGAGGGTACGCCGGGGTGCGACGGCCCGTAGGGTTGCCGGCATGGTGGAGATCCACGCGCGCCGGCGGGCGGCGCTGCGGGCGGGGTTGGCGGACGCCGGGCTGGATGCCCTGCTCGTCACCGACCTGCCCAACCTCCGCTACCTCAGTGGTTTCACCGGCTCCAACGGCGCTCTGCTCGTCACCGGCGACGACGAGCACAGCGTGCTGTGCACCGACGGGCGCTACCTGACCCAGTCGGCCGAGCAGGCGCCCGACCTGCCCCGGCTCGTCGAGCGGGCCTGTGCGCCCGCCCTGGCGCACAGGGCAGCCGGGCGGACCGGCTTCGATTCGGCTCACGTCACCGTCGACGGGCACGCCCAGCTCCGGGAGGCCGCCCCCGGGCTCGAGCTGGTGCGGGCACCGGGGCTCGTCGAGCGGCTGCGGATGGTGAAGGACGACACCGAGGTGGCCGCGCTGCGCGCCGCCTGCGCAGCCGCTGACACCGCGCTGGCGGGTCTGCTCGGGCAGGGCGGCCTGTACCCGGGGCGCACCGAGAGGGAGATCGCCGCCGACCTGGAGGTGCGGCTGCGGGCGGCCGGTGCGGCGGGCCCGTCGTTCGAGACGATCGTCGCCGCCGGCCCGAACTCGGCGGTGCCGCACCACCGGCCGACGGACGCCGAGCTGCGCCCGGGCGACCTGGTGAAGGTGGACTTCGGGGCGCTCGTCGACGGCTATCACTCCGACATGACGCGCACGGTCGTGCTGGGGCCGGCAGCGGCGTGGCAGCGCGAGCTGTACGACCTCGTGGCCGCCGCGCAGGCGGCGGGCCGGGCGGCGCTACGCGTGGGCAGCGAGGTGCGGGCGGTCGACTCTGCCGCCCGGGACGTCATCGCCGCGGCCGGGCGCGGCAGCGAGTTCCCGCACGGCCTCGGCCACGGGGTGGGACTGGAGATCCACGAGGCTCCGGCGCTGTCCCAGGCCGGCAACGGTAGGATTGCCGCAGGCATGACGGTCACCGTCGAACCCGGCGTGTACCTCGCCGGCCGCGGCGGGATCCGCATCGAGGACACCCTCGTCGTCCGCCCTGACGGACCCGAACTCCTCACCACCACCACGAAGGACTTCCTCGTCCTCTAGCGCACAGCACCGCACCGCACCGATCGCAAGCAGGAGATCACCCGGCCATGGCCCCCCCTGACGACCTCGAGCACGGCAGCGTCTTCGACCTCGAAGGCCAGCCGTGGTCGGGGAAGGTCGACATCCGGGACGGCGGGTATCTCGGCCGGGTGAGCGGCTGACATGTCCGACCGACCACCCGGTGCCCGCAGCAAGGCCCGCAAGCGGGCGCTGGACATCTTGTTCGAGTCCGAAGCCCGCGACGCCGACGCGCTGACTGTGCTCGCCGAACGCGTGGCAGGCACCGACGCGCCGCCGGTCTCGGACTACGCTGTCACTCTCGTCGAGGGCGTGGCGTCCAACCGGGAGCGCATCGACCAGCTCATCGCCGAGCACGCCGAGGGGTGGACCCTGCCGCGGATGCCCGCGGTGGACCGCAACGTGCTCCGGCTCGGCACCTACGAGCTGCTGTGGGCGGCCGACGTGCCCGTCGCGGTGGCCATCGACGAGGCGCTGCGGCTGGCGGGCACATTGTCCACCGACGACTCCCCGCGTTTCATCAACGGCGTACTCGCCCGCATCGCCGACCTGGCCGAGCACCTACGCCCGTCCCCGTGAGTGGCGATCCTCAGTCCTCCTTGGCCGGCCGTGCCTCGGGAGGGAGCACACCCCAGTCGATGAGCTGTTCGGACAGCTCACCGGGGGTCATGTCGTAGATGATCGCCAGCGACCGGAGGTCCTCGGTGCGGATCGAGAGAACCTTGCCGTTGTAGTCGCCGCGCTGACTCTGGATGGCGGCGGCGTAGCGGGCCAAGGGGCCGACCTTGTCCGCCGGAAGCTGCTGCAACCGCTCCAGGTTGATCACGATCTTCGCGGCGGGCTCGGCTCCCGACGGCACCCGACCCTCCGGCAGCAACTCGGCGACGGGAACTCCGTAGAAGTCGGCCAGCTCAGCCAACTTCTGTACCGTCACGGCCCGGTCGCCACGCTCGTAGGAGCCCACCACGACCGCCTTCCACCGGCCGCCCGACTTCTGCTCGACGCCATGCAACGACAGGCCCTGCTGCTGCCGGATGCCCCGAAGCTTGGCGCCCAGCGCCTTGGCGTAGTCGCCCACCTGCTTCTCCGTTCAGCTCATCCCGACATCCGTGCATGGGGCACGGTGTTTCTCGGGCAGGTCTACGGAGAGTAATGGTGCGCTCTTCTGTGTCACCGGGTCAAGCGGCGGTCTCCGGCCGACCCGCCCGGGATGCCGGACACCACCCGGATGGATGGTCGACATCGCCGTCCCGGACCGGGCGTGACCGGACCGGGGGTAGTCGGCTGATAGCGTGGCGGGCGCCAGACATCCTTTAAGGACCCGTCCGGTGAGGCGGGGAAGGAGGTCCACCCGTGGCGCCAGCGTGCGGCACGGGCGTACCGGGGACGGCTGCCGGCCCCGGCGGGGAGCGCGAGCTGCTCACCGCCGCTGACCTTGCTCGGACCGTCGCCCGGATCGCCCACCAGCTCATCGAGAAGACCGAGTTCGAGCCGGCGAAGGCCGATGAGCTGGTCCTGCTCGGCATTCCGACCAGGGGCGCCCACCTCGCCTGTCGGCTCGCCGCCCATGTCGCCGAGTTCACCGGTGCCCAGATCCTGACCGGCACCCTGGATCCGACGCTTTATCGCGACGACCTGCGGCGCCGCCCGACCCGCCCGCTGGAGTCGACGACGCTGCCGCCGGGTGGGGTGGACGACCGCCTCGTCGTGCTCGTCGACGATGTCCTGTACTCCGGGCGCACCGTCCGGGCTGCGCTCGATGCGCTGCGTGACCACGGCCGTCCCGGCACGGTGCAGCTCGCCGTGCTCGTCGACCGCGGGCATCGCGAGCTGCCGATCCGCGCGGACTACGTCGGCAAGAACGTGCCCACCTCCCGGGCCGAGGAGGTCGCCGTCCTGCTGTCCGAAGTGGACGGGCGGGACGGGGTGTTGCTGCGGCGGGCGCGGGCGGTGGGGGAGGCGCGCCGGTGAGGCACCTGCTGGCGGCCGAGGGCCTCTCCGCCGACGACGCCACCGCGCTGCTGGACACTGCCGAGCGGCTCAAGCAGGCGTTGCTGGGGCGCGAGGTGCACAAGCTGCCGACGTTGCGCGGGCGCACCGTGGTCACGATGTTCTACGAGGACTCCACCCGGACCCGGGTGTCCTTCGAGATCGCCGGCAAGTGGATGAGCGCGGACACCGTCAACGTCAGCGCCAGGGGCTCCTCGGTGGGCAAGGGCGAGTCGCTGCGCGACACCGCGCTCACCCTCCGGGCGACCGGCGCGGACTGCATCGTCATCCGTCATCCGGCCTCCGGGGCGGCGCACCGCCTGGCGCAGTGGGTGGACGCAGTGGGCGCTGCCGTCGTCAACGCCGGCGATGGCACCCACGAGCACCCGACCCAGGCGCTGCTCGACGCGATGACGCTGCGCGAGCGCCTCGGCCGGATCGAAGGGCTGCGGGTCGGGATCGTCGGCGACGTCGTCCACAGCCGGGTGGCCCGCTCCAACGCCCACCTGCTCGCCACGCTGGGAGCACAGGTCGTGCTCGTCGCGCCGCCGACGCTGCTGCCCGCCGGCGCGCGGGAGGCCTGGCCGGTGGCGGTGAGCCACGACCTGGACGCCGAGCTGCCGAGCCTGGACGCGGTGATGGCGCTGCGGGTGCAGGCGGAGCGGATGCACGGGGCGTTCTTCCCCTCGCCCCGGGAGTACGCCCTCGCCTACGGGCTGACCGAGGCGCGGCTGGCGATGCTGCCCGACCACGCGGTGGTGATGCACCCGGGTCCGATGCTGCGCGGCATGGAGATCGCGGCCACGGTCGCCGACTCGTCCCGCTCGGCCATCGTGGACCAGGTCCGCAACGGGGTGCAGGTCCGGATGGCCGTGCTCTACCACCTGCTGGCCGGAGGGTCCGCATGACGCTGCTGATCAGGGGCGTGCAGCTTTACGGCGAAGGGGCGTCGACCGACCTGCTGGTGCGTGACGGGGTGCTCGCCGAGGTCGGGCCGGGGCTGGACGGCACCGGGGTCGAGGTGATCGACGCCGGCGGCCTGGTCGCGCTGCCCGGCTTCGTCGACCTGCACACCCATCTGCGCGAGCCGGGTGGGGAGGACGTCGAGACGATCACCACGGGCTCGGCCGCTGCCGCCCTGGGCGGCTTCACCGCGGTGTTCGCCATGCCCAACACCGACCCGGTGGCTGACACCGCCGTGGTCGTCGAGCACGTCTGGCGGCGCGGCCTGGAGGTCGGCCTGGTCGACGTGCACCCGGTGGGCGCGGTCACGGTGGGACTGGCCGGGGAGGGGCTGGCCGAGCTGGGCACGATGGCCCGCTCGGCGGCCCACGTGCGCATGTTCTCCGACGACGGACGCTGTGTGGCCGACCCGCTGGTGATGCGCCGCGCCCTGGAGTACAGCGTCGCGTTGGACGCCGTGGTCGCCCAGCACGCCGAGGAGCCACGGCTCACCGTCGGCGCCCAGGCGCACGAGGGGCCCACCGCGTCCCGGCTGGGGCTGGCGGGCTGGCCGGCGGCCGCCGAGGAGTCGATCATCGCCAGGGACTGTCTGCTCGCGCAGCAGGCCGGCGGCCGGCTGCACGTCTGCCACGTCTCGACCGCCGGGTCGGTGGCGGCGCTGCGGGCGGCCAGGTCGCGCGGGGTCGCCGTCACCGCCGAGGTCACGCCGCACCACCTGCTGCTCACCGACGAGCGACTGTCCACCTTCGACCCGGTCAACAAGGTCAACCCACCGCTGCGGGAGGCGGCCGACGTCGCCGCGCTCCGCGCTGCCCTGGCCGAGGGCACCGTGGACTGCGTGGCCACCGACCACGCCCCGCACGCCCCGCAGGACAAGGACTGCGAGTGGGCGGCGGCGCGGCCGGGCATGCTGGGCCTGCAGACGGCGTTGTCGGTCGTGGTGCGCGCGATGCTGGAGCCGGGGCTGCTGGACTGGCGCGGCGTGGCCCGGGTGCTGTCGCAGCGTCCGGCGCAGATCGCGGGCCTGCCGGACCAGGGTCGGCCGCTGGCCGCCGGAGAGCCTGCCACCTTGACGCTGGTCGACCCGCAGGCCCACTGGACGGTGCGCGCCGACGAACTGGCCAGCATCGCGGGCAACACCCCCTACGAGGGCATGAAGCTGCCGGCGAGGGTCGTCGCCACCGTGCTGCGCGGCCGCGTCACCACAGTCGACGGGATGGTCCGCTGGTGACCGAACGGGTGGGCCTGGAGCCCGGAGCTCCGCGACCGGCGGAGGCTGCCATGACGAGCCGGAGCGGGATCTACCCGCCGGCCGTCCTCGTGCTGGAGGACGGCACCTGCTTCCCCGGCACCGCCTACGGCGCGCGAGGCGCCACGCTGGGCGAGGCGGTGTTCGCGACCGGAATGACCGGCTACCAGGAGACGCTCACCGACCCTTCCTACCATCGTCAGATCGTCGTACAGACCGCACCGCACATCGGTAACACGGGCTGGAACACCGAGGACAACGAGTCGGCGCGGATCTGGGTCGCCGGGTACGCGGTGCGCGACCCGGCGTGGCGTCCGTCGAGCTGGCGGTCCTCCTCCACGTTGGACGAGGAACTGGCCCGGCAGGGCGTCGTCGGGATCAGCGGCGTCGACACCCGGGCACTGACCCGGCGGTTGCGCGAGGCGGGGGCGATGCGGAGCGGCATCTTCTCCTGCGACGCGCCGGGCAGCGAAGCCGACATGCTGGCGGCGGTGCTGGCCAGTCCCGGTATGGCGGGAGCCGATCTCGCCGGAGAGGTCAGCGTCACGCGGCCCTACGTTGTGTCCGCGGTCGGCGAAACGCGGTTCCGGGTCGCGGCCCTGGACCTGGGCCTCAAGTCCACCACCCCGCGGATGATGGCTGAGCGGGGCATCGAGACCCACGTGCTCCCGCTGGCGTCCACGATCGACGAGGTGCTGGCGGTCGCGCCGGACGGGGTGTTCCTGTCCAACGGCCCCGGCGATCCCGCCACCGCCGAGGGCGCTGTGGCACTGACCCGGGAGGTGCTCCGGCATCGGTTACCACTGTTCGGGATCTGCTTCGGCAATCAGATCCTGGCCAGGGCGCTGGGCCGGGGAACCTACAAGATGCGCTACGGCCACCGCGGCCTCAACGTCCCGGTGCTCGACGTGGCCACCGGGAGGGTGGCCATCACCGCGCAGAACCACGGGTTTGCGGTGTCCGGCGAGCCGGGGGAGCGCTTCGACTCCGAGGTGGGTGAGTGCGTGCTGAGCCACTACTGCCCGAACGACCAGACGGTGGAGGGCGTCACCTGCCTCCAGGTGCCGGCTTTCAGCGTGCAGTACCACCCGGAGGCGGCGGCCGGCCCGCACGACGCGGCACCCCTGTTCGACCGTTTCTGTGAGTTGATGGCCGGTGCCGCCGGCGGCGAGCTGATGGAGGAACGACGATGACCGCGGTCGGCTCGGTACAAGCGCGGATCGAGCGACTCCGCATCCAGAACTACCGGGTGTTGCGCGAGGCGTTCACGACGAACCTCCGTGCGGCGTGGGATAAGCGAAGTCGCATACATGAGCTGCGTAGCCGTGGCGAGAACGGCCCCATCGTCATCGAGGTAGCTTACCGGCAATCTCCCGGAGAACGGCTGGTGTCCTACCGCGTGGAGCTGGACGAGGACAAAGGCTCCCCGGTCGTCGTACGAGAAGTTCTTCGTTGGACCATCGCGTCGGGGTCGGGCGCGCCGAAGGACATCCTCAGCTTCGAGCGAGGTGAAGGTCGGGTCTACGACGATAGAACCCGAGAATACGCGCGTGAAGAACTCGACACTCCGGACTTGCTCGCGGTGAGCACACTCGGCGGACTTGCGCGCCACCCGCGCGTAGCGGCGTTACGCCGGTTCATCACGGGGTGGTACCTCTCCTATTTCAGCGTCAGCGGTACCCGGAGCGGGAGCGTTCCTGAGGCTGGCCCTCAACCCAGGTTGTCCCAGGCTGGCGACAACCTGCCGAACGTCATCCAGTACCTCAGCGAACAGCATCCCGAGGGGCTCTCGAAGATCCTCCGGGTACTCGCGGAACGGGTTCCTCAGCTCGAGCGCGTCGAGACGGAGTTGCTCGCGGACGGGCGGTTGCTCCTGAGGTTCAAGGACGCGCCTTTCGACGAGCCTGTCTTGGCGAAGTACGCCTCCGATGGCACGCTCAAGCTGCTCGCCTACCTCACTGTGCTGTACGATCCCGCGCCGCCCCCGATCGTGGGCATCGAGGAGCCGGAGAACTTCGTGCACCCGAGGTTGCTCCGTGTCTTGGCCGAGGAGGCGCGGCAGGCGGCAGGGCGCAGTCAGCTTCTCGTCACCACGCACTCACCGTACTTCGTCGACGCCCTGCGCCCTAAGGAGCTGTGGGTGCTCTATCGAGATGACGAGGGCTTCACCCGTACGGTCAGGGCCTCCGAGATGGTTCGGGTGGTCGCCCAGGCCGACGCAGGTGGCCAGCTCGGGAGCCTGTGGATGGAAGGCTACTTTGAGGCTGGCGACCCCTTGGTGCGGGGCGGTCGGCCGAGGGCGAAGGTCGGCGCGTGAACCTGGAGGTCCTCGTCGAGGAGCGCTCTGCCGAGCAGGCGTTTCGGGTGCTGCTTCCCCGCATCGTCCCGGATATTGATTTTGAGATGCGTGTTTTTCGAGGGAAGACCGACCTGCTGAAGAAGCTCCCCGACCGGCTCAAGGGCTACGCGGGCTGGATCAGGCAAGGGGACGTGGTCAACCGGATCGCCGTCGAAGAGCTTGAAGCCTGGTTCTTTGGTGATATTCCAGCGCTCTGCGGGGCCTATCCACGGATTCCGGCCTCGCTTGGAGGGCAGGCAAAGTACCGCGATCCCGACGCTATTCGCGGTGGCACATGGGAAGCGTTGGAGCGGGTGCTTCAGGCGCGCGGTTACCACCCGGGTGGTCTGGCGAAGACAGTGGCAGCCACGGAGATCGCACAGCACATGGATGTCGATGCCAACCGTTCCCGGAGCTTCCAGGCGTTCCGGGACGGGGTGAGACGGCTCGTTTCTGGGGACACCAGTGCCGCGGCGGAATGACATCCACCACGTGCTGGTGATCGGCTCCGGGCCGATCGTCATCGGACAGGCCTGCGAGTTCGACTACTCCGGGACCCAGGCCTGCCGCGTGCTGCGCGAGGAGGGGCTGCGGGTCAGCCTGGTCAACTCCAACCCTGCCACGATCATGACGGATCCGGAGCTCGCCGACGCGACCTACGTCGAGCCGATCACCCCGGAGTTCCTGACCAAGGTCATCGACGCGGAGCGGCCGGACTCGCTGCTCGCGACCCTCGGCGGCCAGACGGCGCTGAACGCCGCGGTCGCCCTGCACGAGCAGGGCGTGCTCGCTCGTTACGGCGTGGAACTCGTCGGCGCCGACATCCAGGCCATCCGGCGCGGCGAGGACCGCCAGCAGTTCAAGGAGATCGTCCGCGCGGTCGGCGGGGACGTCCCCCGCAGCGCGGTGTGCCAGTCGATGGAGGCGGTCCGCGACGCCGTGGCCGAGCTGGGCCTGCCGGTGGTCATCCGGCCGAGCTTCACGATGGGCGGCCTGGGCTCCGGGCTGGCCAACACCCCAGCCGAGCTCGACCGGCTCGCCGGCACCGGCTTGGCAGCCAGCCCGGTGCACGAGGTGCTCGTCGAGGAGTCGGTGCTGGGCTGGAAGGAGTTCGAGCTGGAGCTGATGCGCGACCGGAACGACAACGTCGTCGTCGTCTGCTCCATCGAGAACGTCGACCCGATGGGTGTGCACACCGGCGACTCGGTCACCGTCGCACCCGCGATGACGCTGACCGACCGCGAATACCAGCGCATGCGCGATCTCGGCATCGACGTGCTGCGCGCGGTCGGGGTGGACACCGGCGGCTGCAACATCCAGTTCGCGGTGCACCCGGAGACCGGGCGGCTCGTGGTGATCGAGATGAACCCCCGGGTGTCGCGCTCCTCGGCGCTGGCCTCCAAGGCCACCGGGTTCCCCATCGCCAAGATCGCAGCCAAGCTCGCCGTCGGCTACACCCTCGACGAGATCAGCAACGACATCACCGGCGAGACCCCGGCGAGCTTCGAGCCGGCGTTGGACTACGTCGTGATCAAGGTGCCGCGCTTCGCCTTCGAGAAGTTCCCCGGCGCCGACGCCACGCTCACCACGACGATGAAGAGCGTCGGGGAGGCGATGTCGCTGGGTCGCAGCTTCGGGGAGGCACTGGGCAAGGCGTTGCGCTCGATGGAGACCAGGGCCGCCGGGTTCTGGACCGTGCCCGACCCGCCCGGCGCGACCCGCGAGTCCACCGTGGCGGCTCTGCGCACCCCGCACGACGGCCGGCTCTACACCGTCGAACGAGCGCTGCGGCTCGGTGCCCCGGTCGCCGAGGTGGTGACGGCGTGCGGTATCGACCCCTGGTTCGTCGACCAGGTCGCGGCGCTCGTCGAGCTGCGGGCGCGGCTCGTCGAGGCACCGGTGCTCGACGCGGCGTTGCTGCGGCAGGCCAAGCGCTCGGGTCTCTCCGACCGCCAGCTCGCCGCGTTGCGCCCCGAGTTGGCCGGGGAGGCCGGTGTGCGGGCGCTGCGGCACCGGCTCGGGGTGCGGCCGGTCTACAAGACGGTCGACACCTGTGCCGCCGAGTTCGACGCCCGCACGCCCTACCACTACTCGGCCTACGAGTCGGACCCGCACGCCGAGACCGAGGTCGCGCCGCAGCGGGAGCGCCCCAAGGTGATCGTCCTCGGCTCGGGCCCGAACCGGATCGGCCAGGGCATCGAGTTCGACTACTCCTGCGTGCACGCCGCAATGGCGCTGCGCGAAGCGGGGTTCGAGACCGTGATGGTCAACTGCAACCCGGAGACGGTGTCCACCGACTACGACACCTCCGACCGGCTCTACTTCGAGCCGCTCACCCTCGAGGACGTCCTGGAGGTGGTGCACGCCGAGCAGGAGGCCGGAACCGTCGCCGGCGTCGTCGTCCAGCTCGGCGGGCAGACCCCGCTCGGGCTCGCGCGACGGCTGGCCGACGCCGGGGTGCCGATCGTCGGGACCCCCCCGGAGGCGATCCACCTCGCCGAGGACCGCGGCGCCTTCGGCGAGGTGCTGCGTACCGCCAAGCTGCCGGCCCCGCGGTACGGCACCGCCACCTCCTTCGAGCGGGCCAAGGCGATTGCCGACGAGATCGGCTACCCGGTGCTCGTGCGCCCGTCCTACGTCCTCGGCGGGCGCGGCATGGAGATCGTCTACGAGGAATCGACGCTGGCCGCCTACATCGCCCGCGCCACCGAGGTCTCACCGGAGCACCCGGTGCTCGTCGACCGCTTCCTCGACGACGCCGTCGAGGTCGACGTCGATGCGCTGTGTGACGGTACGGAGGTCTACCTCGGCGGCGTGATGGAGCACATCGAGGAGGCCGGCATCCACTCCGGCGACTCGGCCTGCGCCCTGCCGCCGATCACCTTGGGCCGCACCGACGTCGAGGCCGTCCGCCACCACACCACGGCTATCGCGCACGGCATCGGGGTGCGCGGGCTGCTCAACGTGCAGTACGCGCTCAAGGACGACGTGCTCTACGTCCTGGAGGCCAATCCGAGGGCGAGCCGCACCGTGCCGTTCGTGTCCAAGGCCACCGGGGTGCCGCTGGCCAAGGCCGCGGCCCGGATCATGCTCGGGGCGACCATCGCGGCGCTGCGGGCCGAGGGCCTGCTGCCGGCCGAGGGGGACGGCGGCTCGCTTCCGGGCAGCCACCCGGTGTCGGTCAAGGAGGCGGTGCTGCCGTTCCACCGCTTCCGCACGCCCGAGGGCCACGGGGTGGACTCGCTGCTGGGCCCGGAGATGAAGTCAACCGGCGAGGTCATGGGCATCGACGTCGCGTTCGGGCCGGCCTTCGCCAAGTCGCAGGCCGCCGCCTACGGCTCGCTGCCCACCTGCGGTCGGGTGTTCGTCTCGGTGGCCAACCGCGACAAGCGCTCGCTGCTGTTCCCCGTCAAGCGGCTCGTCGACCTCGGCTTCGAGGTGCTCGCCACCGTGGGCACGGCAGACGTCTTGCGACGCAACGGGATCCCGAGCACCGTGGTGGCCAAGCACTCCGACGGCCCCGGGAACATCGTGGACCGGATCCTCGCAGGCGATGTCGCCCTCATCATCAACACCCCGTACGGGAACTCGGGGCCCCGCATCGACGGCTACGAGATCCGCACCGCGGCGGTCGCGCGCGGCGTGCCGTGCGTGACGACCGTGCAGGGCGCGGCCGCCGCGGTGCAGGGCATCGAGGCGCTGCTGCGCGGCGAGCTGTCGGTCACCCCGCTGCAGGCGTTGCACGCTGCGCTGCGCAGCGCCCGGATGGGCGCGGACGCGCTGCCATGAGGCCGTTCGGGGTGCGGCTGGCCGCCGCGGTCGCGGCGTCCGGCCCGCTGTGCGTGGGCATCGACCCGCACCCGGAACTGCTGGCCGCCTGGGGGCTGGGAGTCGACGCCCGCGGCCTCGAGCGCTTCGCGCTGTCCGTCGTGGAGGCGCTGGCGGGCGAGGTGGCGGTGCTCAAGCCGCAGTCGGCCTTCTTCGAGGTGCACGGCTCGGCCGGGATCGCAGTGCTGGAGCGGGTGCTGGCCGGGTGCCGGGAGGCCGGCGTCCTCGCGCTGCTCGATGCCAAGCGGGGCGACATCGGCTCCACGATGGCCGGCTACGCGGCGGCCTACCTGTCCGACGGCTCGCCGCTGGCCGCCGACGCGGTGACGCTCTCGCCCTACCTCGGGGTCGCGGCGCTGGCACCCGCGCTGGACCTCGCGGCCGCCAGTTGCCGCGCCGTGTTCGTGCTGGCGCGCACCTCCAACCCCGACGGCGCCGCGGTGCAGACCGCGGTCCATGACGGGCGCAGCGTGGCACAGGCGGTGGTGGACGCCGCCGCGGTCCGCAACGCGGGATTCGCCCCGATGGGGCCGGTCGGGGTGGTCGTCGGTGCCACCCAGGCGCACGGGCTCGACCTGTCGGCGCTCGGCGGTCCGGTGCTGGCTCCCGGCCTCGGTGCGCAGGGCGCGCGCCCGGCCGACCTGCCGGTGGTCTTCGGCAGCGCCCTGCCCTGCGTCCTCCCGGTGGCCGCGCGCGAGGTGCTGGGCCGCGGCCCGGAGCCGGCCGCGCTGCGGCGGGCCGTTCGGCAGCTCCGGGAGGAACTCGCCGCCGTCCTGGGTACACCCCGCTGACGTGGGCCATGCGGCCAGTTCGGTACGTTCGGGGCGCCCCGATTCATTGCTGGACGAAGAACACAACGGAGGAGAAGTGGCACTTCCCGAGCTGACCGAGGAGCAGCGGGCCGCCGCGCTGGAGAAGGCCGCCGCCGCCCGTCGCGCCCGGGCCGAGCTCAAGGAGCGCCTCAAGCGCGGCGGTACGAACCTGCGGGAGGTCCTCGATGCCGCCGGCACCGACGAGGTGCTGGGCAAGATGAAGGTGTCAGCCCTGCTCGAGGCCCTCCCGGGGGTCGGCAAGGTCCGCGCCCAGCAGATCATGGAACGGTTGGAGATCGCTCCCAGCCGCCGGCTGCGCGGCCTTGGCGAACGGCAGCGCAAGGCACTGCTCGCCGACTTCGAGTGAGCCCCTTCGAGTGAGCGGGGGCGACGAGCGGAGGGGCCGGCTGCTGGTGCTGGCAGGCCCCTCCGGCGTCGGGAAGAGCAGCGTGGTGGAGGAGCTGCGGCGCATCCTGCCGTCGTTGTGGTTCAGCGTGTCCGTGACGACGAGGGCGCCCCGGCCGGGCGAGGTCGAGGGTCGCCACTACCACTTCGTGACCCCGGAGGCCTTCGAGGCGATGGTCGCGGCCGGCGGGCTGCTGGAGTGGGCCGAGATCCACGGCGGCACGCATCGCTCGGGCACGCCCCGGGCGCCGATCGAGCAGCACCTGGCGGCGGGCGACCCGGTGTTGGTCGAGGTGAACCTGGCCGGGGCCCGGGCCATTCGCAGCGCCTCTCCCGAGGCGTTGCTCGTCTTCCTCGCGCCGCCGAGCTGGGGGGAGCTCGTGGCCCGGCTGGTGGGCCGCGGCACCGAGCCGACCGAGGTCGTGGCCCGCCGGCTGCGCACCGCCGAGGAGGAACTGGCGGCACGGGCGGAGTTCGACGTCACGGTGGTCAACGACGACGTCCGGGGGGCGGCGCGGCAGTTGGTAGCCTTGGCGGTGGGCCCGAAAGCAGCGACGTCCGGGTCACCCTAGACCCCGTAGGAGCAGGTGAGTGAGCATTCCGCTGACCGGCCGGCTGGCCGGCGAGGCCCCCGAGGGCATCACCAACCCACCGATCGACGAGCTGCTGGACAAGGCGAGCTCCAAGTACGCCCTGGTCATCTACGCCGCGAAGCGCGCACGTCAGATCAACGACTACTACGCCCAGCTCGGCGAGGGACTGCTGGAGTACGTCGGGCCGATGGTCGAGCCCAACCCCCGGGAGAAGCCGCTGTCGATCGCGCTGCGGGAGATCCACGGCGGCCTGCTCGAACACACCGAGGGCGAGTGACGCTCCGGCCCCCCTCGTCCCCCCTTCGGCCGTCCCGGGTCGTGCTCGGGGTGGCCGGTGGCATCGCCGCGTACAAGGCGTGCGACGTGCTGCGTCGGCTGACGGAGTCCGGGCACGACGTCCGCGTGGTGCCGACCGCCGCCGCGCTGCGCTTCGTCGGCTCCGCCACCTTCGAGGCGCTGTCCGGGCATCCGGTGCATCCGGACGTCTTCTCCGACGTCGCTGCTGTGCCGCACGTGCGGCTCGGCCAGCAGGCCGACCTCCTCGTCGTCGCCCCCGCGACCGCGGACCTGCTCGCCAGGGCCGCACACGGGCGCGCCGACGACCTGCTCAGCGCCACCCTGCTCACCGTGCGCTGCCCGGTGCTGCTCGTGCCCGCGATGCACACCGAGATGTGGGAGCACCCGGCGACCCGGGACAACGTCGCCCTGCTGCGCCGGCGCGGGGTGGTCGTCGCCGAGCCGGCGGCCGGCCGGCTGACCGGGGTCGACACCGGCCCGGGCCGGCTGCCGGACCCGGCCGAGGTCGTCGAGCTGGCGCGGCTGCTGCTGGAGCGGCCCGCGGCGCTGCCGCGCGACCTGGCAGGCCGGCGTGTCGTGGTCTCCGCCGGCGGCACCAGGGAGCCGCTGGACCCGGTGCGCTACCTGGGGAACCGGTCCTCGGGCCGGCAGGGGTACGCGCTGGCCAGGGTGG
>JAVKSM010000074.1:0-16823 GCA_039583705.1 Pseudonocardiaceae bacterium
GGCTTCGAGTGTGGCTTGACGCTCGGGTCCTACTCCGACCTCAAGGTGGGCGACGTCGTCGAGACCTTCGAGATGCGTGAGAAGCCACGTACCTGACCCGTCGGGGGCCGCGCGGGCTTGACCTGACCGCCGGCCCGCCGCACGGCCACCTCGACCGACCACCTCGACCGACCACCAACACGCCAACCTATTGCCGCCACCACGATGTATGTCGGAGCGCTGGAGCTGGACATCCTGCTCGGGGACGTCCACTCCCTCAAGCAGAAGCGGTCGCTGGTCCGGCCGGTGCTGGCCGAGCTGCGGCGACGGTTCGCCGTCGCCGCAGCCGAGTCCGGCCACCTCGACCTGCGCGGCAGGGCACTGCTCGGAGTGAGCACCGTGGCCGCCGATGCCGAGCACGTCATCGAGGTGCTGAACGCCTGCGAGCGGCTCGTCGCCGGTCGTCCCGAACTCGAGCTGCTCGCCGCCCGGCACCGGTGGCTCGGTCCGCACGACGAGTAGGAGGTTGCCGTGTCCGACTACGCCAGGGCCCGCAAGCTGGCCAAGCGCATCGCGCACATCGTCGCGACCGCGCTCGAGCACCAGGTCAAGGATCCGAGGCTGGCGATGGTGACGGTCACCGATGCCCGGGTCAGCCCGGACCTGCGGGAGGCGACCGTCTACTACACGGTGTTCGGCGAGGAGCCGCAGCGCACGGCCTCGGCCGCGGCGCTGGCCAGTGCGACCGGCGTGTTGCGCTCGCTGGTGGGGCAGCGCACCGGAGTCCGGTTCACCCCGACGCTGGCGTTCGTGCCCGACACCGTGCCCGAGGGCGCACGTCGCCTCGACGAGCTGCTGGAGGCGACCCGGGAGGCCGACGCGGAGGTGGCCCGGTTGGCGGCCGGCGCCGCGCCCGCTGGTGACCCCGACCCCTACCGCGCTCCCCGGGAGGACGGCCGGCGGGACCCGGCCCCGGCGCGGCCCGACCGCGGGTAGGTGAGCAGCGTGAGTGGGCGGCTCGACCCGGTTCTGCGCGCCACCGGGAGCTGCGGTGTGGACGAGGCGGTGGCGCTGCTGCGGGCCGCCGCGGACGTGACGCTGCTGGCGCACGTCAACCCAGATGCCGACGCGCTGGGCAGCGCCCTCGCGCTGGGCCTGGGACTGCATCGCCGCGGCGCCAGGGTCCGGGTGTCCTTCGGTGCTCCGGAACAGCCGCCGGAGTCGCTGCGAGGATTGGACGCGGCGGGCCTCCTGGTACCGGCCGGAGAGGTCCCGCCCTGCCCGGAGCTGCTCGTCGTGCTCGACACCGCGAGCCCGCAGCGGTTGGGGCCCCTGGTCGACCGGGTCGCCACGGCCGGTGCGGTGCTGGTCGTCGACCACCACGGCGCCAACACGCGCTTCGGTACCCACCGGCTGGTGGACCCGGGCGCCGAGGCGACCGTCGTCCTCGTGCTGCGGCTGCTGGACGCCCTCGACGTGTCCGTCGACGAGCCGATCGCCCGTTGCATCTATGCCGGACTGGTCACCGACACCCGGAACTTCCGCGGCGTGGGACCGGCCACGCATCTGCTCGCCGCGCGGCTGCTCGCCTCCGGGGTGGACGCCGCAGGGCTCACCCGACGGCTGCTGGACACCCATCCGTTCGGCTGGCTGGGGATGCTCTCGGTCGTGCTGGGCCGGGCTCGGCTGGAGCCGCACGCAGCGCGCGGCATGGGCCTGGTCCATACCGAGGTGCGGCTGGCGGACTCCGTCGGGTTGGGTCCCGAGGAGGTCGAGAGCGTGATCGACATCGTGCGCACCTGCGGTGAGGCCGAGGTGGCCGCGGTGTTCAAGGAGGTCGAGACGGACACCTGGTCGGTGTCGTTGCGGTCGACGAGCCGGGTCGACGTCGGAGCGGTCGCCGACGCACTCGGCGGCGGCGGCCACCGCCACGCCGCCGGCTTCAGCAGCCCCGGACCCGCGGCGCGGATCCTGCGGGCGCTGCGCGCGGCGCTGGCCGACGTCCCGCCGCTCTGATTCCGCTGCCTCGCAGCCCGATTGCTCATGCGTGGGTTCGGCGAAGCAGGTTGCGTCGGCGTCCCGACGGTCCGCTCCGTGAGGAATATCCGGCCCGGTCCACCGAGCGAGGGGCTGGCGAGGAGGGCTTCAGGGTGAAACCGGGCACGCTGCGCTCGGAGACGCACGTTCCGCGACAATCGTCCAGGGAATTGTGTCGAGCCATGGGAATCGGCACGCTCAACAGCGGGATGTCGGCGTCTCGGGGAAGGACCACGAGAACGAGGAGATAGCGCCCCGGCCCGCATGGCACGGCTCTCGATTTCGGCCGTGCACGGGTTGTCGGTGGCAGGTGCCGTCGAAGGCGCCTCGTGCAGTGTTCGACGTCCTGGCAAAGGGGTCGGCACGGTGGTGGCAGACGCAGGGTGTGACGAGCTGTTCTGGAACTCGTCCGATTCGCGCGAGAGCACAGGCGCGCCACGCCCCCGCTTGTCGGAGGAATGGCGAATCGCTCCTTCCAACCGGCTCGGTCCTTCCGGCCGGCCGTCGACCGGAGGCCGCCCCGGTGTCCGTCAGACGCCGAGGATGTTCGTGGGATTCGTGTTCCGTCACCGGGCCGTGGTCGTGGTGTCCGTGGTCGCGTGGGGAGCCGCCAACGCCGCCCTTTTCCGACACGCCCAGGACCTCTACGCGGCACGGGACGCCAAGGAGGTCGTGCAGTTGGCGCGCGGCGCCGGCGCGTGCATCAACTTCAACGGTGCGCTCATCCTGGTGCCGATGATGCGGCGGCTACTCACCCGTGCCCGGGGCGCACGACCGGTGCGGGCGCTGCCGCTGGATTACGCGGCGGGGTTCCACCGTCTGGTGGGTAATGCGATGTTCGCGTTCGCGCTCCTGCACACGGGCGCGTACCTGGTGAATTATGCCGCCGATCCGACGGTCACGGTCGCGGGCGAGCTCCTGTCGACCGTGCCGGGACTCTCGGGGGTCTCGCTGCTCGTCGTGTTCACCGTGATGTGGGTGTTCTCGCGGGCAGGTGTCCGGCGTCGCTGCCGGTTCGAGCTCTTCAGTCGGACCCATGTGCTCTACGTCGGGTGGCTGGTCCTCGCCCTCGTCCATGCCGTGTCGTTCTGGAAATGGGTCGGGGTGCCCCTCGTGGGCTTCTCCGTGGAACAGGCACTCCGGATCGCGCGGCGCGCGAACCGGGTCGAGGTCATCGGCGCAGACACCCTGTGCTCCCATGTCACACGCCTTGAGATCAGTCGGCCGCGCGGGTTCCGACATCGCGCCGGCGACTATCTTTTGCTGCGTATTCCCGAAGTCGCCCGTCGGCAGTGGCATCCGTTCACCGTCAGCAGCGCCCCGGAGCGCGACCGTCTGACGGTTCACGTTCGCGCCCTCGGTGACTGGACGACGGCGCTGGGTCGGCTGGTGGAGCAGCGGCCGGCCGGACGCCCGGGTGCGCCCCTCCTGGCCTGGGTGGACGGCCCCTACCGGGCACCTGCCGCGGACGTCCTGGAATCCCGTCACGCCGTCCTCATCGCCGGGGGCATCGGGGTGACCGCCTTCACGAGCGTCCTGGAGAGCCTCACCCTGGGAGCGTCCAGCGGTGCCGGGCCGCCGACCCCGCTGGAGAGCGTCGACTTCTTCTGGCTCAACCGTGACGGCGAGCCGTTCGGATGGTTCGCTGAGCTGCTCAGCTCGCTGCGGGACGTCGACCTCACGATGGCGGTGCACCTCTTCACGACCGGCGGGTGCGGGGCCACCGCCCACCCCGGGACGAACCTGGTGTCCCGCCTCGGACCGGCCGCCGGTGAACAACCCGGTGTGACGGTGTCGCGCGTCCAGACCCGGGCGGGCCGCCCTGACTGGGAGCGGGAGCTCGGAGACATCGCGGCGCGGTACGCCTCGGAGCGGGTCGAGGTGTACTTCTGCGGTCCCGCCGGGCTGGGCCGCACGCTGCGCGGTGTCTGCGTCGGCCTCGGCATGCCGTTCCGACAGGAACGGTTCTGACCGACTCGCCCACTCGCTCACCGGGCGCCGCTGCTCCCGGACGGTCAGAAGCTGGTGACGAGGTCGCCGAGCACCGCGCTCACCTGCGTCGGGTCCGAGGCGTCGTAGAAGTGGGCGTGGGTGAGTTCGGAGATATGTTCGAGGAGTGGCTTGCTGGCATCTTGTCCGTAGGCGAGGGTGAACACCATCACGTCGCGGTCCTGGTTTTCCAGACCGGTCAGGGCGGCGTCCATCTGCGCCTCGGTGGTGGGGTCGTTGCTGTTGTTCTGGCCATCGGTGAGCAGCACCACAGCGTTTATCTTGTTCGGGTCGTAGTCGGGTCCGCCCATCATCGCGGAGTAGTCGATGACCGCGCGGTACAGCGGCGTCTGGTCGACGACCCGCAGGTTGCGGATCTTGGCCACGAGGCCGCTCTGCTTGGTGCCCAGGGCACTGACCGGGTCGAGGAGCCCGGGTGTGACGGCGGTGCTGCTCGCGGTGTTGGAGAACGCGGCGAGCCCGACCTGGTCGTCGGGGGCGAAGTACCCCAGCGACGCGACGATGGCGGACTCCGCGGCCTGGATCTTGGTCTCGCCGTCGGCGATCCGGTCGACCATCGATCCGGAGACGTCGATCAGGAAGAGCACCCGGGCGCGTTTACGCACGTCGAGGAAGCTGTTCCGGACCGCGGCCAGCACGTCCGCGGTGGGTTGGGGGAAGGCGGCGAGGGTGGCGATGTTCCCGTAGTTGCCGGTCGCGGCGACCTGCGGGTCGGCTTGGCCGTGCAGGTCACGGTAGCCGTTGGCGCGCACGACCGCCTGGCCCTGCTGGGTCTGGGCGAACTGGATGAAGTCAGCAGCCGCGGCGCGCTCGTTCGCGTCCACCCACGAGCCGTCCAGCACGGCCATCGGGTTGTCGACGTAGTAGGTGCCGTCGCGGGGGTAGACCGGGACCAGCGGGGTGGCAGGCGGGGCGACCTGCTGGCGGGTGATCCCGTCCTTGCTGATGATTCCCCGGTCGTAGTCCCAGATCGCTTTCTCGTCGGAGGTCACCGAGGAGACGTAGCCATGGATGTCGTGATCGTCCTCGGCCTGTCGGATATGCCAGAAGAAGTGCTCCTCGGAGGCCATGTAGTGCACGACCGCCCGCTCCGCCTGCGACACCATGGACCGGGTCCTGGGGTCGGCCACCTGGGCCGTGTCGAGCGTACCCGGGTGCCCGAGCACCGTGCCGTACTCGAGAGCCAGCCCGTACAGCCCGCTGGAAGCGACCACTGGGCTGGTCCGGCCGACCCGGAACGCCCCCCACTCGGGGTGGCCGTGGTTGGCCCAGAAACCGGCATCGGAGGCCGCGGCGAGGTAGTCCTGCCAGGTGGGTGGCCGCTGCAGCCAACCGGACGCTTCCGCCTGCGGCTTGGCCATCGCGAGCACGATCGGGGTGCGCGTCGCCTGCGGCGCCTGCGCCGGGACGATTACCCGCTGGGAGGCCTGGTCCGCGGCCTGCCGGGCGATCGCCAGCCATGACGAGGAGTCCGGCGCCCATACCGAGGGTCGGTCGCCAACGGCCTGCTGGGGGAACCCGTTGGCGGCATCCTGGGCGGCGATACCCGAGCGCTGCACGGAGACCTCGAGGGTCACACAGTGCCCCGCGGCGTTCCGCTTGGCGCCCTGGTAGGCAGTGGCCAGCGCGTCAAGCATCGGGCGGTTCTCGTAGGAGGCCAGCACCCGCACCGTCGTGCAGGGTTGGCTCCCCGGTACGGCGGGCAGGCTGTCGGCCGGGAAGGGCTCCCCGGCAACCGAGAAGCTTCCCCCGCCGTCCGACCCCGAACCCGTCCACCACGACCGCGCGGCCCAGCCGAACCCGAGGACGGCCAGCACGACGAGGGCGACGACGAACACGAGCGGCCTGACCTTGCGCCGCCGACCGCTCCGCTCGGCCGGTCCCACTGCTCGCGCTGGTAGCTCCCCGGATGCCGACGCCCTGGCAAGGTCCCTGCGGGCGGCCCGTGTCCTCGGGTGATCCTCGCCGAAGGACAGCTCCTGGTCGGCGGCGATCTGCTCGAACAGGGCGACGGACCGCGTCACGTCGCCGACCGCGTGGTAGGCCCGGGCCAGGCCGTTGCGCGCGGCCAGCGTGCTCTCGTGGAGTTCGCCGAGCACGCGGGCCCGGTCGGTCACCGTTTTCTCGAACAACGCCACGGCCTCGTCCACCCGTCCGGCGGCCAGGTAGCCGGCGGCGAGGTTGCCCTCGGTGACGAGGGTGTCCGGGTGGTCGGAGCCCAGGATCCGCTGGGCGTCGGTCAGCGCCCGCTCGAACCAGAGGACCGCGTCCTCGACCCGCCCAGAGCCCAGATAAGCCGCCGCCAGGTCGTTGCGGGCACCGATCGTCTCGAGGTGGTCCTTGCCCTGGGTCCGTTCGACGTTGGCGACGCTCCAATCCAGCAAGGCGCCGGGCGTGTGCAGTTGGCCCGTCCCGCGACGGAAGCCCACCAGCTTGCGCCACAGGCTCATGACCGTCCCCGAACAGCTCGCCACGGGGCTGGTCCGCTGCGGGTGCCCACGTGCTCCCCCGGCTGCGCGGATGCAAGGTGCCGCGGTCGCGGTCCGGCGTCAAGCACGTCCACCCCTCTGAGGGCCGTCAAGCTTCGGGTAGCGGTCACGCTGCGGGCAGCGGTCGCACAGTAGCGGGTTGGCCGAGGCGGTCCACGGTGCCCTCCGCTTCTCGGCCGGGTCACTGGCCGTGGCCGTCGCCAGCGGGCAGCATCGCATGACGTGACCGTCCCACCCGGCCTGGTGGTCGTCGACAAGCCCGCCGGCCTGACAAGCCACGACGTGGTGGCCCAGCTGCGCCGCATCCTGGGCACCCGCAAGATCGGACACGCCGGCACGCTCGACCCGATGGCCACCGGGGTGCTCGTGCTCGGCGTGCAGCGCTGCACCCGGCTGCTCGGTCACCTCGCGCTGGGGGACAAGGCGTACGACGCGACGGTGCGCCTCGGGGTCGCGACGAGCACGGACGACGCCGAGGGTGAGCTGCTGGCGGTCGTCGACGCCTCCGGCGTGACCCGACGGGCGGTCGCCACGGGGATCGCGGCGCTCACCGGGGCGATCCCGCAGGTGCCGAGCTCGGTCAGCGCGGTCCACGTGGACGGTCGGCGGGCCTACGCCCGGGCGCGGGCGGGGGAGCAGGTGGCGCTGGCCCCCCGACAGGTCGTCGTCCACCGGTTCGAGCTGCGAGCGCTGCGCCGCGGCGCCGGGGTCACCGACCTGGACGTCACGGTGGAAGCCAGCTCGGGCACCTACGTCCGGGCGCTGGCCCGCGACCTCGGCGCCGCGCTCGGCGTCGGTGCTCACCTCACGGCGCTGCGCCGCACCCGGGTCGGGCCGTTCCACCTCGGGCAGGCCCGGACGCTGGACGAGCTGACGCGGTGGCCGCGGCTGTCGCTGGAGCTCGATGACGCGGTCGCCGCCGCCTTCGCCCGCCGGGACGTGGACGACGTCGCAGCCGCCGCGCTGTCCCACGGCCGGACGCTGCCTCCCGCCGGGTTGCCCGGCACCTACGCCGTGTTCGGCCCGGACGGGCACGCGGTCGGGCTCGTCGCAGAGCACGGCGGGCAGGCCCGTCCCGTGCTGGTGCTCGCCCCGGCGGGCTGACCGTAGGCTCTGCCGCGAAGCCGGGAGCGGCGGGGAGGGGGTCGCGGGTGCAGCGCTGGCAGGGCCTGGAGGCGGTGCCCTCGGGCTGGGGCCGCTGCGTGGTGACCATCGGGGTCTTCGACGGGGTGCACCGGGGTCACCAGCAGCTGATCACCCGGGCGGTGCAGGTCGCCCGGCAGCGCGACCTGCCCGCCGTCGTCGTCACGTTCGACCCGCACCCGTCGGAGGTGATCCGCCCCGGCAGCTATCCCGCGCAGCTCACCACTTTGCCACGGCGCGCCGAGCTCGTCGCCGGGTTGGGCGTGGACGTGTTCTGGGTGCTGCCGTTCACCGTTGAGCTGTCCCGGGTGCCGGCCGACGAGTTCGCCCACGAGGTGCTCGTCGAGCGGCTGCACGCCGCGGCCGTCGTCGTCGGGGGGAACTTCACGTTCGGGTACCGGGCGGCGGGCGACGTCGCGCTGTTGGAGGCGCTCGGGCAGCGTTTCGGGTTCACGACCGAGGGCATCGGGCTGCTCACCGACAACTCGGTCAGGTTCTCCTCGACCTACATCCGGTCGTGCATCCACGCCGGGGACGTCGTCGCCGCGGCCGCGGCGCTGGGCCGCCCGCACCGGCTGGATGGCGTGGTCGTGCGGGGCGACCGGCGCGGCACGCGGCTCGGTTACCCGACGGCCAACATCCAGGTGCCCCCGCACGCCGCGGTGCCGGCCGACGGCGTCTACGCCTGCTGGTTCGTCCACCGGGGACAGGCGCTCCCGGCGGCCGCCTCGGTGGGCACCAACCCGACGTTCTCCGGGCGGCACCGCCGGGTCGAGGCCTACGTGCTCGACGTCGACGCCGACTTCTACGGCAAGCACGTCGGGTTGGACTTCGTGGCGCGGCTGCGGGGTATGGAGCGCTTCGAGGACGCCGAGGCGCTCGTCGCGCAGATGGGGCGCGACATCGACCGGACACGGGAGCTGCTCGGCTCCGGCACGGGCACGGGCTCGGCGGGGGGGTGACGCGGAGGATCCGTCCCGGGGCGGCGAGCGCGGGCTGGCAGGATGCGCACGGTCAGTGTGGTGATCGTCCCCATGGTCGTCCAGTGGTCCGCGCAAGGGGGAGTCGACGTGGCGGAGCAGGAGGCCGTGGCCAGGAACATCGAGCTGCAGCGGGAGTTCTACGGCGAGCCCTTGGGGGACCGCATCCGCCGCCTCGTGGTGGCCTACGACTGCTCACAGGCCGTGCTCTCCGAGGCCCTCGGGGTCAGCCCGCCGATGCTGTCCCAGCTCATGAGCGGGCGCCGGGCGAAGATCGGCACACCGGCGGTGCTGGCGCGGCTGGTGATGCTCGAGCGCCGGGCGCTCACCTCGGACGTCGCCTCCGGTGACCCGGCGGCGCTCCGGGCCGCCCTGGAGCAGGTGCGGGACTCCCGGCCCACCGTGCACCATGCCAGCTTCCCGGTCGACGAGGGGCTCGCGGCGGGCGACGCCGCATTCGACGCGTTGCGTACCATCGCCCAACCCGACGAGCTGTGCGCGGCGGCCGCCGTGCTCGCCGCCCGGTTCCCCGCGCTCGCCGGGCTGCTGCGGCGCGCCGCACAGGCTGTCTGAGCCGGCGCCCGATGCGGTTGTTCACGGCGATCTGGCCGCCGCCGCGCGTCGTCGAGGAGCTGTCGGCGGCGCTGGCCGGCGCGCAGCCGCCCGCCCTGCGGCGGCTGGATCCGGCCGGGTGGCACCTCACGCTGTGCTTCCACGGCGAGGCCGACCCCGACGTAGAGCTGCGTCGGCTCGGGCGGCTGGCGGGGCTGGCGGCGCCGCGACTGCGGCTGGCCGGCGGCGGTGCCTTCCCCGGGGTGCTCTACGCCGCGGTGGTCCCGGCGGGCCCCGGCGACCGGGAGGCGCTCGACGCGCTGGTCGCCGCGGCCGGTGGCGAGATGGGACGCTTCGTGCCCCACCTCACCCTCGGACGGAACCGGGAGCGGCGCCGACGCCCCACTGTGCCGGTGGCGTTGGCCGACCACCGCGGCTCCTGGTGGACGCCGGCGGAGGTGACCCTGGTGGCCAGCGAGCCCGGGTCCACCGGCAGCCGCTACCAGGTGACGGGCCGCGCGCCGCTCCGCAGGGCGCCGCCGTGAGCCGCCGGGCGCAGCGGCGAACAGGCAGGATGGTAACCTCGAACGTTGGGTCCGGCTGCAGTCCGAACCAGCCACAGTGGCCGGCACCGTCCTACCCGTTCGCCTCGGGCGGGACGGTGCCGATTCGTCCCCTCGGCCACACGGTACCGATAGAGCTAAGGAGCACCTTACCCGTGGCGCTGTCCACCGACCAGAAGAAGACGATCCTCGCCGACTATGGCGTCCACGAGGGGGACACCGGCTCGCCGGAGGCCCAGGTCGCATTGCTGACCAAACGCATCAGCGGCCTCACCGAGCACCTCAAGCAGCACCGCCACGACCACCATTCGCGTCGCGGGCTGCTGCTCATGGTCGGGCGCCGGCGCCGGTTGCTGCAGTACCTGGCGAAGGTCGACGTCGCCCGCTACCGCTCGCTGATCGAGCGGCTCGGGCTTCGCCGCTAGGCCGGGAGGGGCGCTCCGTGCGCCCCTCCCATCCCACACGTCGGCCCCAGGGCCGACGCCCAACTGAACACCCACCCGCACCGGCGCGCCATGCAGCGGACGAGCGTTCGCCGGTCCTCGGTAGTGGTCCCCGGGCGCGCGGCTCGCGTCTCCCCGGGACTTCGATCGAAGACCGGCCTCGTTGCGACCCTCGTCCCGCAGGCAGGGGGCGCTGGTCCCTCCGACGAGGAGCTCGCTACGTGACTGGACCTCACGCCCCGCAGGTGCACGAGACCACGGCCGTCATCGACAACGGCAGCTTCGGCACCCGAACCGTGCGCTTCGAGACCGGACGGCTGGCCCGCCAGGCCGCCGGCTCGGTCGTCGCCTACCTCGACGACGAGACCATGCTGCTCTCGGCGACGACAGCCTCGGCGCACCCCAGGGACCACTTCGACTTCTTCCCGCTCACCGTGGACGTCGAGGAGCGGATGTACTCCGTCGGCCGGATCCCCGGCGCGTTCTTCCGCCGCGAGGGCCGGCCCTCCACTGACGCCATCCTCGCCTGCCGCCTCATCGACCGGCCGCTGCGCCCGTCGTTCGTGGACGGTCTGCGCAACGAGGTCCAGGTCGTCGTCACGGTGATGAGCCTCGCCCCGGCCGACCGCTACGACGTGCTCGCGATCAATGCCGCGTCGGCGTCCACCCAGCTCGCCGGCCTGCCGTTCACGGGTCCGATCGGCGGGGTGCGGGTCGCGCTCATCGATGGGCAGTGGGTGGCCCTGCCCACCTACGACCAGGTGGAGCGGGCGGTCTTCGACATGGTCGTGGCCGGGCGCATCGTCGGCTCCGGAGACTCCGCCGACGTCGCGATCATGATGGTGGAGGCGGAGGCGACCGAGCACGCCGTCGCCCTCGTCGCCGCTGGAATCCAGGCGCCCACCGAGGATGTCGTCGCCTCCGGCCTGGAGGCCGCGAAGCCGTTCATCCGCACGCTGTGCGCCGCCCAGCAGGAGCTGGCCGACGCCGCAGCCAGGCCGCCCCGCGCGTTCCCGGTCTATCTCGCCTACCAGCCCGACGCGTATGCCGCCGTCGAGGCGGCGGTCGCCGGGGATCTGGCCGCCGCGCTGGGGATCTCCGGCAAGCAGGAGCGAGAGTCCCGGCTCGACGAGGTGAGGGCCGCCACCCTGGAGAAGGCCGGTCCGGAGTTCGAGGGCCGGGAGGAGGAGGTCGAGGGTGCTTTCCGCGCGCTGACCAAGAAGCTCGTCCGCCGGCGCATCCTCACCGAAGGCGTCCGGATCGACGGTCGCGGTCTCACCGACATCCGCCCGCTGGCGGCCGAGGTCGAGGTGGTGCCGCGGGCACACGGCTCGGCCCTGTTCGAGCGTGGCGAGACCCAGATCCTCGGTGTCACGACGCTGAACATGCTGCGGATGGAGCAGCAGATCGACACGCTGTCCCCGCAGACCCACAAGCGCTACCTGCACCACTACAACTTCCCGCCCTACTCCACGGGTGAGACCGGCCGGGTCGGGTCGCCGAAGCGACGTGAGATCGGCCACGGCGCGCTGGCCGAGCGGGCGCTGGTTCCGGTGCTGCCCAGCCGCGAGGAGTTCCCTTACGCCATCCGGCAGGTCTCCGAGGCGCTGGGCTCCAACGGGTCGACGTCGATGGGCTCGGTGTGCGCCTCGACGATGTCGCTGCTCAACGCCGGGGTGCCGCTGCGGGCACTGGTGGCGGGCATCGCGATGGGCCTGGTTTCGGACGAGGTGGAGGTCGCAGCCGGGGTCTTCGAGACCCGGTACGTCGCGCTGACCGACATCCTCGGCGTCGAGGACGCCTACGGCGACATGGACTTCAAGGTCGCCGGCACCCGCCAGTTCGTCACCGCGCTGCAGTTGGACACCAAGCTCGACGGCATCCCGTCGGAGGTGCTGGCCGCGGCGCTGCGGCAGGCCCACGACGCCCGGGTCACGATCCTCGACGTCATCACCGAGGCGATCGACGCCCCCGACGAGATGAGCCCGCACGCCCCCCGGATCACCACGCTCAGGATCCCGGTCGACAAGATCGGCGAGGTGATCGGCCCGAAGGGCAAGATGATCAACTCGATCACCGAGGAGACCGGTGCCGAGATCACCATCGAGGACGACGGCACGATCTACGTCGGTGCGGTCGACGGCCCCTCCGCGCAGGCCGCCGTCGACAAGATCACGGCTATCGCGAACCCGCAACTGCCCAGGGTCGGCGAGCGGTTCCTCGGCACCGTGGTCAAGACCGCCGCGTTCGGGGCTTTCGTCTCGCTGGTGCCCGGCAAGGACGGCCTCGTCCACATCTCCAAGCTGGGCAACGGCAAGCGCATCGGCAAGGTCGAGGATGTGGTCAAGGTCGGCGACAAGCTGCGTGTCGAGGTGGCCGACATCGACAACCGCGGCAAGATCAGCCTGGTGCCGGTCGTCGGCGAGGACGCCGCGGCCGCTGCCGTGACGCCCCCGACGAGTTGACGCTCGCGATCGACGGCGTCGAGCGCAGCGTCCTGCCGGGAGGACTGCGGGTGGTCACCGAGACCCTCCCCGCGGTCCGCTCGGTGTCGGTGGGGATCTGGATCGGCGTCGGCTCCCGGGACGAGCCGCCCACGGTGGCCGGGGCGGCGCACTTCCTGGAGCACCTGCTGTTCAAGGGCACCGCGCGCCGCAACGCGCAGGCAATCGCCGAGGAGATCGACGCGGTCGGCGGCGAGCTCAACGCCTTCACGGCCAAGGAGCACACCTGCTACTACGCGCACGTGCTCGACGCCGACCTGCCGCTGGCCGTCGACCTGCTCTGTGACGTCGTGCTGGACGCCGCCGTCACGGCGGCGGACGTGGACCTCGAACGCGGGGTCGTCCTCGAGGAGCTCGCGATGCGCGACGACGACCCGGAGGACTCCCTCGCCGACGCCTTCGACGCGGCGCTGCTCGGCGCTCACCCCCTCGGCCGGCCGGTGCTCGGCACCGAGACGTCGGTGAGGGGCATGAGCCGGGCTGCGCTGCGCGGGTTCTACCGGCGGCGCTACACCCCGGAACGGATGGTGGTGGCGGCCGCCGGCAACGTCGACCACGGGCAGCTCGTGGCGCTCGTCCGGGAGGGCTTCCGCGGACGGCTCTCGCCGGAGGTCGGCGCGGCTCCGGCGCGCGCCGGCGGGGTGTCTCGGCTGCGGGGCACGCGCCGGCTGGCGCTGCACGCCGGCGACGGTGAGCAGGCGCACCTACTGCTCGGCACCCCCGCCCCGGATCGGCACGACGAGCGGCGCCACGCGCTGGCCGTGCTCAACGCCGCGCTCGGGGGCGGGATGAGCTCGCGGCTGTTCCAGCAGGTGCGCGAGCAGCGGGGACTGGCCTACTCGGTCTACTCGACGACGGCCGCCTACGCCGACGTCGGCCTGCTGGCGGTGTACGCCGGCTGCGCACCCGAGCGGCTGGGCGAGGTCGCGGCGGTGATCGTCTCGCTGCTGCGCGCGGTGGCGGCCGAGGGCCTGTCCGACGCCGAGGTGACCCGTGCCAAGGGCCAGCTCCGCGGTGGTCTGGTGCTGGGGCTCGAGGACACCGGTTCCCGGATGAGCCGGCTCGGCCAGGGCGAGCTCGAGCGCGGCCGGCAGCGCAGCGTGGGGGAGAGCCTGGCGCACATCGACGCCGTGACGCGCGAGCAGGTCGCCGCGGTCGCCGCGGCCGTGCTGGGACGACCACTGACGGCGGCGGTGGTGGGACCGTACGCTGCCCCCGACGAGCTGCCGGACGAGCTGCGCGAGGTGGTCGTGTGAATCCGGCCGAGGTGGTCGTGTGAATCCGACTGACGAGCCGCTCCGGGTCGGCGTGCTGGGTGCCCGGGGCCGGATGGGCGCCGAGGTGTGCCGCGCCGTCGACGCCGCCGAGGATCTCGAGCTGGTCGCCATGGTCGACGCGGGGGACTGGTTGTTCAACGTCGCCGACGCCGGAGCCCAGGTCGTCGTGGACTTCACCCGTCCCGACGTCGTCATGGGCAACATCCGGTTCTGCATCGACCAGGGGATCGCCTGCGTGGTCGGGACCAGCGGGTTCGACGACGCCCGCCTGGAGACGGTGCGCGCGTGGCTGGCGCCGAAGCCGGAGCTGCCGGTGCTCATCGCGCCGAACTTCGCCCTCGGCGCGGTGCTGTCGATGCACGTCGCGACGCTCGCCGCGCCGTTCTACGACTCCGTCGAGGTCATCGAGCTGCACCATGCGGGCAAGGCCGACGCGCCGTCCGGCACGGCCGCCCGCACGGCCGCCCGGGTGGCTTCGGCAAGGCGGTCGGCCGGGCTGGGGCCGGTTCCGGACGCCACCACCCAGGCGATGGACGGGGCGCGCGGCGCCTCGGTCGAGGGCATCCGGGTGCACTCGGTGCGCCTCGCCGGGCTGGTGGCCCACCAGGAGATCCTGTTCGGGGCGGAGGGCGAGACGCTGACGATCCGGCATGACTCGCTGCACCGCGTGTCTTTCATGCCCGGCGTTCTGCTCGCGGTCCGCAACGTGCTCAGCCGCCCCGGGCTCACCGTCGGCATGGAGTCCCTCCTCGGCCTCTGAACACCGACTCTGTGGCGACTGGGCGGACGACAGAGCGACGATCCGTCGTAGCCAGGGCCAAGCGGCCAAGCGCCTCGACCGGAAACTTTCCATGCTCATTTTTAACATCACGGTCGAGTCGGAGTTACACCGTTAGCCGGTTGGTGAAACGATTCGTTGCCTCAAGTAGGATGACGGCTCGTCCCGCATCCAGGGGCTCCTTCGCTCGAGCCTCGACCTGATCGATCAGAAAGCTATTGCCTCCGCGATAATATTGGTGCTTCTCGAGGCCACCATCCGACCTAATCATGAGCCTCCTTGCCCCTCCAATCGCCTCAACGAGACCGACGATCCCAGCCCTTAGCACTCGGATATCCGCGTCGGGCGTCACCAAAGTAGCATTGAGCAGCAGCTCACCGATCCGCGCGTTGGTGATCATCCAGCGGTCACCGACCATGATAAGCTCGCTCAACCCGAACGTGTCGACCACCAGCTCGACGGCCTCGACGAACGCCTTGGTGTCCGAGGTGTTCCCCGAAAACACTTTGATCGCGATGGGTCGTCCCGCGTCGTCGGTCAACAGCCCGTACTCGATCTGCTTGCCACCACGTTCTTTGTCCCGCGAGTACCCGAAGGCGCCCAGTTCGCAGCAGCGTCCCTCCAGCCACGAGCCTGCCGTATCCACTACCGGCACAGACCGGCGGGGTCTTCGTTATGGAGCGGGGGTGTGTGACCAGTCGCGCCAAAGCGCGCCACCATCGGTAGAGCGATTCAGCGCGAGCCGATCCCTCGCTTCGGACATTGGCGCGGCGCCAGTCCAGGCAGGACCGGAGTGACCACGAGGACTTAGCCCCCATCTTTTTACATGTAATGTATGCGCGTCGTACATTTCGAGGAGCTGTCTTTTCATGAACGTGCTCACGTAGCCGCAGTCACAATCGAGCAAATCTCCCGTGGTGCTCGCAGTGCACGGGAGCGTCGTAGTCGCCTCGTCTGGCGGTGGGAGCGTCGCACCGCCGGTCGGACGCCCGGCAGGGGTCGCGGCACGCGCTATGGGTACTGCCCGTGCACCGCTCACCCGTCTGTCCTCCACTCTTGCTCGCTTCGTTGGACCACTGCGAGGCCGGAGACGTAGAGGGGACGGAACGGCACCCCCCGGCCCCCGCCGTGAAGCTCGGGTACCATTGATGCCCCGAGAGGCCAGTCGGTTCAAGGCTTTCGGCACCGACAACGCCCGACATGCAACGACGCAATGATGGTCGTCATGGTCGTCATGTCGGGATGACGGAAGGGGATGACCCGGAGTGAGGGGAGGTAGCGGGGGGCGTGAGCTACCCGGAGCGTGAGTTGGATCCCGACCGATCGGCTCGACACCGGTTCGGTTATGAGCTTCGGACACGGCGCAAGGCACGTGGCCTGTCCCAGGATCGGCTTGGCGCGGCTGTCCACGTGAGCGGTGATCTCGTCGGCCGTATCGAGATCGGCGAGCGGCGGCCGGCTCGGGACTTCGCTGAACGCTGCGACCGGGCCCTCGACGCGGGCGGGGAGCTGGTGCGGTTGTGGGAGGCTGCCGAGCACGAGCGGCACGAGCAGCGGCGACGCACCGACGCGGGATCAGTCGTTGCCGACACGGCGATTGTCGGCAATGATCTTGTCTTCATTCCGGCAGCGTCCGAGACAGTCTTCCTGCAACTGATGGGTATGACCGGGGAAAGTGTCCGTGTGACTATTGATCGCAGATCGTTCATGGCCGGTGCAGCATCCGTGCCTGTTTTAGGGTGGCTAGACGCCGGGAGATCGCGCGTACCACAAACAGAGGTTTCACTACCCGACGGGTATGTGAGCGATGTTCTGGAAACAATGATCGGCTTTCGAGCGGCATTGGCGGCACAAGATAACTTGCTTGGGCCTGCGGTTGTCGCGCCCACAGCCCTGCGTCAAGTTAAGATCCTTCAGCAACTAAGCTGTAGGGCTGCCTGTCCTGTTCGCGATAAGGTGATGAGCATACAGTCGAGATATGCCGAACTTATCGGATGGCTGGCCGACGACTTGGGAGATCGTCATGCTGGTCGGTTCTGGATCGACCGAGGATTAGAGTGGGCGCATG
>JAVKSM010000075.1:0-16655 GCA_039583705.1 Pseudonocardiaceae bacterium
GAGCTGTCGGTCGTGGTCGCCGGCGGCGGCACCGCCGGGCACGTCGAGCCGGCGCTGGCGCTGGCCGACGCGGTGCGCAGGCTGCGACCGGGGACCGTCGTCACGGCCCTGGGCACCGAGCGCGGCCTGGACAGCCGGTTGATCCCCACCCGTGGCTACCCGCTGGCGCTCATCCCGCCGGTCCCGCTGCCGCGCAAGCCGGGTGTCGAGCTGGTCCGGCTGCCCTGCCGGGTGCGGGCGGCGGTGCGCCGCACCCGGCAGGTGCTCGACGACGTCGGCGCCGACGTCGTCGTGGGTTTCGGAGGTTACGTCGCGCTGCCCGCCTACCTGGCCGCCCGAGGCCGGGTGCCGCTGGTGGTGCACGAGGCCAACGCCAGGGCGGGCATCGCCAACAAGGTGGGCGCGCGGTTCGCCGACCGGGTCGCGGCCGCGGTGCCCGGCAGTGGCCTGCCCGGGGCGCGGGTGGTGGGGATCCCACTGCGCCGGGAGATCAGCACGCTCGACCGCGCCGGGCTGCGCGCGCGGGCCCGGGAACACTTCGGCCTGGACCCGCAGGCCCCGGTGCTGCTCGTCTTCGGTGGTTCGCAGGGCGCCCGAACGCTCAACACGGCGGTGGCCGGGGCCGCGGCCGCGCTGGGACGTGCCGGTATCGGCGTGCTGCACGCCTACGGGCCCGCGAACACGGTGTCGGTGCCGACCGTCCCGGGCACCCCGACCTATGTCGCCCTGCCCTACCTGGAGCGGATGGACCTGGCGTACGCGGCCGCCGACGCGGTGCTCTGCCGGGCGGGTGCGATGACGGTCGCCGAGGTGTCCGCGGTGGGCCTGCCCGCGGTGTACGTTCCGCTGCCGCACGGCAACGGCGAGCAGGAGCTCAACGCGGCGCCGGTCGTCGCGGCCGGCGGCGGGTGGCTCGTGCCGGACTCCGAGCTCACCGCGGACCGGGTGGCGCGGCTCGTGGGGGAGTTGCTGTCCGACCGGGGCTGCACCGCGGCGATGGGTGCGGCTGCCCGCCGGTCTGGGCATGCGCACGCCGACGAGGAGCTGGCGAGGATGGTCTTCGAGGTGGTGAGGCGGTGACCGGCGAGGTGGCGCAACGGTGACCGGCGAGGTGCCGGAGCGGCTGCGGCGGCTGCATGTGATCGGGATCGGCGGGTCGGCGATGAGCGGCATCGCCCGGATCCTGCTGGCCCGCGGCGGCGCGGTGTCCGGCTCGGACGCGAAGGACTCCCGCACGGTGCTCGCCCTGCGGGCGCTGGGCGCGCGGGTGGCCGTGGGGCACGCCGCGGCCAACCTGGCCCTCCTCGACGCGGTACCGACCGCGGTGATGACGACCAAGGCGGTGCACCAGGCCGACCCGGACAACCCGGAGCTGCTGGCGGCGGCGCGGCTGGGGGTCCCGGTGCTGCACCGCTCGACCGTGCTCGCGGCGCTCATGGCCGGATACCGGGTCGCCTGCGTGACGGGCACCGCCGGCAAGACGTCGACGACCTCGATGCTCACCGTCGCGCTGCAGCACTGCGGCGCCGACCCGTCGTTCATGATCGGCGGCGACCTCACGGCCTCCGGGTCGGGCTCCCACCACGGCAGCGGCGAGGTGTTCGTCGCCGAGGCCGACGAGAGCGACGGGTCGTTTCTGGCCTATTCCCCCCAGGTCGCGGTGGTGACCAACGTCGAGGCCGACCACCTGGACCACCATGGCAGTGTCGCCGCCTACGCCGCGGTGTTCGACGCGTTCGTCGAGCGGATCGTGCCCGGCGGGCTGCTCGTGGTCTGTGCCGACGACCCGGGCGCGGCGGCGCTCGCGAGCCGGGCGCAGGCGGCCGGGATCCGGGTGCGCCGCTACGGCCGCGCCGCGGCCGGCGATGGGGACGCCCGGCTGCTGGAGTACCAGCCGCGGGGCAGCGCCGGGCAGGTGACGCTGTCGCTGGACGCCCGGACCGTCGAGGTGCGGGTCGCGGTACCCGGCGAGCACATGGCGCTCAACACCGCGGCCGCGCTGCTCGCCGGCCGCGAGCTCGGCGCGCCGCTGGTGGGACTCGTGGAAGGTCTGGAGTCCTTCGGTGGGGTGCGCCGCCGCTTCGAGTTCAAGGGCCGGGCCGGCGGGGTCCGGGTCTACGACGACTACGCCCATCACCCCAGCAAGGTGGCCGCCCAGTTGCGGGCGGCCCGCCAGGTGCTCGGCAAAGGCGGCCGGCTGCTGGTCGCCTTCCAACCGCACCTGTACTCCCGGACGCGGATCTTCGCTGCCGAGTTCGGCGCCGCGCTGGGGCTGGCCGACGAGGTCGTCGTACTCGACGTGTACGGGGCCCGCGAGCGGCCCGAGCCCGGGGTCAGCGGTGCCCTGATCGCCGAGCGGGTGACGCTGCCGCCGGAGCGGGTGCACTACGAGCCGACCTGGTCGGCTGTGCCCCGGGTGCTGGCCGGCCTCGCCCGTCCCGGCGACCTCGTCATCACGATGGGCGCCGGGGACGTCACCGTCCTCGGGCCCGAGGTCCTCGGGGAACTGGAGCACGACCGGCCTGCGGGCAGCTCGGCCGGGGGTGGTCGGTGAACCGCCTGGACCCGGGCGTCCGCCGCCGCCGGTGGTTGGTGCTGGGGCTGATCGCGGCGCTCGCCGTGTCCGCCGCCGGCGCGTGGCTGCTGCTGGGCTCGTCGGTGGGCACGGTGCGACGGGTGGTGGTCCTCGGCACCCACGACGAACCGGTTGCCGAGGTGCTCGCCGCCGCCGCCGTGCCGCCGGGCAGCCGCATGCTCGGGCTGGACCTCGACGGGATCGCGCGGCGGGTGGCGGCGCTGCCCCGGGTGGCCCGGGTCGAGGTCGACCGGGACTGGCCCTCGTCGCTGCTGCTGCGGGTGCAGGAGCGGACGCCGGTCGCCGTGACCCACACCACCGGGGGGCTGCGCCTGGTGGACGCCACCGGCCTGGCCTACCTGCAGGTGCCGGTCCCGCCGCCGGGGCTGCCCGAGCTGACCGCGCCGGTGGTCGCGCCGCAGGACGACGCCACGCGCGCCGAGCTGGCCGTGCTGGCCGCCTTGCCGGCGTCGCTGCGGTTGGAGGTCCTCGCCATGTCGGCCACCGGCAGCTACGACGTCACGCTCACCCTCGCCGGCCACCGGACAGTGCGTTGGGGCAGCGCCGCAGACGCGGCGCGTAAGGCGCATGTGCTGCGGGTGCTGCTGGCGCAACCCGGCACGGTCTATGACGTCAGCGCCCCTGACCTCCCCACGATCACGGGCAGCGCCAGCTGACCCCGGCGCGACGGGTGTCGGTCCGAGCCGTGCCGGGATTTCCGGCGCGCCTGCTGGACCGGTGCCCGGGCGGTGCCTACCGTCGCCCTTGACCTGACGGCTGACATAACTATGACCCTCTGGTTGAGGTTGAAGCGTTCGGGGGCTGCGCCGGACGGTCCGGTTCCCTCGGGCAGGCCGAGCGCCCCGGACCGGGGCGCGCCCGACCGGCATGAGGAAGGCGGAAGCTGATGACGCCCCCGCACAACTACCTCGCTGTGATCAAGGTAGTCGGCATCGGTGGTGGCGGCGTCAACGCCGTCAACCGGATGATCGAGGTCGGCCTGCGGGGCGTCGAGTTCATCGCGGTGAACACCGATGCCCAGGCGCTGCTCATGTCCGATGCCGACGTCAAGCTCGACATCGGCCGCGAGCTCACCCGCGGCCTGGGGGCAGGGGCCAACCCCGAGGTCGGGCACAAGGCGGCCGAGGACCACCGGGAGGAGATCGAGGAGGTGCTCAAGGGCGCCGACATGGTCTTCGTCACCGCCGGCGAGGGCGGCGGCACCGGCACCGGCGGCGCCCCGGTCGTCGCGAGCGTCGCGCGCAAGCTCGGCGCGCTCACGATCGGCGTGGTCACCCGGCCGTTCAGCTTCGAGGGCAAGCGACGCTCCACACAGGCCGACGACGGCATCGCCGAGCTGCGCAACGAGTGCGACACCCTCATCGTCATCCCCAACGACCGGCTGCTGCAGCTCGGCGACATCGGCCTCAGCCTCATGGACGCCTTCCGCTCCGCCGACGAGGTGCTGCTCTCCGGCGTGCAGGGGATCACCGACCTCATCACGACCCCGGGTCTGATCAACCTGGACTTCGCCGATGTGAAGTCGGTGATGTCCGGTGCCGGCTCGGCGCTCATGGGCATCGGCGCGGCGCGCGGCGAGGGCCGGGCGGTCCAGGCGGCCGGAAAGGCGATCAACTCACCGTTGCTGGAGGCGTCGATGGAGGGCGCCCAGGGCGTGCTGCTGTCCATCGCAGGTGGCTCCGACCTGGGGCTCTTCGAGATCAACGAAGCCGCGTCGCTGGTGCAGGAATCCGCCCACCCGGAAGCGAACATCATCTTCGGCACCGTCATCGACGACTCGTTGGGCGACGAGGTGCGGGTCACCGTCATCGCCGCCGGGTTCGACAGCGGCAGCCCGACCCGAGCGAAGGTGGAGCCGGCCGCGCTGGGTTCCCGGTCCCGGGGGCCGACGGCGACCGCGCAGGCCGGTCGGGTGGCGCCGCCTGCCGGTAGGGCCGCGCCGCCGCTGGGCCGGCCGGCTTGGCTCGCTGAAGCCGCGGAGCCGAACGGCGTGGCATACGGCAGAGCGGCAGGGGCGGTGTCCGGGTTGCCCGCGTCCGCATCGGGCGGCCGGACCGGCCCGCTGTCCCAGGAGACGGTGGCCGAGGATGACGAGCTGGACGTGCCGCCCTTCATGCGGCGGTAGCTTCCGGGGTGATGAGCGTCTCGTCGTCACGCCGTCTCCGGGTGCGCAGGGTGGTCACCACCCGCGCCGGGGGTCGCTCTGCGGCACCCTATGACAGCTTCAACCTCGGCGCCCATGTCGGCGACGAGCCTGCCGCCGTGGCGGCCAACCGGCGGCGGCTGGCCGAGGGCGTGGGGCTGCCCACCGATGCGGTGGTCTGGATGGACCAGGTGCACGGCACTCGCGTCGCCGTGGTCTGCCAGCCGCAGGCCGGGGCCGTGCCGGAGACCGACGGGCTGCTCACCGCGAGCCACGGGCTCGCGGTGAGCGTGGTCGTGGCCGACTGTGTGCCGGTCCTGCTCGCCGACCCGCTCGCCGGCGTCGTCGCGGCGGTGCACGCCGGCCGGCTCGGCGCCCGGGACGGTGTGCTGCCGGCCGCGTTGCAGGCCATGGTCGGCCTCGGAGCGGATCCGGGGCGCGTCGAGGTGGTGCTCGGACCGGCCGTCTGCGGTGGGTGTTACGAGGTGCCCGCCGACATGCGCGCCGAGGTCGACGCCGCGCTGCCGGGCAGCGGCTGCACCACCCGCGCCGGCACCCCCGGCCTCGACCTGCGTGCCGGGTTGTGGCGGCAACTCGCCGTCGCCGGGGTCGCGCGCGTCGCGGTCGACCCCCGGTGCACGTTCGAGGACCGCGAGCTGTTCAGCCACCGCCGCCAGCGCCCCACGGGCCGCCTGGCGGCTCTCACCTGGGTGGACGACTCCTCGTGACCGGGCCGGCGGGACCGGGGCGGCGGCCCGTCGAGCTGGCTGGGTCGCTCGCGCTCGTGCGGTCCCGCATCGAGCACGCCTGTGCAGCCGCCGGCCGGGATCCCGCCGAGGTGACGCTGCTCGCCGTCACCAAGACGTTCCCGGCAGCGGACGTGACCGGGTTGGTCGACCTGGGTCTGCGCGAGTTCGGCGAGAGCCGCGAGCCGGAGGCCGGCCGGAAGGTCGCCGAGGTGGCCAGCCTGCGCCCGCTGGCCCGGCTGCACTGGCATTTCGTGGGGCGGCTGCAGCGCAACAAGGCCCGGTCCGTGGTGGCCTGGGCCGCGATGGTGCAGTCGGTGGACTCGGACCGACTCGCCGACGCCCTCGCCGCCGAGGCCTGCCGCGCTCTCGACGCGGGGCAGCGCCCCGCTCCGCTCGAAGTGCTCGTCCAAGCCAGCCTGGACCAGCCCGACGACGCCACCCGCCGCGGCGGGGTCCCGCTGCCCGGCCTTCCTGCCCTCGCCGACCGGGTCGCAGCCGCCGCCGGTCTGGAGCTGCGCGGCGTCATGGCCGTCGCGCCGCTGGGGTCCGACCCCGACGGGGCGTTCGCCAGGCTGGCCGTTGCCGCGGCCCGGCTCCGAGCGGTTCACCCCGGCGCCACCGTGCTCTCCGCGGGCATGTCCGGTGACCTGGAGGCAGCCGTACGCCACGGATCGACGTGTGTGCGTGTCGGAACGGCTCTGCTGGGCAGGCGACGGCTAGCCTCGCCATGAGAGCGCGCGGGGACGCCAGATCCGGCCCGGCCGGGCTTGACCGGGTGAGTTCCGGGAAGAAGGCGGCGATGAGCACACTGCACCGGCTGAAGGCCTACTTCGGGATGGTGCCGGCCGAGGAGCTGGATGAGGAGGCGGCCTGGTACGCCGCGGAGGACGGGTACGGCTCCCGGGGGGAAGGCGGGGCGTACGGCAGGTACGAACCCCGCTACCGCGAGGAGTCCGAGGGCCCGGGGCAGCCGGCAGGTCTGCGCCAGCCGCACCGCGCCTGGGCGTCGGAGCCGCCCGTCGCGTCCTCGACGCGCGAGCCCACGGTTCGGGGCGCCCTGGCCATGGACACGGCACCCGAGCCCCCGCCGCGGGCGCCGGCCGCCCCGCCCACCCCGGCGCCGGCGGCCCACCCACTGACCCGGATCACCACCCTGCAGCCCCACAGCTACCACGAGGCCAGGACGATCGGGGAGCGCTACCGCGACGGCACCCCTGTGATCATCAACCTGACCGAGATGGACGACCAGGGAGCCAAGCGCCTGGTCGACTTCTCCGCTGGGCTGGCCTTCGCGCTGCGCGGCTCGATCGACAAGGTCACGAGCCGGGTGTTCCTGCTCTCACCGCCGAACGTCGAGGTATCCGCCGCGGACCGCCGCAGGCTCGCCGAGGGCGGCTTCTACGGCGGCTGACGGTGCCCGCCGCTGGCTGCGGAGAGTAATCCCGCTCGCCCGGGACGGGCCGGCGACCGACTTGGCCTGCCGGTTATGGTTCTGCTGCTCGTGGTGTTCATACTGGTGCGAGTCGCGGCGCCCTGACTGACGACCGGGGGGCGCCGCAGCGAGGAGTGCAGAGGTGATCCGATGCCGTTGACCCCCGCCGACGTCCACAGCGTCGCGTTCAGCAAGCCGCCGATTGGCAAGCGGGGCTACAACGAGGACGAGGTCGACGCATTTCTCGACCTGGTCGAGGCCGAGCTGTCCCGCCTGATCGAGGAGAACAACGACCTGCGCCTGCAGGTGGAGCAGCTCGAGAAGCAGCTCTCCGCGGCCCACGCCGA
Organism: Pseudonocardiaceae bacterium; assembly: GCA_039583705.1. Lineage (GTDB taxonomy): Bacteria > Actinomycetota > Actinomycetes > Mycobacteriales > Pseudonocardiaceae > JAVKSM01. Next base: position 7,268 of record JAVKSM010000075.1, read on the forward strand.
CCTCGACGACGCCCGTGGCGCTCCGGCCACCGCCCAGGTCAAGTTCCCAGGGCCGCCGGTGGGCATCCGCGGGATCGTCGACGAGCCTCCCCGCACCTCCGCGCTGCCCCCCCCACCCACCGCCACTGAGCTGACCTCGCCCGGCGGTGGCGACCACCACGTCCAGGCCGCCAAGGTGCTCGGGCTGGCCCAGGAGATGGCCGACCGGCTCACCGCCGAGGCCAAGGCCGAGGCCGATGGCATGCTCGCCGATGCCCGGACCAAGTCCGAACAGCTCCTCTCCGAGGCCCGCACCAAGTCCGACAGCATGGTCAACGAGGCGCGGACCCGTGCCGAGACGATGCTCAACGACGCCCGCGTGAGAGCCGAGACCCTCGAGCGGCAGGCCCGCGAGAAGGCGAGCACCCTCGAGCGCGACGCCCAGCGCAAGCACAGCGAGATCATGGGCACCATCGAACGGGACCGCGGCTCGCTGGAGAAGAAGATCGACGAGCTGCGCACCTTCGAGCGCGAGTACCGCACGCGGCTCAAGACCTACCTCGAATCGCAGTTGCGTGAGTTGGAGGGACGCGGCTCCGCTGCGCCGGCTGACGGCAGGGCCAATGCCAACTCGAACTCGGGTTACACCGCGACCTACGTACCGAGGGCCGACGCCGGAAGCTGACCCGCTCGGGTTGCGGTACTCGTCGTTTCTGGTGCTCCTCGCCTAGAGTTGGGGCGTGCTGCTCATCGTCCTGGTATGTGTGATGGCCGCGTTCGGCCTGCTCGTCACCGCTCTGCTCACGGGAACGGCGGCTTGGGCCTGGGGCTCGGTCGCCGCCAGCGTGGCCGCTGCACTGCTGCTCCTCGCCGACCAGGTCCGTCGTCGATCGGCGGAACGGCCGGGATCGCGGCAGCGCAGGCCGGCGCCTTCCCGGGAACCGTCGAAGGCTGCTGTCGAGCGCGATGCCCCGATCGCCTTGGCGAGTGTCACCACCACTGACGGGTCTGCTCCCGGACCGTCCGGCTCAGCTCCGGGACCGTCCGGCGCTCAGTCGTCAGACGAGCTCAGGCCCGGTGATTCATCACTCACCGTGACGCTCGCGGATCCTGACGAGGACGACGAGCCCGCTGCGGAGGCTGGCGACGAGGGTCTGCTCTACCGGGTCGCGAAGCTGCCCGACGAGGTGTTGGTCATCGACGAACGCCCGCGCTACCACCTCGCCGAGTGCTCCTTCCTGCACGGGCGATCCACGATCGCGCTCCCGGTCAGTGAGGCCGTCGAGCTGGGTTTCACCGGCTGCGCCCGCTGCACCCCGAACCATGCCCTCGCGGCGCGGCGCGGCGTCGGCACCACCACCTGACCCACGCCCCTCCGGGGGTCAGCTCTCGGCCCTGGTGATCCACACTGTCAGGCCGGGATCGGCGTACCCGTGGGCGGGTACCGACAACGGCCCGGTGCCTTCGGTGATCGACACGGCGAGAACCTCGGCGGCGATGACCGCACCGTGGTCGCGGACGACTCGGGCCACCTCGTCGGCGTCCGCGGTCCACCAGAGGTGGATCCGGTCGGTGATGTCCAGGCCGACGGTCTTGCGGGTGTCCTGGAGCAGCCGCAGGATGTCACGGAGGAGGCCCACCCGGCGCAGATCCTCGGTGATCTCCAGGTCGAGCGCGACGGACATGCCCCCTTCGGTCGTGACCGCCCACCCCGGCCGCGCGGTCTCGGTGATCATCAGTTCGTCGGCGGTCAGCTCGACCTCCTCGCCGTCGACGGTGACGGTGAGCGTGCCGTCCACCGGGGGGGCGGCCTGCGCGATCGCCTTGGCGACCTGCTGGGTGCGTGCGCCGAACCGGGCACCGATGGCACGGAAGTTCGGCTTGACCGACACCTCGACGAGGTCTGTCGTGAGCTGTTCGACCCGGCTGACGTTGAGCTCGTCTGCGACCTGGGCGCGTAGCTCGTCCGGCAGTCCGGCGAATCCGGGTGCCACCACCATCGCCCGCGCCAACGGCTGCCGGACACGGATCCGGCTGGCCGCGCGGGTGGCGCGACCGAGTTCCACGATCCGCTGCACCAAGTCCATCTGGGCGAGTAGTCGCTCGTCGACGAGAGCCGGGTCGGCGACGGGCCACCCGGCGAGGTGCACCGAGTCCGTTGCGCCGGGGATGACCGCCACACACAGCCGCTGCCAGAGATAGTCGGTGACGAACGGCGCGAACGGCGCCATCAGCCGGCTCAGCGTTTCCAGGCACTCGTGCAGGGTGGCCAACGCCGCGACGTCTCCCCGCCAGAACCGGCGGCGTGAGCGACGCACGTACCAGTTGGACAGCCCGTCGATGAAACTGGCGAGGCGGCGGCCGGCGGCGGCGGTGTCGAACCGCTCCAGCGCGGCGTCGACGTCGCGGACCGTTGCGTGCAGGTCGGCCAGTGCCCAGCGGTCCAGCAGCGGCCGAGCCGCGACCGCGGGGGGCGGCTCGGCGGCAGGGGTCCAGTCGGCGGCGTTGGCGTAGAGGATGAGAAACGAGGCGGTGTTCCAGTAGGTGAGCAGGACCTTGCGGACGATCTCGTCCACCGCTTCCGGGCTGACGCGCCGACCCACCCATGGGGATCCGCCGGCGAGCATCAGCCATCGCACCGCGTCCGCACCGTACTGGTCGAAGAGGGCGAACGGGTCGAGGACGTTGCCGAGGTGCTTGCTCATCTTGCGGCCCTCGGCGTCGAGGATCAGGCCGAGGCACAGCACCGTCTCGTACGCCGACCTGCCGAACAACAGCGTGCCGACGGCCATGAGGGAGTAGAACCAGCCGCGTGTCTGGTCGATAGCCTCGCAGATGAACTGGGCGGGGTAGGACTCTTCGAAGGCTTGGTGGTTGCGGTGTGGAGCCCCCCATTGCGCGAACGGCATCGCACCACTGTCGTACCAGACGTCGACGACCTCAGGAACCCGGGTGGCGGCCGCCGAGCAGGTGGGGCAGGCGACGGTGACGTCGTCGACGTACGGCCGGTGCGGATCCATCCGCGAAAGCTCCCGCCCGGCTAGTTCCGACAGTTCGGCGAGTGAGCCGACGCAGGTCAGGTGGGTCGGGTCCGCGCTGCAGCGCCAGATCGGCAGCGGTGTGCCCCAGTAGCGGTTGCGGGACAGCGCCCAGTCGACGTTGTTCTGCAGCCATCCGCCGTAGCGGCCGTGCTTGATGTGATCCGGATGCCAGGTGGTGGCATCGTTCTCGGCGAGGAGGCGGTCTTTGATCGCGGTCGTGCGGACGTACCACGACGGCAGCGCGTAGTAGATCAGTCTGGTGTCGCAGCGCCAGCACAGCGGGTAGGTGTGCTCGTAGGGCTCGCAGCGCCACAACACGCCTCGTCGGCGGAGATCCTCGACCAGGATTTCGTCGGCGTCCTTGAAGAACAGGCCACCGACCAGCGGCACGTCCGCGGCGAAGCGGCCACTGGACGTGATCGGGTTGACCAGCGGCAGGTTGTGGCGGCGGCCCACCGCGAGGTCCTCGCCACCGAAAGCGGGGGCGAGGTGGACCAGACCGGTGCCACTGTCGGTGGTCACATACCCGGCCGGTACCACCACCTGGGCGTCGGCGCCGAACTGGTCGTCGTCGAGCAGCGTGAACGGCCGCTGGTACCGGGCACCGACCAGCGCCGTGCCGGGCAGGTGGTCGAGGACGTCGACGCCCGCTCCGACGGCCACCGGGGCGAGGGGCTCGGCCACGACGAGGAGGTCCCCGGAAGCGGCGCGGACGAGCACGTAGGTCACCTCCGGGTTGACCGCCACCGCGGTGTTGGACACCAGCGTCCACGGGGTGGTGGTCCACACGAGCAGCGAAGCGCCCCGGTCGGCATACGGACCGGCGGTGATCGGGAATCGCACGTACACCGACGGGTCGACCACCGAGGCGTAGCCGAGCGCGACCTCGTGGTCCGACAGCGGTGTCTCGTCTCGTGGGCAGTACGGAGCGACCCGGTAGTCCTCCACGAGCAGACCGGCGTCGAAGACCTTCTTGAGCGACCACCAGACACTTTCGACGTAGCTCGTGTCCATGGTCAGGTAGGCGTCGTCGAGGTCGACCCAATAGCCCATCCGCTCGGTCATCGCCGCAAAGTCCGCGACGTGGCTCAACGCCGACTCCCGGCAGCGGGCGTTGAATTCGGCGATGCCGTACGCCTCGATGTCCAGCTTGGTGGAGAAACCGAGCTCCTGCTCCACGGCCAACTCGACGGGCAGGCCGTGGCAGTCCCATCCGGCCCGCCGGGGGACGTGAAAGCCCTTCATCGTCTTGAATCGAGGGAACAAGTCCTTGAAGACGCGGGCCTCGACGTGGTGCACGCCGGGCTTGCCGTTCGCCGTGGGGGGGCCCTCGTAGCAGATCCACAGCGGGCCCGCGGAGGTCTGCGCCAGTGACCGCTGGAAGATCTTGCCCAACCGCCAGCCTTCGAGGACTTCGCGGTCGATGACTGGAAGATCGACCTCCGGGGGCAACGGCGGGAACGGGGTACGGCTGGGTGATGTGCTCACTGTGTCTCCGTCAGAGATTTCCCGGTCTAACGGAGGGACGACGCAGCAGGCATCGCGGTACCACCCTCCTTGCCGAACGAACCCGGTTGCGGCCCGGTCGACCCCTTATTCAGTCCGCGGCGCCGGATCTACTAGGCACACAGCCCGTACCGTTCTCCCGACAGCTCCAGGGTGATATTCACGGCGTGCTGGCCACCGGGCTCACACCAACCCCGGCTCGCTGTGGCTGCTCGCGCCGCTACTCGTCCCCATCCCCGCCTTCCGCGCACTGGCAGCATAGCGCGCCGAAGGGCGGCACCGGGCTGGGCAGTCCGTTTCCCCGGCCGCCCAGCCGTCTGGCCGCCCGGTAGGGGGTCGACGCCTGCCCGGTCCGGATGGGGTGGAGGTTCGACATACGGAAGGCAGGGACGCACACTTGGCGCATGGGCGTTCCGGCGGCCACCCGACCCAGCCAGCGGTGAGCGCCGCGATCCGGTGGCGGGAGCTGCTGGCGGCCCGGGCGATCCCGGCGCACGTCCTGGCCGCTGCCCCGGCCGACCCGTACCGCCACGATCCGCAGCGCTTCGCCGCCCCGCGCCACGCGCTCGACACGCCGTCCCGCCGGGCGGCCCTTGACCTGCTGGACGGGCGCGGCAGCGTGCTCGACGTGGGTGCCGGCGCCGGCGCCGCCTCTCTGGCGCTGCTGCCGCACGTCTCCTCCGTCACGGGCGTGGACGACGCCACCGACATGCTCTCCGCGTTCGCGAAGGCCTGCCTGGACCGTGATGTGCCCTACGCCGCCGTCCTCGGCGCCTGGCCGGACGTGGCGCCCGATGCCGGCACGGCGGACGTGGTGGTCTGCCACCACGTCGTCTACAACACCGCGGAGCTTGCTCCGTTCGGGCGTGCGCTGGATGCGGCGGCGCGCCGCGGCGTGGTCGTCGAACTGCACGACGAGCACCCGACGGCCTGGCTGGACCCGTTGTGGCGGCGCTTCCACGCCCTGACGCGGCCGCCGGCCGCCACGGCCGAGGACGCCGTCGCGGTACTGCGGGAGGCCGGTCTGGACCCGCTGGTGGTGCGCTGGCGCAAGCCGGAGCGGCCGGAGGACCCCCGCGCCGAGGCACTTCGCGTCACCCGGCGGCTGTGCCTGTCGGCGTCCCGGGTGGACGAGGTGCGTGCGGCGCTCGCCGAGCTTCCCCGCCCGTCCCGCGACCACGTCACCCTGCACTGGCGGACCTGAGATCATCTCCTCCGGTGAGGAGGACGTAAGCCGTGCTGGGACTGCAGACGGTGCTCGGTGTCGGGTCGGCCGTGGTGCTGCTCGCGGTCGCCGCCGTGCGCGTCTCGGCGAAGGTCGGGCTGCCGTCGCTGTTGTTCTACCTGGGCATCGGCGTCCTGCTGGGCGAGTCCGGACTGGGCCTGCGGTTCGATGACACGTCCCTGACCCAGTCGGTCGGGCTGGCCGCCCTGGTGCTCATCCTCACCGAGGGCGGCCTCACTACCCGCTGGTCCGCGGTTCGCCCGGCGCTGGGCGTGGGCCTGGCGCTGTCCACCGTGTCGGTCGCGGTGAGCGTCGGCATCACCGGCTCCCTGCTGCACCTGCTGCTGTCGCTGAACTGGCGGCTGGCCCTGCTGTGGGGTGCCGTGCTGTCCTCGACCGACGCGGCCGCGGTGTTCAGCGTGCTGCGCGGGATCGGGCTGCGGGGGCGGCTGGTCGGCGCGCTGGAGCTGGAGTCGGGGATCAACGACGCGCCGGTGCTCATCGTGGTGACGCTGCTGGCGGCCGGCGGAGGCCTGCGCTGGTGGACCCCGGCGCTGGTGGCGTACGAGCTGGTCGCCGGAGCCGCCGTCGGCGCGGCCCTCGGGTTCGGCGGGGCATGGGCGCTGCGCCGGGCGGCGCTGCCGGCCACCGGCCTGTATCCACTGGCAACCCTCGCGGTATGCCTGGCGGGTTACAGTGCCGCCCAGGCCGCGCACGCCTCCGGGCTGCTGGCCGCCTACGTCGCCGGCCTGGTGCTCGGCAACGTGCGCCTGCCCCACCGGGAGGGCACCCGCTCCTTCGCCGAGGGCTTGGGCTCGCTCGCGCAGATCGGGCTGTTCGTGCTGCTCGGGCTCTACGCCTCGCCGTCGCGGCTGCTCCCCGCGGTCCTTCCGGCGCTGGTCGCCGGGCTGGTCGTGCTGCTGGTGGCCCGGCCGGTCTCGGTGCTGCTCGGCCTGCTGCCGTTCCGGCTTCCGCTGGCCGAGCAGGCTTTCCTGTCCTGGGCGGGGCTGCGGGGGGCGGTGCCCATCGTGCTGGCGCTCATCCCGCTCACCGAGCAGGTCCCGGGCGCCCGCGAGCTCGTCGACGGCGTGTTCGTGCTGGTCGTCGTGCTCACGTTGGTGCAGGGGACCTCGCTGCCGCTGCTTGCCCGCAGGCTGCGACTGGCCAGCGAGAGCGAGCCGCGGGAGGTCGAGATGGACGCGGCGCCGCTCGGCGAGCTCGGCGCGGACCTGCTGCAGGTGCAGGTGCCGGCGAATTCCCGGCTGCACGGGGTGTACGTCCGGGAGCTGCGGCTGCCCACCGGCGCCGGACTGAGCCTGGTGGTGCGGGACGGCGCGGCCTTCACCCCCGAGCCCGACACCCGGATCCGCGAGGGTGACACATTGCTGCTCGTCACCACCGAGACGGCCCGGACCGTCACCGAGCGGCGGATCCGGGCGCTGGACCGGGCGGGGCGGCTGGCGCGCTGGCGAGGCGAGACCGGCGAGTGAGGGGCTCCGGCGCGGATCGGGGACAATCGAGGCTGTGAGGATCCCCGGGCCGGCCGACCGGCCGCCGCAACCGTCCGCAGAGGCGGTCGGCGCGACTGCGCCCGAGTGGGCCAGCCGCCCCCGCCTCGGCCTGTTCGTCGTGGTGACCGCGGCCGTGCTCACGCTCGACGTCGTGACCAAGGTGATCGTCGTGGCGCGACTGCAGGGCGAGCCGCCGGTGCGGCTGCTGGGCGGCGCCATCTACCTCGTGCTGGTCCGCAACTCCGGCGCGGCGTTCTCCCTGGGGACGAGCATGACGTGGCTGCTGACGCTGATCGCGCTGGCCGTCGTCGTGGGGATCGCCCGGTTCGCGCGGCGGCTGCGCTGCGCGAGCTGGGCGGTGGCGCTTGGCCTGGTGCTCGGTGGTGCGCTGGGCAACCTCGCCGACCGGCTGTTCCGCAGCCCCGGACCGATGCAGGGGCACGTCGTGGACTTCATCTCGCTCTTCGCCCCGGACGGCAGCGTGTGGCCGGTGTTCAACGCCGCGGACTCGGCGATCTGTGTCGGAGGCGCACTCGTGGTGCTGCTCACCCTGCTGGGTCACCACCTCGAGGGCGGCGCCGGGAGACGCGGCCGGCCGTGAACCAACGGACGCTTCCGGTGCCCGACGGCCTGGACGGGATGCGCGTCGACGCTGGGCTCTCCCGGTTGCTCGGGTTGTCCCGAAACGCCGTGGCGGCCCTCGCCGAGGCCGGCCGGGTGTGCCTCGACGGGCAGCCCGCCGGCAAGTCCGATCGGCTGGTGGCGGGCCGGTGGCTGGAGGTGGAGCTGCCCGAGGTCGTTCCGGCCGCGCCGCCGGCGGCGCTGGCCGTCGACGGCCTGGTCGTGCTGCACGAGGACGCCGACCTCGTCGTCGTCGACAAGCCGGTCGGCGTCGCGTCCCATCCCAGCCCCGGCTGGACCGGGCCCACCGTGGTCGGCGGTCTCGCCGCGGCGGGCGTGCCGGTGGCCACCTCCGGCGCCGCCGAGCGGCAGGGGGTCGTGCACCGCCTCGACGTCGGCACCAGCGGGCTGATGGTGGTGGCCAAGTCGGAGTCGGCCTACTCGCTGCTCAAGCGGGCGTTCCAGCAGCGTGAGGTCGACAAGCGCTACCACGCCCTCGTGCAGGGCCACCCGGACCCGGCCCGGGGCACCGTGGACGCCCCGATCGACCGCCACCCCAGACAGGACTGGCGCTTCGCGGTGGTGGCCGGGGGCAAGTCCGCCGTGACCCATTACGACACCCTCGAGGCGTTCCGGGCCGCCTCGCTGCTCGAGGTCAGGTTGGAGACCGGGCGCACCCACCAGATCCGGGTGCACTTCGCCGCCCTGCGCCACCCGTGTGTCGGGGACCTGGGCTACGGCGCCGACCCCGGGCTCGCCTCGGCCCTCGGGCTGGGCCGGCAGTGGCTGCACGCGTGCCAACTGGGTTTCCGCCACCCGTCCGACGGGCGGTGGGTGGAGTTCACGAGCAGCTATCCGCGCGACCTGCACCACGCCCTCGACGAGCTGCGGGCCGCGTCCTGAGCAGCGGGTGGCGCAGGGCGCTGGTCCTCGGCGGGTGCCTGGCGGTGCTCGTGGTCACGGCCTGGGCCGCCGGCCGCGCCACCCCGGGACCCCAGCCGCAGCCAGGCACCGACGCCGTCCGACTGGGCCCGGACCCGGGTGAGCGGGTGGCCGACTACCTGGCGCGTGCGGCGGCGCGACCGGCTCCGACCACCGGCCCGGTGTGGGCGCTGGTCCAGCTCACCGACTACCTCGACCCGGCGGCCGCCGCCGCGCTGGTCGACGGTACCGGCGCGCTGCCCGCGCGCGTGGTGTTCCGGGTGCCCCTGCCGCGGGTCCAGACGGCGCTGCGCAGCGAAGACCTCGCCGAGGGGGATCTCGCGCCGGGCGGGTACGCCGGGGCGATGCGCTCGGCCCAGGAGCGGGCCGCCGAGGCGGCGCGGCAGGACGCGGAGCTGGAAACCGGTCGGCCTGCCGCGGTGGCTGCCGCCGAGGTCGGCCCGCTGCGCGCCGGTTGTCGGTGCGTGCTCGCGCTGCTGGTGCGGGCCGCCCCCGCGGCACTGGCCGCGCTGGCCGCCCGGCCGCACGTGCGGGCGGTGCAGGCCGCCCCGCCCGGAACCCCG
>JAVKSM010000076.1:0-16584 GCA_039583705.1 Pseudonocardiaceae bacterium
GTCGACCTCGACGCCGTCGCACCCGGTCCGGAGGATCTCGTGGACGACGAGGCCGTGGCCCTCGCGGACGTCGCGGAGGACGCCGTCACCGAAGACGCCGTCACCGAAGACGCCGTCACCGAAGACGTCGTCACGGAGGACGAGGTCGTCGACGAGGCGGTCGATACCTCTGAGGAAGCCAAGAGGTCCGGCGATTTCGTCTGGGACGAGGAGGAGTCCGAGGCGCTACGCCAGGCTCGCAAGGACGCCGAGCTCACCGCCTCCGCCGACTCCGTCCGCGCCTACCTCAAGCAGATCGGCAAGGTGGCGCTGCTCAACGCCGAGGAGGAGGTCGAGCTCGCCAAGCGCATCGAGGCCGGGCTCTACGCGGCCGAGCGGTTGCGCCGGGCGGTGGACGCCGGAGACAAGCTGTCCCCACAGATGCGGCGCGACCTGCGCTGGATCGTCCGCGACGGCGAGCGTGCCAAGAACCACCTCCTGGAGGCGAACCTGCGGCTGGTCGTCTCGCTCGCCAAGCGCTACACCGGCCGCGGCATGGCGTTCCTGGACCTCATCCAGGAGGGCAACCTGGGCCTGATCCGGGCCGTGGAGAAGTTCGACTACACCAAGGGCTACAAGTTCTCCACCTACGCCACCTGGTGGATCCGCCAGGCCATCACCCGCGCGATGGCCGACCAGGCCCGCACCATCCGGATCCCCGTGCACATGGTGGAGGTCATCAACAAGCTGGGCCGAATCCAGCGTGAGCTGCTCCAGGATCTGGGCCGGGAGCCCACGCCGGAGGAGCTGGCCAAGGAGATGGACATCACCCCCGAGAAGGTGCTGGAGATCCAGCAGTACGCCAGGGAGCCGATCTCGCTGGACCAGACCATCGGGGACGAGGGCGACTCCCAGCTCGGCGACTTCATCGAGGACTCCGAGGCCGTGGTGGCCGTGGACGCGGTGTCGTTCACGCTGCTGCAGGACCAGTTGCAGTCGGTGCTCGCGACACTCTCCGAGCGGGAGGCGGGTGTCGTCCGGCTGCGCTTCGGGCTCACCGACGGCCAGCCGCGCACGCTCGACGAGATCGGCCAAGTCTACGGGGTGACCCGGGAGCGCATCCGCCAGATCGAATCCAAGACGATGTCCAAGCTGCGTCACCCGTCGCGCTCCCAGGTGCTGCGCGACTACCTGGACTGACCGGAATCCCGCCTTAGGGCGTCTGAGCTGCGGAAACAACCCTCAGAGAGCCTCGGACTGGACACGCACAGCGGCGTCAGTCACCCATGCCACGCGCCCGTCAGCCAGAGCCGTCCAGTCCTACGGACCGGGGTGCGCCGCTTCCTGGCCTGGTGCGCCGAGCGCGGCCGCACCGCCGTGCTCGACCGGGCCACGGTCGCCGCGTTCGTCGCGGACCTGCTCGACAGCGGCGCACAGGCCGCCGCGATCGTGCGGTTCATGGCCGAGACCGGCGCCCGGGCCGGCGATGTCGTGGCCCTGGGCCTGGCCGACGTGGACCTGCGTGCCTACCGCGCGATCGTGCGCCGAGGAGGCCGCGTGCGCCGCATCACCGATGACGAGCATGCGATCTTTGTGCCAGGTCCGGACCTCGGGCAGGTCATAGGCGTTGGTGACGAGCACCTGGTGGGCGGCGCCGACGATTGCCGCCGGTATCGGCTCGTTCCGCAGCAGAGCGTGCAGCTGCTCCCGCCAGCGGTCGGTGGTGGCGTCCCGGAAATCGTCGTTGATCAGCTCGTCGCCGTTCACCCGGGCGAACCACCACGTCTGATCCTGCGCGGTCGCGATGTAGCCGAATGCGGCGGCGCCGTCGAAGACCGCGGTGACGCCCTCACCCTCGGCGACGACGCGAACCAGCCTGCTCCCCGCCGCCGCGGGATCCCGCGGCGCTCGACCTCACTCTGCAACACCCCGCACAGCCTGGCGCGCGTGAGGTAGCGGTATCCGAGCTCACCGTCGCTGCCATCGCCGAGCGGCACGGTGCCGAGCGGCACGGTGGAGATCTCGGTGGAGATCTCGCTGCCGTTGGTCGTGCGGATCCGCATCCTGCACAGGGGCTGGCCCGCGGCGGCGACCACGGCGTGGGCGTCGACCTGCCGCAGTGCATGCATGCCGTTGGAGCCAGCGTCAGGAACGCGCCTGCGTCCTCGCTGCCGCGTGCGTGCGCCTCGTGAACTGCGGTGTCGACGCCGGCTTTCTGCAGGGCCAGCACCGATGTGACGCCGGCGATCCCGCCACCGATGATCAGAGCCGTGGTCACGCGACCGATCCTGCCGCCCTGGCAGCCGAGCGGCCGCAGGGGCCCGGATGGTGGAGTCCCGAGGTGTTGCCTAGCCTGGGGCGGTGCGGGGAGGTCAGGCTGTGCTCCGGCTGCTGTGCCTGTGTGGGCTGGCTGGGGTGCTGGTCGCTGGGCTGATGTCGCCGACCGCGATCGTTGCGGGGCTGTTGTCCAACCGCGTCAGCAACGCGACCGCCACTGTCTCAGCGGGTCTCGTCGGCGGCGCGATGCCGCTGGTCACCACGATCACGGATCGCGACGGCACGCCGATCGCCTACCTGTTCGACCAGTACCGGCTGCCACTGACCTACCACGAGATCTCGCCGGCCATGATCGCTGCGATCGTGTCGGTGGAGGACCGCCGGTTCTACCAGGATCAGGGCGTCGACTGGCAGGCCACGGTGCGGGCGGCGCTCCACGACGTGTCGGGTGGTGGCGTCCTGCAGGGCGCCTCGACGATCACCGAGCAGTATGTGAAGAACTATCTGATCAATGTGGTGGACCGCAACGACAAGGCCGCGCAGGAGCAGGAGCAGGCCGATACGGTCAGCCGCAAGCTGCGGGAAGCGAAGATGGGCGTTCAAGTGAGCCGGGTCATGCCCAAGAACGCCGTTCTGACCGATTATCTGGATGTCGTGGAATTCACCGGGAACATCTACGGCGTCACCGCCGCGGCGCATGCGTACTTCGACACGACGCCCGACCGGCTGACCGTTCCGCAGGCTGCTCTGCTCGCGGGTATGGTCAACAACCCGACGCTCTACGACCCGTATGCCCACCCAGCGCAGGCACTGGCTCGCCGCAACGTGGTGATCGACGCGATGGTGAGCGACAAGGCGTTGTCAGCGCCGGATGCCGCCACCGCGAAGGCGGCGCCGCTGGGGATCCTGCCCGGCGGTCCGCAGGTGCCCTCCGGCACATGCGTGTCGGCGGCGCCTGACGCCGGTTTCTTCTGTCAGTACGCCGTCAGCTACCTGGAGCAGGCCGGGTTCAGCGCCGATCAGATCGACGGCGGTGGCTACGTCATCAAGACGACCATGGACCCGACCATCAGCCAGACCGTCAAAGCTGCGGTCGACACGAACGTCCCGACGGCGCAGAGCGGGGTGGCCAACACATTTGCGGTGATCGCGCCCGGTAAGGGCGCCCATGACGTGCTGGCGATGGTCGCCAACCGCGACTACGGCTCGGGTGCCGCCCCGGGCGAGGCGGCGACGAACATCGTTGCCGACGTCAGCAACGTGTTCGGCGCCGGATCCTCGTTCAAGATTTTCACCACCGCGGCGGCGCTGGAGCAGGGCAAGGTGGGCTTGGACACCCAGCTTCCCGACCCGTCCAACAGTTGTTTCACGCCACCGAACGCGAACCGCTACACACCGTGTTACCGGGTGCGTAACGACGGACTCGGTTACCCCAATCCGATCAGCTTGCGGGACGCGTTGGCCACCTCCCCCAATGTCGCGTTCGTCGGCCTGGAGAGGCAGGTCGGAATGCCCGCAGTGCTGCAGATGGCGCAACGCCTCGGGCTGCGCCACACGCTGGCAGCCAACGACGCCGGCGGTATGCCGAACCCGCAGGCAGCCGATTCCCGGTACAGCGAGCCGCAGTCGCGGTATTTCCAGAACTACCTGTCCTTCACCCTGGGGGACAGCCCGGTCAGCCCGCTGGAGATGGCCAACGTGTCGGCGACGCTGATGAGCGACGGGGTGTGGTGCCCCCCCAACCCGATCCTGTCGGTGACCGACGGCCAGGGAGCACAGGTCCCGGTCACCCGACAACCCTGCCAGCAGGTCGTCGCCCCCGCGCTGGCCCACACCCTGATGGCCGGCCTGAGCCAGGACACCGTGAGCGGCACGTCAGCCGCCGCGGCGCACTCGGCTGGCTGGTCCCACCCGGGCATCGGCAAGACCGGCACCACCGAACAGAGCGAGGGCGTGGCCTTCGTCGGAGGGGTCGACCACTACGCGGTGTCCTCGATGGTCTTCGCGGACGGGCGTCAGCCGCAGGAACTGTGCCCAGGCCCGCCGGTCCATCTGGGTAGCTGCGGCAACGGCGCCTTCGGCGGCACGGTGGCCGCGCCGCCGTACTTCCACGCGTTCAACACGATCCTCGCCGGCCAGCCGGACGTGCCGCTGCCACCACCTGACCCGGCGTACCTGCAGGCCAACCCCCACGGCCCGATCGTGCCGTACGTGATCGGACAGCCCGCTGACGCCGCCACCCAGACGCTGCAGCAGGCCGGCTACCCGGTCACCACCATCCCCCTCGACTCCGCGGCACCGGCCGGACAGGTCGTCGGACAGACCCCGCAAGGCACCGGCACCACCGGCACCACCGTCACCGTCTACGTCAGCACCGGAGTGCTGCCCACCCCGCAGCGCCCACCCCCGATCGCCGGGGGGGCGCCCGCCTCCACCAGCCCCTCGGCGCCCGGCGGGTAGCTTCCCGGCAGGGGGGACGTCGGGGCGGGGCGCTCCAGTGGGCAGCTCCCGGCCGCGGGCGCTGACCGCAGCGCAGGTACCGAGGTCAGTGGCCGGTCCGGGCGGCGATCGCGGTTTCGAAAAGGTGTTCCAGGTCACTGCCGGCGTCGGCGGCGGCGACGACGGCGAGGGCGACGGCCAGGGCCACGGCGGCGAGCAGCCAGCGCCGGGTGGGAGGCGGGGTGGTGAGCAGGGCCGCGACGCGGGCCTGGATGAGGCTTGTGGTGTAGCGCAGCGCCAAACCCCGGGTTCGGACGGTCGCGGCCGGGCTGTCCAGGGTGGCCAGCCCGGCACGGGCCAGCGCCCGGGCGGCGAGTCGCCGGTCACCCACCGCGGTAGCGGCGGCTTCATCGGCGGCGCGTTCGAGCAGATAGTCCACCGCGACGGGCAGCCGGGCCAGCAGTGGGTTCGCCGCGGCGCTGAGCTGAGCGGCCAACAGCCACCAGTGGTGGCCACCGGCCAGGTGGGCGCGCTCGTGGGCGAAGAGCACGCGGCGTTCCGTCACGCTCAATGCGCGGAGCATGCCCGCGGAGACGACGATGCGACCACCGCAGCGGCGCCCCAGCGCGGGCAGCGCGAAGGCATCCACGCCGAGGTCGGGCAGCACGACCAGCTCCCCGGGGGAACGGCCGAGCTGACCGGCCAGCTCCCAGCCGCCCCACACCGCCTGGATCCGCCGCCAGCTCGCGACGCTGAACCCCGCCACCACGGCTAGCAGCACACCGCCGGCGGCGTAGGCGACCGGAGCCGACACCGGGTCGTCAGCCCGCAGCACCGCGCCCGACCAGCCCCCGAGCCGGGCCGCGACGGGCAGCTCCCCCACCCCCGCCCAGGCGAGCAACCCCAGTGCCCACACCCAGCCCGCCGCGCAGCACACCCCGGCCCCGACCAGTACCCGCACGCCGGTGCGCGGCGCCAGCAACCGGGCGAGCGGACGGACCGTCAGCCCCAACAGCAGCGCGGTCAGCACCGGCACGTATACGTCCAGGCGCATCGCAGCCCTCCGTCCCGGTTCAGTCGGCTCCGCCGGCAGCATCCTGTCGGAAATGTTCCCGCAGCAGCGCGGCGAGCACCTGCTCGTCGCGGTTGCCGAGCTCGGCGACGAACCGGCGCAGCACCGCGGCGCGGTCCCCACCCTTGTCCAGCACCGCCCGCATCTGCCGCGCCGCCAGCCCGGCCGCGTCCAGCACCGGCCGGTAGGCGTGGGCGCGCCCCGCGGGTTCCCGGCTCACCGCGCCCTTGGCGTGCAGCCGGACCAGGATGGTGTGGACCGTGTTGTAAGCCAGGTTCCGGCCCAGGGCCTGCTGCACCTCGCCGGGGCTCATCGGCGACGGGGAGGCCCACAGCAGCGCCAGGATCTCGCTCTCCAGCTCACCATGTCGGCGACGGGCCCTGCGGGTTCTCACCATGGCCTCCACCTTCGCACCACCCTCACCACCTACAGTACTGTCGGACTCGGGGGGACTCAGCACTGCCGCCTTCCTCGGCCCACCGGGGCAGGACCACGACGAAGGCACTGTGCGGGGCGAAGACTTCCGGGGGGAAGGCACTGGGGAAAGGCACTGTGGAGCGAACGGCGAAGGCACCGTGGGGCGAAGACACTGTGGAGCGAACGGCGAAGGCACCGTGGGACGAAAGCACTGTGGAAGGAACCAGACCAAGGTCATGACTGTCGTCCCCGGCTCGGCCGTTGAGCAGATCGTGGCGGTCCACGTGCTCGATCCGACGTTCCTGGGGCAGGTAGGCGGGAGGTGACGCTGGCGTTGATGCTGCCGCTGGCGGCTGCGTCGCCGAACCCGACGGGGCTGCGGTGGGTGGCGATCCTGCTGGCCGCCGCGGGGGCGGCCGGTTACGCACTGGGCGCGCGGGCCCAGAACCGGGCGGTGCCGGGCGGTGGCGGCCGGCTGCCGGTCCGGCAGGTACTGCGGTTGCTGGGCAACCGCGGCTGGCTGGCTGGGCTGGCGCTGCTGGGAGCCGGGACGGCGCTGCATGTGCTGGCGTTGTCGATGGCCCCGCTGACCGTCGTGCAGCCGGTCGGGGTGTTGGCGCTGCCGCTGACCGCGGCGTTCGACGCCGCCAGCCGGCGCACCCGGTTGAGCCGGACCTCGGTCCTCGCGGTCGCCGCGTGCACCGGCGGGGTCGGGCTGTTCGTGGTGCTCGCCGCCACCACCACCGCCGCCGCGCCGGCCACCCGCAACGACGTCCTGGAGATCCTGGGGTTGCTGGCCGCGACCCTCGTCGTCCTGGCGGTCGGCGCCCTGCTGGCCAAGGGCCGGCTGCGCAGCCTGATGCAGACGGTGGCGGCCGGCGCCTGCTTCGGGTTCGTCGCCGCGCTCACCAAGGTGGCGCTGACCCACCTCACGGCCGCTGATGCACCCGGCGTGCTGCTCGCGCTGCCCGGTCTGGTGGTGGCGTTGCTGGTCGGGGGCTGGTACGCCCAGCAGGCGCACGCCAACGCGCCGACCGAGGTGGTGGTCGCCGGCCTGACCGTGGTCGACCCGCTGGTGGCGGTGGGTATCGGCGTCGCGGTGCTCGGCGAGGCAGCCAACGCCACCCCGGCGGTCACGGCGGCCCTGCTGGCCTGCGGGGTGTTCGCCGTCGCCGGCGTGATCGGGTTGTCCCGGCACCGAGCCGCGACCCCACCGCTCACCTCCCCCGGCCGGTGTGGCGGGCGCGAGGAGCTACCCGCCGGGCGGCTGCGAATCCTGCTGGCCGCCGACACCTACCCGCCCGACGTCAACGGCGCTGCCCGGTTCACTCAGCGGCTGGCGGCAGGTCTCGCCAGTCGCGGCCACGAGGTCCACGTGCTCTGCCCCGCCCCAGCGCCTGGGCCGTCGCTGTTCCCGGAACTGGTGGGCGGGGTGGGCGGGCTGGTGGTGCACCGACTGGCCTCGCACGGGGTGGGGGTGCACCCCACCTTCCGGGTGTGCCTGCCCTGGCGGATCGCCCGACCCGTGGCCGAGCTGATCGGGACGATCGCCCCGGACGTGGTGCACACCCAGTCCCACTTCATCGTGGGCCGGGAAGTGATCAGGTCAGCGGTCCGCCAGCGCGTGCCGGTCATCGCGACCAACCACTTCATGCCAGAGAACCTCCTCGCCTACACCAGGATCCCGGTCTGGTTGCATGCCACCGCCGCCCGGCTGGCCTGGCGCGACCTGCACCGGGTCTACGCCAGGGTGCACGCCGTCACCGCGCCGACCCCCCGGGCGGCGGCCCTGCTGCACCAGACGGGATTCCACCGCCCGGTGCAGGCGATCTCCTGCGGTATCGACCTCACCCGCTACCAGCAGGCCTGCGCCGCCCCGGCCACCCACCTGACGGTGCTGTTCGTGGGGCGCCTGGATGTGGAAAAACGGGTCGACGAGCTGGTGACCGCGATGACCCTGCTGCCCCCCGACCTGCCGGCCCGGCTGGAGATCGTCGGCACCGGCAGCCAACACACCCGGCTGCACGCGCTGGCGCACCGGCTCGGCCTGCACCAGCAGGTGCGCTTCCACGGCCTGGTCGGGGAGCCGGCCCTGCTGGATGCCTACGCCCGCTGCACGGTGTTCTGCATGCCTGGTACCGCCGAACTGCAAAGCCTGGCCACCATGGAGGCCATGGCGGCCGGCAAACCCGTCGTCGCCGCCGACGCCATGGCGCTGCCCCACCTCGTGCACGACGGCGTGAACGGCTGGCTCTACCCCCCCGGGGACCCCGCCGCACTGGCCGAGCGCCTCACCCGGGTTCTGACCCAACCCGAAACAACGCGCGCGGCGATGGGCGCGGCCAGCCGGGAAATCGTCACCCGCCACGACATCGCCACCACCCTGGCCACCTTCGAATCCCTTTACCGGGCGGCACTCCACCCGCGGGTGGCAGATCCGATCGAGGGTCGGGTCGCGTGAGGTCCGCACGCTCGTCGCCGTCGTGGGAGCGCAGCCCCACGCCACCGGCAGGGCTGCCGGTCAGCCGGACGTCGGCGATGAACGCCACCCCGAGCGCGGCCGCCACCAGGGCCGCGCGATGGCCTCGTAGAACGTCACGTTCATCGCCGCGGTCACGAGACCGAAGCCGGCCGAGCACGGCAGCCGCGCCGCGTGGCGGGGAGCCTGGACCCGGGTCACCACCGGATCGTGCCAGCCCTCACGTGTGGGTCTCGACCTGTGATGTCGGGTGTCCCTGCAGCGATGGACAAGACGTGACGACCGTCAATCCGCGGGGCGAAACAGAGCGGGACGGCCGTTCGTCTGCCTAGAGTGTGGGCGAGCGACCTCGATGGTCGCAGCTCGCTGGCCCTGGAGTGGCTCCGGAGCCAGGACGGAGGGAGATGACGATGCCCGGAACCTTGATCCGGCCGGAGCTGTCCACCGCCGACCGCTGCGACCGCTGCGGGGCAGCGGCCACGTTGCGTGCCGTGCTGCCCTCGGGAGGGGAGCTGCTGTTCTGCGGCCACCACGCCAAGGCGCACGAAGCCAAGCTCCGGGAGCTGGCTGTGGACCTGCAGTCCGACGGCGGCGCCTGACGCCGAGCCCGGCGAGCGTGACGGGGGCGGGAACCTGCGGGTTCCCGCCCCCGTGGCGTGCCGGCAGGATGGCCCCGGATGCTCCATGCTGGTGAGGAGATGGACAGCACCAGCGACACGGCCACCGCCGCGCGGGCCAGGAACCCGGAGCCTCGGCGTGGGCGGCGCCTGCTCACGCGGACCTTGACGAAGGCCTGGGACGACAGCATCTTCGGGGAGGCGGCCACGGCGGCGTTCTGGTCGACGCTCTCGCTACCGCCCCTGCTGCTCGGACTGCTCGGCAGCATCGGCTACGTCGGTGGCTTCTTCGGACCGGACACGACCGCCGTCGTCCAACGCAAGATCGTGTCGCTGTGCCGGACGGTGTTCTCGAGGAACGTCGTGGACCAGATCGTCGCACCGACCGTCTCCGACATCCTCACCCGCGGCCGCAGTGAGATCGTGTCGATCGGGTTCGTCCTGTCGCTGTGGGCCGGCTCGTCTGCGATCTCGTCGTGGGTCGACGCGATCACGAAGGCCCATTCCCAGCACAAGGTCCGCAACCCGGTCTGGCAGCGGATCTTCTCCCTGCTGCTCTACCTGGTCTCGCTCATCGTCGCGGTGTTCACCCTGCCGCTGCTCGCGCTGGGCCCGGATCGGCTGCCGCTGGTGCTGCCCGGGTCGTGGCGTCGCCCGGCGGCCACGCTCATCGACTGGTTCTACTACCCGGCGGTCGGGGTGCTGCTCGTGCTGGCCCTGACGACGCTGTACAAGGTGGCGTTGCCGAACAAGCTGCCGTGGCGCCGGGCACTTCCGGGCGCCCTGCTCGCCATGATGGTGTTCGTCGTCGCGGTCACCGGGCTGCGGATCTACATCGCCTGGGTGACGGGCACCGGCTACACCTATGGCGCGCTGGCCAGCCCCATCGCCTACCTGCTCGTCGCGTTCTTCCTCGGTTTCGCGATCGTGCTGGGCGCCGAGCTCAACAACGCCATCGAGGAGCTGTGGCCGGCGGGACCGGCCCGCCGGGCGCGGCGCCGGGAGCAGCGCACCCGTGCCGCCGCGGCCCCACCTGAGCGCCAGGCGAGGCGAAGCGGCGAGGACAGGCTGCTCAGCGCCCTGCCCCAGGGCACCGACGGGTCGGACCCGGCGGATCCGGCACGGAGAGCGGGTCAGTCCTCGCCACCCGCGGGCAGGCCGTCGTAAACCCGCTTGCAGTCCGGGCAGACGGGTGAGCCCGGCTTGGCTGCCCGGGTCACCGGGAAGACCTCCCCGCACAACGCGACGACGTGGGTCCCGAGCACCGCGCTCTCGGCGATCTTCGCCTTGCGGACGTAGTGGAACAGCTTCGGGTCGTCGTCGCCGGTACGGTCGGTGCCCTGGGGCCGGGTCTCGGGCAGCACGATGGTCTGGCTGGTCACGTCGCCCATCATGCCCCCATGACCCACCGGATGCGCAGTGACGAAGTCGCCGACGTGCTGGCGGGCGGCCCTCCGGGCTCAGACGTCGATGACTCGGTGCTCCTGCGCCTCGAGCGCCCTGTGGTCGCCGCGGTAGCGGCTGACCTTCTCAGCCTTGCGGGCCGGGCGGTCGTTGGCGATGAGCACCGCGCACCACGGCAGCGGGATCGAAAGGAGAACGAGGAGCACCGCAAGCCAGGGGATGTGGTAGAAGAAGGCAGCGGTGACGAGGAAGGGGATGCGCATCCCCATCATGATCGAGTAACGCTTGCGGCGGGACGCGAACTGCTCGTCGTATGAGGGAGCCGCCTCGGTGATGAGAACCGGGGTGTCGTCCCGCGGGGTGTCCTTCACGACACCACCTCCCTCACTCCATGCTCCCACCGAAGCCCCCGGCGCGCATCGACCGATTGCCGGATGACGGCAGAATCGGCACCCGGCGCGGCCGACCCGGCACCTCGGCGTTGCGGGCGGGGGTTGCCAGGCTGATCACCGCCGCGCTGCGGCCTTGACCCGCTGCTTGTACTCGCGCACCTTTGCCAGCGTCTGCGCGTCGCGGATGTCTGCCACCGACTTGGAAGAGCCCTCCTCGCCGTACCCACCGGCGGCCTCCCGCCAGCCGGGCGGTTGGACGCCGAGCTGCTTGCCCAGCAGCGCCAGGAAGATCCGCGCCTTCTGCTCCCCGAAACCCGGCAACGCCCGCAGCCGGCCGAGCAGCTCACGGCCGTCCGCGACGTCGCGCCACAGCCCCGTCACGTCCCCGTCATGGTCGTCGACCAGCGTCTGACACACCTCCTGCACGCGCCTCGCCATCGACTTCGGGAAGCGGTGCAGCGCCGGCCGCTGGGCGAACAGGTCGGCCAGCGCGTCCGGCTCGTACTCGGCCAGCTCGTGGGCGTCCAGGTCGTGCCCCAACCGTTGCGTCAGGTCGTAGGGCGCCGAGAACGCCCGTTCGAGCGGGATTTGTTGATCGAGAACCATCGCGACCAGCAGCGCGAGCGGGTCCCGGTCCAGCAGCGCGTCCGCCTCGGCGTTCTGGCTCAGCATCAGGCCCACGTCCGTCTCCTCCCGCCCGTACCCCGACCGCCGCAAGCCTACGGCCGGCATACCTGCGGGGTTGCTCAGCCTCGCTCGGCACCCATCTGCTGCTGCATGGTCTCCACCACGGTCGGGTCGACCAGCGTGGTGGTGTCTCCGAGCGGCTCACCCTCGGCGATGTTCTTGAGCAGCCGGCGCATGATCTTTCCGGAGCGGGTCTTGGGCAGGTCCGGTGTGAAGATCACCTGGGCCGGGCGCGCCAGCTTCCCGATCTGCTTCGCGACGTGCTTGCGCAGCGTCGCGGCCAAGTCGTCGGAGCCCTCCCGGCCACCCTTCAGCGAGACGAACGCGACGAGCGCCTGACCGGTGTCGGCGTCCCGCCGCCCGGTCACCGCCGCCTCGGCGACCGCCTCGTGGTCGACCAGCGCGCTCTCCACCTCGGTCGTGGAGATCCGGTGCCCGGAGACGTTGGTGACGTCGTCGATACGGCCCATGAGCCAGAAGTCGCCGTCCTCGTCGACCCGGGCGCCGTCCCCGGCGAAGTAGGCGTCGGGGTAGCGCGACCAGTAGCTCTCGCGGTAGCGCTCGTCGTCGTGGAACAACCCACGCATGATCCCCGGCCACGGGGCGCGCAGCACGAGATTGCCGCCCCCGCCCGGAGCCACGACGTTGCCCTCGTCGTCGTAGACCGCCGCGTCCACGCCGGGGAACGGCTGGGTGGCCGAGCCGGGCTTGAGCGTCGTGACGCCTGGCAGCGGGGTGATGAGGATGTGGCCGGTCTCGGTCTGCCACCAGGTGTCCACCACCGGGCAGCGCTCACCGCCGATGTGGCGGCGGTACCATTCCCACGCCTCGGGGTTGATGGGTTCCCCGACCGTGCCCAGCACCCGCAGCGAGGACAGGTCGTGGCGCTGGGCGTGCTCGGGGCCCCACTTCATGTGCGAGCGGATCGCGGTCGGGGACGTGTAGAGGATGTCGACCTGGTACTTCTCGATGACCGACCACCAGACGTCCTTGTCCGGGTGGCCCGGAGTCCCCTCGTAGAGCACGCTGGTCGCCCCGTTGGCCAGCGGCCCGTAGACGATGTAGCTGTGCCCGGTGATCCAGCCGACGTCGGCGGCGCACCAGTAGGTCGACTCCGGCTTGAGGTCGAAAACGTAGTAGTGCGTCGTGGCCGCGCCGAGCAGGTAGCCGGCCGTGGTGTGCACGACGCCCTTGGGCTTTCCGGTGGTCCCGCTGGTGTAGAGCAGGAACAACAGATCCTCGGAGTCCATCGGCTC
Organism: Pseudonocardiaceae bacterium; assembly: GCA_039583705.1. Classification (GTDB taxonomy): domain Bacteria; phylum Actinomycetota; class Actinomycetes; order Mycobacteriales; family Pseudonocardiaceae; genus JAVKSM01. The sequence goes on from JAVKSM010000076.1 coordinate 13,020, forward strand.
ACACGGGCAGGACAGCGGGTCGGCGTCCGCGTCGGCCACCAGGTCATGCCAGTAGACGTCGCGGCCGTCCTGCATGTCGACCTGGCCTCCGGTGCGGCGGAGCACGACCACGTGCTCGATCTTGGTGTGGCCGCTGGCAAGGCCCTCGTCGGCGTTCGCCTTCTGCGGCACGGTCCTGCCGGCCCGTCGCGCCTCGTCCTGGGTCACCAGCACGGTGCAGCCCATGTCGGCGACCCGCTCGGCCACGGCTTTCCCGCTGTACCCCCCGAAGATCACGGTGTGGGGCGCTCCGAGCCGGGCGCAGGCGAGCATGGCCAGGGGCAGCTCCGGGACCATCTGCAGGTAGATCCCCACCGGGGTGCCCTTGCCCACGCCCAGCGACTTCAGGCCGTTGGCGAACCGCACCACCTCGCGCTGCAGCTCGGCGTAGCTGACATCGCGGCAGTCAGCGGAGTCCGGGCCGTCGTCCGGCACGACGTGGTAGGCGACCTTGTCACCGTGGCCCTTCTCCACCCATCGGTCCACACAGTTGTAGGTCGCGTTGAGCGTGCCGCCGAGGAACCACTTCGCGTAGGGCTGCTCCCACTCCAGCACACGCTCGTAGGGCGTGAACCAGTCCAGCCGCTCCTTCGCCTGCGCGTCCCAGAAGTCCTCCAGCGGGGCCTGATAGATCTCGGGTCTGGCGTTGGCCCGCCGCGCGAAGTCCTCGTCCGGGGGGTAGCGCCGGGTCCCCTTGCTCAGGGCGTCGATCGTCTTCGGCGACTTCTGGTCGGTCACGGACGTCTCTCCACTCGTGTGGGCTGCATCACCACGAGCCCTGCCCCCCGGCGCGAGAACCGAAACCTCCCGGCACGCTTGCTGGTGCCCGGGGCGCAGCGGTGAGGGCGGTGGTGTCGCGGGTCATCCGCGCGAGCGTAACGGTGGACGACGAGGTCGTCGGGGCGCTCGACGGTCCCGGCCTGCTCGTGCTGCTCGGCGTCACCCGCTCCGACGGGCCCCGCCAGGCGGAGACGATGGCCCGCAAGCTGCACGAGCTGCGGATCCTGCGCGGTGAGCAGTCCTGCGCCGAGACCGGCGCCGGACTGCTCGTCGTGAGCCAGTTCACCCTCTACGGCCAGACCCGCAAGGGCCGCCGGCCGTCCTGGTCCGAGGCGGCCCCCCCGGACCACGCCCAACCGCTGGTCGAGGCGGTCGTCGCCGAGCTGCGCCGCCGGGGTGCCTGTGTCGCGACCGGCCGGTTCGCCGCGCTGATGGCGGTCGAGTCGATCAACGACGGCCCTTTCACGGTGCTCGTCGAGGTGTAGCACGATGCTCGTCGAGGTGGCATGGGGAGGCCGCCCGACAGGCGGTGGCACCGGTCACACGGGAACGAACCGGGCCTGGCGAGCGTTCCACCTTATGACGCCGCGCGCACCGCCTCACCCGCGCCGCAGGAGGACACCCATGACCCCCCCACAGACCACGGTCCCGCCCGAGATCCCCGCCGAGGTCGACCTCGACGCCCAAGGCCCGGCTGCCGACCTGGTCCGTGTCTACCTCAATGGTATCGGACGCAGGAAGCTGCTGACCGCCGCTGACGAGGTCGAGCTGGCCAAGCGGATCGAGGCGGGCATCTACGCACAGCACATGCTGGACACCGCGGGCAAGCTGCCGCCACGCCGCGCCGCCGACCTGCGGGAGCTCGTGCGCGACGGGGAGCGCGCCAAGAACCACCTCCTGGAGGCGAACCTGCGGCTGGTCGTCTCGCTGGCCAAGCGCTACACCGGCCGCGGGATGCCCCTGCTCGACCTCATCCAGGAGGGCAACCTGGGCCTGATCCGGGCGGTGGAGAAGTTCGACTACACCAAGGGCTTCAAGTTCTCCACCTACGCCACCTGGTGGATCCGCCAGGCCATCACCCGCGGCATGGCCGACCAGGCCCGCACCATCCGGCTGCCCGTCCACCTCGTCGAACAGGTCAACAAGCTCGCCCGCCTCCGGCGGGAGCTGCACCAGCAGTTCGGCCGGGAGCTCAGCCACGAGGAGCTGGCAGAGCACTCCGGGCTGCCGGTTGAGAAGATCGCTGACCTGCTCGACCACAGCCGGGATCCGGTGAGCCTGGACATGCCGGTCGGCACCGAGGAGGACGCCCCGCTCGGCGACTTCATCGAGGACGCCGAGGCCACCGACGCCGAGACGACGGTCATCTCCGGGCTGCTGCACGACGACCTGCGTCGCGTGCTGGCGACCCTCGACGACCGCGAGCAGCAGGTGATCCGGCTGCGCTACGGCCTCGACGACGGCCAGCCCCGCACGCTGGACCAGATCGGCCGCGAGTTCGGGCTCTCCCGCGAGCGGGTCCGTCAGATCGAGCGCGAGGTCATGGCCAAGCTGCGCCATGGCGACCGGGCCGAGCGGCTGCGCGCCTACGCAAGCTGATGAGCCGGAGGTGCTCCGGCGCGCCACCAACCAGGCGTGACCCGAACACAGTGTGACGAGCCCGGGGCACCTCTCACACGGTCACCGCCCGATCGGCACATTGACGGACAAGTCGGGAGCGGGCACCGTCTGGGGTAACAGGCATTGTGCCCTGTCATGGGCCATGCGGCGGGCGCGCCGCATTCGACGGAAGGTCGGGTCGGGTCGGGGCCGGCCCGGCCTTCCGACTTCTCCAAGCCTGCCGCCTCACTTGTTCGGCGGTGCCTGCCGCGTCACTTGTTCGGCGGTGGGCCGTGGGAGGCGCGGGGGACGACGAGTGCCACCGTACGACCGCCGAGCGGGGCGTCGAGCCGCACGGTCAGCGGCGGGAAGGACAGCACCTGGGAGCACGGGCCGTTGCCGGTGGTGGTCTGGGCCAACCGGATGACGACCCGCCGCGCCTCCTGACTCGCAAGATTGGCTGAAACGGTCGTGCAGCCACCGGCACGACCGAACAGGCCGACGACCCGTCCGCCGTCGGTGGTCCACACGGTGGTGGGCCACCCGTTCGGCAGCCCGCTCGCGTCCACCCGGGCCGCGGGCACCTGGGTCGCCCCCCCCGGCGGCACCCCGGTCGACGGGGGAAGCTGGGTCGGCGCCGGTCGGGACGACGCTCCGGACCCGAACCCGACCTGACCGGAACCACCGCAACCCGCCGCCAGCAGCAGCGCCACCCCGAGGCCGAGCAGTCCGGCCAGAACCCTCATACCTGAAGGACGGTAGCCGAGGGCTGACGGGGGTGCCCAGCTGGCCCCGTGTCCACCGCGGCGGCGCCGTCACTGCCCCGGGTCGTCCGGATCGAGGCCGTGCAGCGGGTAGACGGCCCGCCGGGTCTCCAGGATCGCCCGGTCGACCGGGGTGTCAGCGGCACCGCTCCACCCGGCGTGCGACACCTCGCCCGAGTCGGTCATCGAAGACGGCAGCGGCAGCCTCGTCAGCCTCCCGGCGTGGGCCACCCATTCCGGGGGCAGCGGCCGCTCAGGGAGCAGGTCCCGGTCGAGCACGGTGGCGAGCAGGTGCGTCCAGGACCGAGGCACGACACGGAAGAGACCGTAGCCACCACCGCCCAACGCGAGCCACTTCCCTCCGGCGTGGCGCTGCGCGAGCT
>JAVKSM010000077.1:0-16053 GCA_039583705.1 Pseudonocardiaceae bacterium
GCTCGGCACCGGTTCGGTTACGAGCTTCGGACACGGCGCAAGGCCCGCGGCCTGTCTCAGGATCGGCTCGGCGCCGCCGTCCAAGTCAGCGGGGACCTCGTCGGACGTATCGAGATCGGCGACCGGCGACCGGGTCGGGACTTCGCGGAACGCTGTGACCGAGTCCTCGACGCGGGCGGCGAGTTGGTGCGGTTGTGGGAGGCTGCCGAGCACGAGCAACGACAGCGGCGACGCGCCGACACCGGACCAGTCGTTAGCGACAACATGATTGTCGGCAACGATCTTGCCTTCCTTCCGGCAGCTTCTGCGATGGCAGACGACATGAACCGCATGAACCGCCGCTACTTGTTGAAAACCTTGGGCGTTGGGGCCGCGTCGCTGAGTCCCTTGGGAAGCAGTGTCCGGGAAATGGTGCTGGGCGCCGCCAACAGCTCGGCACTGTTACGTGCGAGCGTCGTAGGAATACCCGGCACCAGTGAGCACGCTCTCGGGCAGACTCGTCACCAGTTGCGCCGCTTTGCGACTGATTACGCGCTCACACCCGACCTGGTCCCTATTCTGTGTGGTCTTGTCGTCCTCCGTAACCACCTGTACACGACGGTGGCGACCCGGCAGCACCACCCCAGTGACACCCGGGACCTGTATGTGTTGCTGGGCGCAACCTGTGTACTACTCGCGTCGATCAGCCACGACCTGTCCGAGCCGCATGCCGGCTTGATTCAAGCCGACACGGCTGAAACCTTTGCCGAGCTGTCCGGGGATCGAGCGCTGTTGACATGGGTGTATTGTACAAAAGCGATGATTGCTAGCTGGTGGGGCACACCAGACGACGTGCTACGCCAGGCAGACAAGGCCCGCGCAACAGGTGCAGCTGGTGTCGCGGCAATACGGCTGGCCGGCCTGCAGGCCCGCACGCTGGCGCAACTTGGTAAGCGAACCGAGGCTGTAGCCATTCTCTATGCCGCCGAAGAGCAACGTGCCGCTGTCGGGGAGCACGACAGGTTGCGTGAACTTGGAGAGATTTTTACCTTTCCGGTAGCGCGGCAGCACTACTACAATGCCGCTACCCATCTATACCTGCATAATTGGGCGGAGGTGGAACACGAAACCAGCAGCGTCGTCAATCTCTACGGCAAGTCGATCGCTGGTGGCACCTGGCCAGTGACGCTCACCCTGTCCCGGATTTACCAGGCCCAGGCACGACTTCAGATCCACGGCCCGGAGGCGGCCCGCGAGGCGTTGCAGCCTGTATTCGATATTCCGATCACGCAACGTCTGCACCAAACAGCCAAGGCACTGGAGACACTTCGCCGTCAACTGCAGTCACCAACGTTCGCCACACTTACGGCCGCCCGTGACCTCAGCGACGATATCGTTTCTTTCCAATCCTCGGCGGCGGGGCGATGAGTGCTCTAGAAAAAGCACACCGGTTGCTCGCGCCACGCATCGCCTATCTCGTCGGCACCCGCTCACCGGATGGCACATCCAATATAATCCCGGTATCCAACGTCACCTCCATCTCGACCGACCCGCAGCAGGTCGCCGTGGCCGTTTACAAACAATGGACGACCCGCCACAACCTGGTGGCCACGGCCGGTTTCACCCTGTCCGTACCCTGTGTCGACCACCTGCAAGGCGCCTGGAAGTTGGGAGCACGATACTCCCGTTACCAATACACCAGCAATGCCGAGAAGATCGCAGCCAGCGGCCTCCCCGTCGATGACGCCGCATCCAAATACGGCCCGATACTCTCCAACGGTATCGGTTGGATGACCTGCCGAAGCCTGCGGGACCTCGACTTCGCGGGCGATCACACCCTCTTCATCGGCCAGGTTGAACAAGTGCATTTCAACCCCGCATACCTCAATTCAGACGGCACACCACGTGGCGAGATCCGCCCGCTCATGCAGGTGACCGGCAACACGTTCACCACCGCAGCCGGCACCTACACCGTGCTCTATCACGGCTGATCCGATGCCGCATATGGGGCCGTCCTCACGCCGGTGACGCTACCGCTCTCGTGCTGATCGTCATCGTCGCGGTTGTGACGCACAGTGACAACGAGACAAACACCCACCGTCCGAAACCGGACCCACAGTCCCCCCGGGCTGTTGACAGCCGGAGGGTGGTGGAGATGATCGCGCCTACCACCTGGCGCGGGTGTGCGCCCGGTTCCCCCGCTCATCAAGCGCGATCGCCTCGACGTCGGCGGGCGGGAGCGCGGGGGCCGCGGTGGGTGCGCCGGTCAGGTCCAGGTGGGTGAGCAGGTAGAACCGGAACGGGCGGCGCGCCTGGGCCCGGTAGGTTCGTCGGTCGGCGACCTCGGTCCAGGTGCCCCGGTCGGTGATCGCGGGCCGGTCCCCGTCGCCGAACTCCTGCCCGCGGAACACCCGGATCCCCGCCAGGTGGCGAGACCGCAGCAGGTCGACTTGGACCCCCGGCTGGTCCACCTGGCCCGGTTGCGCCCCGGCTCGCCCCGCCCGACGCGTGGGAGCTGGTCGCCGAGTTCCCACCCGCCCAGGGATCCGCGCAGCGGCGCGGATGAGGGACGCCGGGCGTAGCTGCCTCCCCCTGTATCGGACCACTCCCTTCACAGGCTCCGGCCCCGGCAGCGGTTGACGATTCGTGCCCGCTGCCGAGGTCGGTTCCCGAAAGCGACACGCCGATCGGGCTTTCTGCGGCAATATCGGGTTCGCGCTAGAGAGGCCGATACTCTCCGAGACTGTGGATCCGGTCCGCAACCCCTTCGCTCCCGGCGCCGGGCAGCGCCCGCCCGAGCTGGCCGGGCGGGGTCGCGAGCTCGACGCGTTCGGTGTGGTGCTGGAGCGGGTCGCCCGCGGCCGGCCGGAGCGCAGCCTGGTGCTGACCGGTCTGCGCGGCGTCGGCAAGACCGTACTGCTCGGCGAGCTGAGGTCGATGGCGGTGCGCAGTGGCTGGGGCGCCGGCAAGATCGAGGCCCGGCCCGATGCCGGGTTGCGCCGACCGCTGGCCGCGGCGCTGCACCGGGCGGTGCGCGACCTGGCGCTGCGCCACCGCGCCCCGGAACGGGTGGAGGACGTGCTGGGCGTGCTCAAGGCGTTCGCGCTGCGCGCCGCACCGGCCGACGCGAAGCTGCGCGACCGCTGGCAGCCGGGCATCGACGTCCCCGCGTGCACCGGCCGGGCCGACTCCGGCGACATCGAGATCGACCTGCTGGAGCTCTTCACCGCTGTCGCCGACCTCGCCGCCGACGTCGGCACCGGGGTGGCGCTGCTGCTCGACGAGATGCAGGACATCGGCCCGGACGACGTGTCCGCGCTGTGCGCCGCCTGCCACGAGCTGTCGCAGTCCGGCGCGCCGCTGGTGGTCGTGGGAGCCGGTCTGCCCCACCTGCCCGCGGTGCTGTCGGCGTCGAAGTCCTACTCCGAGCGGCTGTTCCGCTACCTGCGCATCGACCGGCTCGACCCGGCGGACGCGGCGCTCGCCCTGACCGCGCCGGTGCGTCGAGAGGGCGCCGACATCACCACCGACGGCCTGGATGCGCTGTTCGAGGCATCCGGGGGCTACCCGTACTTCGTGCAGGCCTACGGCAAGGCCGCCTGGGACGCCGCCCCCGCGAGCCCGATCACCACGACCGACGTGCAGGTGGCGGCGCCCGAGGCCGAGGCCGAGCTCGCGGTGGGCTTCTTCGGCTCCCGCTACGAGCGGGCCACCCCGGCCGAGCGGGAGTACCTGCGGGCGATGGCCGAGCTGGCGCGGGGCCGCGACGAGCCGGTCGGCACCTCCGGGATCGCCGACCACCTCGGCCGGCGGCCGTCGTCGCTCTCCCCGGCTCGCGACAGCCTGCTCCGCAAGGGGCTGGTGTTCTCGGCGCAGCGCGGCCGGATCGCCTTCACCGTCCCGCACTTCGGCCGGTTCCTGCTGGCCCGCGACTGACAGGCGAGCCTGGACTGACAGGCGAGCCTGATCGGGCACGTCGGGAAAAATTTCTGGCCGAGGCGTGTAACGCATTCCCCGTGGCCCGCGATGACACGGACAGCCCCGTGGCGCTGCCGGACCCCCGACCTGGCAGTTCCGCGGGGCCTCTTCGCGTCCGCCGCCGGTGTCCAGCCCAGCCGGGCAGCCCCGGCTCACGGCTCACCACGGCAGGTCGTAGCATGCGCGGATGCTGGATTCCCTGGAGTCGAAGCTCGAGTCCAAGCTCGAGGTCCAGATGTTGCACGACCGGGTCATGGTGCGCTTCGAGCAGGACGGCGGTGAGCGGCGCACCAGCGGGGGGATCCTCATCCCGGCCACAGCCGACGTCGCCCGGAGGCTCACCTGGGGTGAGGTCTTCGGGGTCGGGCACCACGTGCGGTCGGTGAAGGTCGGTGACCGGGTGCTGTTCAGCCCGGAGGACCAGTTCGAGGTCGAGGTCGCCGGTTTCATCTATCTCGTGCTGCGGGAACGCGACCTGCACGCCGTGGCCAGCGACAAGACCGAGGGCGGGACGGGCCTGTACCTCTGAGGACGCTCCCTGGCCGGTGAGGACCGCTTCCTGGTCGGGTCCGCTCGGGTCCGCTCGAGCTCGGTCGGGTCCCTCGACCTCACAGCGTCGTGTGCCTCACAGCGCCGTGTGCGTCGTCGCCCCGTCGTAACGCGGGGGACCGTAGCTCCTCGGGCCGTAACTTCGAGGGGTCAGGGAAACGGTGGCGTCCGGCGGGAACGATGCGAGAACCTCACGGGCACCGTCACCACCGACGAACTGCACCTGCGCGACCCCACCGCAGCGTGCGATCGACCGCGCCTCCCGCAACGCCTCCTCGACGTCGGTGGTCACGATCGTGCCGGTAAGCCCGTCCCCATCGTCACAAGGTGGGCCGAGAAACACCACCCGGTATGGCCGACGCTGACCACGTGCCGTCACCCGATCGCCTCGCTCGTCTCGTCCGTCGCTGGACCGCTCGTCCCGGCGTCATTCACGCACCGGCACCCATCCCAGTGCGACCCGCCCCGCGACGACTGCCGACATGACATCGGCGACGGTCGCGACCTGGCCGGGGTGCACCGCGCTCGTCACCGCAAGCATCACCCCACGCAGTACCCGGATCTGCCGGAGGACCGCGCCGTCGACCCTCGCCGTCCACTCCTGACCGTCCGCCAGTTGGGCGCAGACCATACCTTGCTGCACCCTCACAAGGAGCTTACCCCCGGACGCCGGCACCGTCGCCACCGCGGCCCCGGGTCGCAGGCCGAGGGCGCCGGCGTTCTCGACCGTCGCGACCCGCCACCGCCCCGCACGCTGGGCGAGCATCACCTGCCCGAGTGAGGGGTTGACCAGCAGCACCGGCCGGACCTGTGCGGCGTCCCCCTCCCGGCAGTGCAGCAGGAACGCCCGTGCGCGGTAGTCCCGGGGCCGGGCGTGCGGCAATACCGCCAGGTCCTGCCAGGTCGGGTGCCGGCAGGAGAAATGGTGCAGTTCGGCCCGGCCCAGCGAGCGGGTAGCGGAGATGGACAGTGCCGGAAGGCCGGCACCGAGCGGCCGTAGGCAACTGGCGCACGATTCCGGCCACAGGTGCGCGGCGACCTCGGCGAGTGACTGTTCACCCAGCCGGTGCCGGGTGACCTGGTCGACCCGGACGTCGAGTGCCTGCATCAGATGCGTCCCCACAAGCGTCGTGCCGGGAAGCAGCGTCGTGCCGAGCCATCGTCGCACGCTTTCTCGGCGGGACCGTGACGTTGCCGCCCGGTGAGCGACCGCGCGGAGTAGCCGACCCGGGCACCCGCGGGGTGACGGGAGCGGCGCGCAACGCCTACCATCCGGCCGGTCCCTCTCCCTGGAGGCCCGTCCTCTCCCTGGAGGCCCGTCATGTCGACGTCCCCGAGGCGCACCCACCCGTCTGGCGGGAGGCGTCGGCGCGGCATGTGGAACCTGCTGCTGCTCGTCCCGCTCTTCACACTGATCACGCCGATCTTCAACTACGACCAGCCGCGGCTGGGCGGCATGCCGTTCTTCTACTGGTTCCAGTTCGTCGGGATCCCGGTCGGCGTGCTGTGCACGGTCGTGGTGTACCGGGCGTCCCGCGGGTCGGCCGGCCCCCGGGACGTCGACGCGCTGGAGGAGGGAACCCGGCGGTGACACCCTCCCAGGTCACCGAGCTGGCGATCTTCATCGCGCTGTTCGCCGCTGTCACCGTGGTGGGTTTCGTCGCCGTGAGGTGGCGCGCCGGGTCTGCCGGATCCAGGATGGACCACCTCGACGAATGGGGCCTCGGCGGCCGGCGCTTCGGCTCCTGGATCAGTTGGTTCCTCCTCGGCGGTGACCTCTACACCGCCTACACCTTCGTCGCCGTGCCGGCGCTGTTGTTCGCCTCCGGCGCGCTCGGGTTCTTCGCGCTGCCGTACACGGTCGTCACCTATCCCCTGGTGCTGCTGCCGCTGCTGCGGCTGTGGTCGGTCTCGCGGGTGAACGGCTACGTCACCCCGGCCGATTTCGTCCGCGGCCGCTACGGCTCGCCCACCATGGCGTTGCTGGTGGCCGTCACGGGGATCGTCGCGACCATGCCCTACATCGCGCTCCAGCTCGCCGGGCTGGAGGCGGTGTTGCGGACGATGGGGCTCAACGGGTCCGGCCTGGTCGGGCACCTTCCGTTGATCGTCGCTTTCGTCATCCTCGCGGCATACACCTACCAGTCCGGGCTGCGGGCACCGGCGCTCATCGCGTTCGTCAAGGACATCCTCATCTACGGGGTGATCCTGGTCGCGATCATCTACCTGCCGGCCAAGCTGGGCGGCTTCGGACCGATCTTCCATGCGGCGGACACCAAGTTCACCGCCGCCAGGTCCGGCGGGCTCCTGCTGACCGGCACCAACCAGCTCCAGTACGCCACGCTGGCCTTCGGCTCCGCGCTGGCGCTGTTCCTCTACCCGCACTCGATCACGGGGGTGCTGGCCTCCCGCGGTCGCGAGGTCGTCAAGCGCACCATGGCCGCGCTGCCGGCGTACTCGCTGATGCTGGGGTTCCTGGCGCTGCTGGGATACGTGGCCGTCGCCGCCCACACCAAGCCGATCGTCAACGGCGCCACCGGGAAGGCCGACAGCAACACGATCGTCCCGGCGCTGTTCAGCTCCCAGTTCCCGTCCTGGTTCGCCGGGATCGCCTTCGCGGCCATCGGGATCGGCGCGCTGGTGCCGGCTGCGATCATGTCGATCGCGGCGGCCAACCTGTGGACCCGCAACATCTACAAGGAGTACCTGCGTCGCGACGCCGACGACCGCAGCCAGGCCCGCCAGGCCAAGCTGGCCTCGCTCGTGGTCAAGCTCGGCGCGGTGGCATTCATCGTCCTGATCAACCCGCAGTACGCGATCGACCTCCAGCTCATCGGTGGTGTGATCATCCTACAGACGCTGCCGGCGGTGGTGATCGCGCTCTACACCCGGTGGCTGCACATCGGCGGGCTGATCACCGGCTGGACAGCCGGGCAGGCCTACGGGCTCGCGTTGCTCTACCAGATCCCCAACCCCGCCGCCGGCAGCAAGCACTTCGGCGGCTCGGCGCTGGCACTGGGCAAGATCTCGGTATTCGGTGCACACCCCTTCGGCGGCTCCCCGGTGCAGATTTACGTGGGGTTCGTCGCGCTGGTCGTCAACCTCGGCGTGGCCGTGGTGGTCACGCTGCTGCTGCGGGCCGTGCGGGTGCCAATCGGCGCCGACGCCACCCGGGTGGCCGACTACCATGCCGAGGCGGGTTTTCCCGATACCGCCTCACCTGCTGGTGTGCTCGCGCAGGCGTGACGGTGCCGGGCGGGCCAGCCGGCAGGTCACGCGGCTGGTCGCGCGGCTGGTCGCGCGGCAGGCCGTCGCCGGGTTCGTGGTCAGGTTCGTCGCCGGGCTCGTGGTCGGGCTCGTGGTGCTGGGTGGCTGCGGCACGGCGACCGGCACGGCGACCGCCACCTCCGGCAACCCGTCCCGGTCGTCGGCGTCCCCGTCCCCACCGCCGCTGCCCTGTGCGTCCGACCTCGATGACGGCGCGTTCGCGCACTGCCTGGAGCAGGCGTTGAGCAGGGTCTGGACCGGGTTGTTCGCCGCCACCGGCCGGGAGTACCGGCCGCCGGCACTGGACGGGCCGGACACCGGGCACCAGCCCGACGGGGTCGGCCACCGCGCCTACTACGAGGAGGACACGCAGACGATCCACGTACCCGCCGGTTACCTCGTCGACCTGCGCGCCGCCTTCGACGGCCGCGCGCACGCCGCGCTCGCCTTCGCGCTGGCCCACGAGACCGGCCACCACGTCCAGTTCCTCGTGCACCACGGGTTCGGTCAGGCGACCTCGACCGCCGTGGAGATGCAGGCCGACTGCTATGCGGGGGTGTGGGCCCACGCCGAGGCGGCAGCCCACGCGCTGACCGCGCCGGTGTTCCTCGACGCGGCGAGCGCGGAGCTGCGCCGGCTGAGCGGACGCCCCGACGAGGTGCGCACCCACGGCAGCGCCGAGCAGCGGATCGGCGCGCTCACCCTCGGGCTGACCTCCGGCGACCCCGCAGCCTGCGACGCGCCTGGCCTGACATGGTCACCGCAGGGGTGAGAAGTGGGGGGTGTCGGTCTCTCACAGAAACGATCGGGAACAACGATCAGGGTCACCGGGCAGGCTGGTCGCCCAGGTCGCCGCGACGTCGAGGTACAGGCCACGGGGACGTCGACCGCGGCCGAAACCCGTGTCGTGCCACCACCGGCGCAGGCAATGGCCACACTGCACCCACACGAGGTTGACCTCGCAACCGAGCAGGTAGAGCCCGGCGGCGTCGCCGCAGTGGGGGCAGGACAGCCACACGCGGCGGCCGGGATCTGCTTGTGGATCCACCATGAGCGGCTCACCACCCCGGGTTCTCGGGGATCACCCCGGCGGCTGCGAGCATCCGGTAGGTGGCCCGCTGGCCGGGGTCGAGCTGGGAGTAGAGCATCCGATGCGCCGCGGCTTCCCCGGCCTGGACGTCGGCGGGATCCCAGCCGCCGTCCAGGGCGTGCAGGACGGCGGCGAGGCGCACCCCTTCATGAGCGGTGAGATCCATGGTGAAGGAGACGAGGGTGGGCACCGTCCACCTCCTGTCGCTGGTTGCGATGCGTTGTCGCGTCGAGGTCCGCCTACCGACATCGAGGTCACCGACGCGGTCCGGGTGTCGTGAGGAAGAGGGCCACCACCGTGTCCCACGGACATGGAGGGCCGTGACGCGGCCCACAGGGCGCCGGGCACCCCACGCGGCGTCACGGCCGCTTGTCCCGCGCGCCCGCTGGGTGGGTTGGCGAGAGCCAATTGCAGGCCGAACTCCACGAGTGCCCAGCCCCGTTCGAGTTGGTCGCCGGTCTGGTGGCGCTGCGGCGCGGTCACCGGCGGCGGGGCCGGCGCGTCCGGGTCCACGGCGGGTGGCATGGGGTCCCCAGGAGGCACTGATACCTCGCGGAGCCCTGGACGGGCGCGGCAGCCGGGCGTTCCGCGGTGCCGGAACAGACAACCCGTCGGGCATGTCCCGGCAACCGGGGACGAGCAGGCGCCGTCGTGGCGCCGAGACGGTGACGACACGTCGCTCCCGCGACACTAGCCTAGGGCAGGTGCAGGAGTCGGGGGTCGTGGCTGATCCGGCGCGGTTGGCGGCGGTGGGCCGGGTACTGCCGGTGGCGGAGGCCGCCAGGGTGGCGTTGGACCGCCTCGCGGAGCTGGCGGCGATCGTGATGGATGCCCCGGTGGGCATCGTGGACCTGATCGGCTCCGAGCAGCAGCACCTGGTGGGGCTGCAGGGGATGGCCGAGCCACTCTCCTCGACCCGGCTGCTGTCGGTGGAGGTGGGGTTCTGCCCGGAGACGCTGCGGGCGGGCCGGCCGCTCTACATCGAGGACGCCGCCGAGGATCCCGTCTTCGTCGACCACCCGGGTTATACCGAGATGGGGTTCTCCGCCTATGCCGGGGCCCCGTTGCGTGACGAGGGCGGCGAGCTGCTGGGCACGCTGTGCGTGGCTGACACCCGGCCGCATCGCTGGCGGCGGACCGACCGGCGGGCGTTGGAGGCGTTGGCCGAGTCTGTGGTCAGCGAGTTGGCGTTGCACCGCGACATCGACCGCCGCCAGCGGCTGTTGGTTGCCTTCGACGTCGCCCCGGCGGCGATCGCGGTGACCCGCGGCCCGACGCACCTGGTCGAGTACCTCAACCCGGCCTTCCTGGCGATCTTCGGTGACCTGCCGAAGGGGGCGCCCGGGCAGGCGGTGCTGCCGGAGCTGCCAGCACAGTTCTTCGCCCTGATGGACCAGGTGCTGACCACCGGGCAGGACTACCGGGCCAGCGAGGCGTCGGTCCGGCTGGTCTGGCCCGGGGAGGACCGGCCGCGGGAGCGGTTGTTCGACGTCTCCTACTCGGCCATCCACCATGAGCCGGGCCGTGGCCGCGCCAGCGGCGGGGATCCGTCGGGGCTGCTGGTGGTGGCGGTGGAGGTCACTGACCGGGTGTGGGCGCGCCGGGAGGTGGAGCAGGATGCGCGACGCCACGAGCTGCTGGCCACCGCGGCCGCGGCGCTCAACCGTAACCTGGACCCGGATGCCGAGCTGGCCGAGCTGGCCCGGGTCGTCGTCCCGGAACTGGCCGACCTGTCGGTGGTGAACCTGCTGACCCGCCCGGTGCCACCCGGCCAGCCACCCCCGCTGCCGGTGATCACCGACCGGGTGGCGGTCGCCGCGGCGCCCGACCGGCCCGCCCTCCCGACGGCGCGAGGGCTGCGCTGGGACGGTGACGGGGATCCGGTGACGGAGGCGATCCGCCGCAGTGGGGTGTTCGTGTCCACCCCGACCCCGTCCCCGCCCCGTTGGGCACAGGTCGTCGGCGCGGCGAGTTCGTTCGAGGCCGGGCTCAGGCACGTCGCGGCCGCACCGGTGGTCGTGGACGGCCTCGTCGTCGCGGTGGTGTGGTTCGGGCTGTGGGAGGACCGCCCGACCTGGGGCGCGTCCGACCTTGCCGTGCTGGGGCAGATCGCCCGCTACGCCGGGATCGCCCTGGGCCACGGGATGACCTACCAGGCCACCCGCCATTCGGCGTTGGTGCTGCAACGCAGCCTGCTCACCGACCCACCGGCCGTCGCGGGCCTGCAGATCGCCGCCCGCTACCGCCCCGCCGGGCGCGACGAGGTCGGTGGGGACTGGTACGACGCCTTCCTGCTTGACGGCGACGACCGGCTCGCCGTGGTGATCGGCGACGTGGCCGGCCACGACATCACCGCCGCCGCCGCCATGGGCCAGTTGCGGGCCAGCCTGCGCACGCTGGCCCTGGACCGCAGCGGAGGACCCGCCGCCGCGCTGGACCGGCTCGCCGCCATCAACACCCGGCTGGCCATCACCGGCTTCGCGACCCTGCTGCACGCTCACCTGCACCGCAGCGGCGGCAGCGGCGACGGGGCGTGGCGGATGCGGTGGGCGAACGCCGGCCACCCGGCCCCGCTGCTGGTCACACCCGAGAGCGACGCGTGTCCACTGGAGCAGGCCCGCGGCGTTGCGCTCATCCCTGCAACCACCGCGCCCCGCACCGAAGCGGACATCACCCT
Organism: Pseudonocardiaceae bacterium; assembly: GCA_039583705.1. Classification (GTDB taxonomy): domain Bacteria; phylum Actinomycetota; class Actinomycetes; order Mycobacteriales; family Pseudonocardiaceae; genus JAVKSM01. The sequence goes on from JAVKSM010000077.1 coordinate 11,541, forward strand.
GCCGGCTGGGGCGACCCTGCTGCTCTACACCGACGGCCTGGTCGAACGCCGCGCCACCGTGCACACCGATGGCCTGGCCGCCGTGGCCGCCGTGGCCGCGGCCGCCGCCGGGCTCCCCCTCGAACAGCTCTGCGACGCCGTGCTCGCTGACGCTCCCAGCTACGACGACGTCGCCCTCCTGGCCATCCGCGTCCAAGGCTGACTTCCCGGCGCGGCGCGCGCTGGGCCGTGTCCCCTAGATTTTTCCCTGCTGCGCGTCCCGGACGAACTCTCCCGATGTGGTCCGCCCCGTCGTCGGCACAAGAGCAGCTCGCGCCATGGCTGCGCCCAATAGTCCGCCCTTCGGGTCGGTATTGACGCACGGTATACGGCCGTCTCCCGGGTGCGGATCAGCCGTCGGCCAGCTCGGTGAGCAGGTGTTCCAGGCTGGAGTAGGGGCGGAACATGACCACCAGTCCGGTCCGTGTCAGCGGCCGGGCCACCGGCGGCTGATCCCCCACCAGGTGCAGCACACACCCGGCGGCTTGCGCGAGCTCGCGGGTCACGACCAGCAGCGCCAAGCCGCTGGAGTCCAGGAACGTGACGCCGGACAGGTCCAGCACCAGGTGCCGCGGCGGCCGCGTCAACTGCTCGCGGACCCACCGCTCCAGCAACCGGGCGGTGACCATGTCGACCTCCCCGCCCACGACCACCACCCGAACCTCCGGCCTCGGCTGGACCACCGACACCTCCAGCGGCGGCGTCGCGGCGGCCTGGTCTTCGCTGTGGTCGCTGCCCCGCCGCCGGTCGTGGGCGTCACCGAGGCCACGGTTGTCACCCATGACACACGGGTAGGCGCAGGACCAGCCCGACAAACCGCCGAACCGGCTCCGTCCCCCGACGAGGTCACCCAACCGGCCGTGCGTGCACCTGTGCCTGGCGACCAAGGCCGTTAGCTCGCTTGGCTGACCGAGCTCATGGTGAAGTCGGGCACCCGCATCGGCGGCATCGCGGTGCGGGTGAACCAGTCCTTCCACTCCCGGGGCAGCGTCCGCTGCGTGGCGCCGACCTCGCTGGCCCGGCGCAGCAGGTCCAGCGGCGACTCGTTGAACCGGAAGTTGTTGACCTCCCCGACGACCTCGCCGCCCTCGACGAGGTACACCCCGTCCCGCGTCAGCCCGGTGAGCAGCAGCGTCGTCGGGTCGACCACCCGGATGTACCACAGACAGGTGAGCAACAGGCCGCGCCCGGTGCCCGCGACCATCTCCCGCAGCCCGGTCGAGGTACCGGTGAGCAGCAGGTTGTCCCCGGGCGGGGTGAACGTGGCGCCGGACGCCGAGAACTCGGCTGCGGCGGCCCGCGGGTAGGCCAGCTCCGTCACGGTGCCGTCGCGCAGCCACTCGACCCGGCGCAGCGACGCGCCGTTGTCGAAGACACTCACCTCGTCGCTGGAGTGCGTCGTCGCCAGGAACGGCCGATACTCCAGGCCCTCGGCGGCCGGGTCGGACGCCAGGGTGAGTGGCAACGTGGTGAGCCGTTCGCCGACGCGGGTGCCGCCGCCGGGCGCGGACAGCGCGCTACGTCCCTCCTGCGCCGCCCGCCCGCCCATCGACCACGTCAGGTACACCATGAGGTCGGCGACCGCGGATGGTGGGAGCAACGTCTCGTAGCGACCTGCCGGCAGCTCCACCCGGCGCGCGCCCCATCCCAGTCGCACGGCCAGCTCGTCGGCCATCGCCGTGAGGTCGACGTCGGTGAAGTCGCGGGTGGACACGGCGCCCCATGCGGAGCGGTGCCGGTCGGCCGTCTTCGCGTTCAGCTCCACCGACCCGGTCGGCTGCACCCAGCGCCGCCGCACTCCGGTGGAGCTGCCCAGCCAGGTGGTCGTCACGTCGTGGTTGGCGAACCCGTAGAGCACCCTGCCGGCCGGCCCGGCCGCGGTGAACGCTGCCGACAGTTGCCCGACCAGTTCCCCGAAAACCGCCACCGAGGTCTGCGCCGCCGGCTCCTCCCAGGACTCGTCGGCCGCCTCGGCGGGAGGCAGTCCAGCGGCGTCGCGGGTCGGCCCGGCCTGCGCGGCGGCTGCCTCGCTGGCCGCCACGACCTCCTCGACGTCCTCGCCGGCCGCCGTGGAGCTGGAGCTGACCACGCCGGCCGCCGTGCCGCCCTCGACCTCCACCAGCGACACCACCGACCAGCGTCGGGAGGTGGTGTGCCCGTTGGTCGTCATCGTCGAGTTGGCCCAGCGCAGCACGGCCTGGCTGGTCTCGGTGACGATCACTACGCAGCCGGCGCCCCGGGAAGCCGCCAGCGCGCGCTCGACCAGCTCCGGAGCAGCGGTCACCGGCCGGCCTCCTGCCGGGTGTTGAGCACCCGCACGCCGCGGAACAGCGCCGACGGGCAGCCGTGCGACACCGGGGCCACCTGCCCTGGCTGCGCCTTGCCGCAGTTGAACGCCCCCGCAAGCAGCCACGTCGACGGTCCGCCCACCGCCTCGAGGCGCCCCCAGAACTCTGTCGTCGTCGCCTGGTAGGCCACGTCGCGCACCTGGTGGGCGAGCCGGCCATGCTCGATCGTGTAGAACCGCTGTCCCGTGAACTGGAAGTTGTAGCGCTGCATGTCGATCGACCAGGACTTGTCGCCGACGACGTAGATCCCGCGCTCGACGCCGTCGATCAGCTCCGCGGTGGGGCGGTCGAGCACCGGGTCCGGGCGCAGCGACACGTTGGCCATCCGCTGGATCGGCGCGTGGTGCGGGGAGTCGGCGTAGGCGCAGCCGTTGGAGCGGGTCAGCCCGAGCCGCGGCGCGAACGTGCGGTCGAGCTGGTAGCCGACGAGCATGCCGTCACGCACCAGGTCCCACTCGGTCGTCGCCACCCCGTCGTCGTCGTAGCCGACGCTCGCCAGCCCGTGGCGCACCGTCCGGTCGCCGGTGACGTGCATGGCGGGCGAGCCGTAGCGCAGCGTCCCGAGTTGGTCCGGGGTGGCGAACGAGGTGCCGGCGTAGGCCGCCTCGTAGCCGATCGCCCGGTCGTACTCGGTGGCGTGGCCGACCGACTCGTGGATCGTCAGCCACAGGTTCGTGGGGTCGATGACGAGGTCGTAGCTGCCGGGTTCGACCGACGGCGCCTTGGTCTTCTCCGCCAGCAGCTCCGGGAGCGCCGCCAGCTCGCCGTCCCAGTCCCAGCCGGTGCCGGTGAGGTACTCCCAGCCGCGGCCGGTCGGTGGGGCCAGGGTGCGCATCGTCTCGAAGCTCCCGGCGCCGCGGTCGACGACGGTGGCGGTCACGTCCGGGTCGACGCGCACCCGCTGCTGGATGGTCGACGTGCCCGCCGTGTCCGCGTAGTAGGTCGTCTCCTTGACCGCCAGGGTGTCCGCGTCGACGTGGTCGACGCCGTCCGAGGCGAGCAGCCGGGCCGAGCGCTCGGCGAGCAGCGCGACCTTCTCACCCAGCGGGACCGTGAACGGGTCGACCTCGTAGTCCGAGCTCCACTCGACGTCGGCGTACACCGGCTCGTCGGCACGCTCGACCCGCTCGGTCGCCACCGCACGCAGCGCCGTGGCCACCTCGACCGCGCGCTGCGCCGTGGCGGCGGCCCGCTCCGGGGTCAGCTCGACGTGCGACGCGAAGCCCCATACCCCGTCGACGATCACGCGCACCGCCATCCCGACGGTCGTGACGTGCTGCGCGGCCATCACCCGGGCGTCGCGCAGCGTCAGGCGCTGGGTGAGGATGCGCTGCACACGCAGGTCGGCGTGGGCCGCGCCGACCGCCGCCGCGCGGTGCAGCGCCGCGTCGGCCAGCGCTGGCAGCCCCAGCGCGCGGAACGCCTCGTCGATCCTCGGCACACCGGTAACCTACCGGGCAGGTTTCGCCATCGGGCGCAACGGGCACAACTAGGGCTGACGTGATCGCCAATTTCTTCAGGGGTGCGCCGTGGCTCAGGATGGCAGCTACTTCGTTGTGCTGACGATCGGGGTCGTGCTCACGCTGGTCGTCGGCCAGATCCTGCTGCGCACCGGCAGCGGCTTCCTTTCCGACTCCTTCTCCGACTCTGTCGAGGGTCAGCGCGCGGCGGAGTCGGCGAACCGCATGGTCACCGTGCTGTTCCACCTCGTGGTCCTCGGTTCGCTGACGCTGCTGTCCACGATCCGGGTGAGCGGCAGCGTGGTGCAGAACGTGATCGTGGGGAGCGGCGTGATCCTGCTCGCGGTGGGCGTGGCCTTCGGGTTGACCATGCTCGGTCTCAGCCAGATCCGGGCGCGACACCGCTCGGAGGAGGTCCAGGAGGAGATCCAGCAGCAGATCGCGATCTCCCGCGGCCGGCCGCCGACGCCGCCCGGCGGCGGGGGACGGTCCTCGCAGCAGCGGTCGGTGATCGAGATGGGGCCTGGCGGCCCGGTGCGGTGAGCAGGCTCTCGTGCCGCCCCACGTCCCCGGGCAGCGGCGAGCAGCAATGAGACACCCTCTGTCAACCCCGGGCTCAGGCGGCGTGTCTGAGTGCCCGCTTGCGGTTGGTTTGGTGGACGGTCT
>JAVKSM010000078.1:0-16005 GCA_039583705.1 Pseudonocardiaceae bacterium
GTGCTCGCCACCTGGCGGGCGCTCGTCGACGGGGGCACGCTGCTCGACGGCGAGCCGTACCTCGCCGCGAGCGCGCGGCCGGCCCGGCTGCGGGTCAACGCCGCGACCGCGGCGAAGCTGGGGCTGACCGACGGCGGCATCGGCGCGGTCGGCACCGACCGCGGTGCCGTCCGGTTGCCGGTGGAGGTCGCCGACCTGCCCGACGACGTCGTGTGGGTGCCGGTGAACTCGCCGGGCGGCTCGGTGCGCGAGCTCGGTGCGCGACATGGGGACGTCGTCCGCGTGGTCGGCGCGGTGTCCGGAGGTACGGCATGACCACGCACCTCGTCGCCCCGCCGGCGATGACGATGCTCGATCAGCTCAACCAGACCGCGGAAGACCTGATCGCCAACGACCCGATCTGGCTGAGCCTGCTCAAGGTCGTCGCCGTCTTCGGCTTCCTCGTCGTCATGACGTTGTTCACCATCTGGTTCGAGCGCCGGGTGGTCGGGCGGATGCAGCACCGCCCCGGCCCCAACCGGGTCGGGCCGTTCGGGCTGCTGCAGTCGCTGGCCGACGGGCTCAAGTTGGCGTTCAAGGAGGACATCCGGCCGGTCCTGGCCGACAAGTGGGTGTACTTCCTGGCGCCGGTGATCTCCGCGGTCACCGCGTTCACGGCGTTCGCGGTGATCCCGCTCGGCCCGCAGGTGTCGATCATCGGCCACCAGACGGCGCTGCAGATCACCGACCTGCCGGTCGGGGTGCTCGTCGTGCTCGCCGCCTCCTCGCTCGGCGTCTACGGCATCGTGCTCGGCGGCTGGTCCTCGGGCTCGCCCTACCCGCTGCTCGGCTCGCTGCGCAGCGCGGCGCAGGTGATCTCCTACGAGATCGCGCTCGGGCTGGCGATCGTCGCGGTGGTCATCCGTTCGCATTCGCTGTCGCTGGCCGACATCGTCGCCTCGCAGCGCAGCGCCTGGTACATCTGGCTGCTGCCGGTGAGCTTCGTCATCTTCGTCATGGCGATGGTCGGCGAGACGAACCGGGCGCCCTTCGACCTGCCGGAGGCGGAGTCCGAGCTTGTCGGGGGCTTCCACACCGAGTACTCCTCGCTCAAGTTCGCGCTGTTCTTCCTCGCCGAGTACGTCAACATGGTCACGGTCTCAGCGATGGCCACGACGCTGTTCCTCGGCGGGTGGCGGGCGCCGTGGCCGCTGTCGCTGTGGTCCGGTGCCAACGTCGGCTGGATGCCGGTGCTGTGGTTCGTCGTGAAGACGCTGGTGTTCCTGTTCGTGTTCGTCTGGCTGCGCGGCACCCTGCCGCGGTTGCGCTACGACCAGTTCATGCGGCTCGGCTGGAAGGGCCTGGTGCCGGTCAGCCTGGTGTGGATCGTGCTGGTCACCGCGGCCGACGCCATCCGGACCCAGGGCCTGACGACCATCGAGTTCCTCGTCATCGGCGGCGTCGTGCTCGTCGTGTTGTTCGCGGCGGCGTTGCTGGTGCCCGCCCGGCAGGTCGAGGAGGAGCCCGAGGTCCACGTCGCCTCGGACTACCCGGTCCCGCCGCTGGACCTTTCGGTGCCACCGCCGCCGCGGCGCCGCACGCTGGCCGCCGCCACCACTGCGAAGGAGGAGCCCGATGGGGATGTTTGACGGGCTCAAGGGCTTCGGGGTGACGTTCGGGACGATGTTCCGCAAGGTCGTCACCGAGGAGTACCCCGAGGTCAAGAAGGTCACCGCGCCTCGCTACCACGGCCGCCACCAGCTCAACCGGCACCCGGACGGGCTGGAGAAATGCGTCGGCTGCGAGCTGTGCGCCTGGGCCTGCCCGGCCGATGCGATCTACGTGGAGGGCGCTGACAACACCGAGGAGGCGCGGTACTCACCCGGCGAGCGCTACGGGGTGATCTACCAGATCAACTACCTGCGCTGCATCGGTTGCGGCCTGTGCATCGAGGCCTGTCCGACCCGGGCGCTGACGATGACGAACGATTACGAGCTTGCCGACGACGACCGGCAGCGCCTGATCTACACCAAGGAGCAGCTCCTGGCACCGATGTTGCCGGGCATGGAGGCCCCGCCGCACCCGATGCGGCTGGGTGAGACCGAGCAGGACTATTACGTCAGCGCCCCCGAGATGGCCCGCCGACCCGATGTCGAGGACCAGGTCAAGGAGGAGGTGAAGTGACCGTGCTCGCACCGGCGGCGGTGTTTGCCCAGGCGGCGCAGACCGTCTCCACCGGGGAGGCCGTCGCCTTCTGGATCCTCGGGCCGCTCGCACTGGTCGGCGGGCTTGGGATGATCTTCGCTCGGAACGCCGTGCACTCGGCGCTGTGTCTGGCCCTGACCATGCTCTGCCTCGGCGTGCTCTACATCGTGCAGCAGGCGCCGTTCCTCGGCTTCGTGCAGATCATCGTGTACACGGGCGCGATCATGATGCTGTTCCTGTTCGTGCTCATGATGGCCGGACGGGACTCCGCCGATGCCGTCGTCGAGGTGCTGCGCGGGCAGCGGCTGGCCGGCGCGGTGCTCGGACTCGGCTTCGCCGGGCTGGTCGGTACAGCGGTGGCGCGCGCTCTGACTGACGTGACACCGGCCGGACTGGTCGCCCCCAACACCACCGGCGGCGGTAACGTCGCCAACATCGGGCGCAGCCTGTTCACCGACTACCTGTTCCCGTTCGAGCTCACCTCGGCGCTGCTGATCACCGCTGCCCTCGGCACGATGATCCTGACGTTCGTCGGACGGTCCCGGGCGGGGCGGCGCAGCCAGCGGGAGCGGGTCGAGGAGCGGCTGCGCGGCCCCGCCACGGGAATCCCGGGACGTCCCGGCCCCGGAGTGTTCGCCACGGCCAACTCGGTGGCCACCCCGGCGCTGCTGCCGGACGGTTCGGTGGCCTCCGAGTCGCTGTCAGAGATCATCGAGGCGACCGCGAGGGAGGCGCTGGCCCGAGATCTCGACGAGGTCTCCGGCCGGGTTCCGGAGCCCAGCCCGAGGGCGCTGGCCCCCGGTCGGAACGGCGAGCGGGGCTCGACCACCCAGGCTCCGGATTCGGAGGGCCCGGACTCCCACGGTCCGGATGCCCGAGGCCCGGACACCCGAGGCCCGGACGTCACGCAGCAGGAAGCGAGGCTGTCATGACGCCCACCTACTATCTGGTGCTCTCAGCCATGCTGTTCGCCATCGGCGCGGTCGGCGTCCTGGTGCGGCGCAACGCGATCGTCGTGTTCATGTGCGTGGAGTTGATGCTCAACGCGGTGAACCTGACGCTTGTCACCTTCGCCCGGATCAACGGCACCCTGGACGGCCAGGTCATCGCGTTCTTCGCCATGGTGGTGGCGGCCGCCGAGGTCGTCGTCGGGCTGGCCATCATCATGTCGATCTTCCGTACCCGCCGCTCGGCCTCGGTCGACGACGCCAACCTGCTCAAGTACTGAGAGGGAGCCGATGCTCACCGCTGCGAGCCGTCCCGGGGTGAACTCTGGGCTCGACGGGTCGGGCCGGCCGTGGTGAGCCCGGCCACCGGCATCGGCACCTTCGCGTGGCTGCTGCTGGCCCTGCCCGTCTTCAGCGCCACCGTGCTGCTCGTCGGCGGTCGGCGCACCAACGCCTGGGGACACCTGCTGGGCTGCGCCACCGTGCTGGGCGCCTTCGGCGTGGGCGTCGCGCTGTTCGTCCAGGAGCTCTCGCTGCCTGCGGCCGACCGGGTGCGCGAGCTGCACCTGTTCGACTGGATACCGGTCAACGCGCTACAGGTCGGCTTCGGGCTGCGGCTGGACCCGCTGTCGCTGACGTTCGTGCTGCTGATCACCGGCGTGGGTGGGCTGATCCACGTCTACTCGATCGGCTACATGGACCACGACCGCGACCGGCGCAAGTTCTTCGCGCAGCTCAACCTGTTCGTCGCGGCGATGCTCATCCTGGTGCTGGGCAACGGGTTCGTGACCCTCTACCTGGGCTGGGAGGGCGTGGGCCTGGCTTCCTACCTGCTCATCGGCTGGTACTCCGACCGCCCGGCCGCGGCCACCGCGGCCAAGAAGGCGTTCCTCATGAACCGGGTCGGCGACGTCGGCCTCGCACTGGCGATCTTCCTGCTGTGGACCCGGTTGGGCAGTGTCCAGTTCGTCGACGTGTTCGCCCGGATCGGTCAGGTGGACAAGCCCTCGCTCATCGCGATCACCCTGCTGCTGCTGCTCGGGGCCTGCGGCAAGTCCGGCCAGTTCCCGCTGCAGGCGTGGTTGCCCGACGCCATGGAGGGGCCGACCCCGGTCTCCGCGCTCATCCACGCCGCGACGATGGTCACCGCGGGGGTCTACCTCATCGCCCGCACCAGCCCGATCTACAACCTCTCCGTCGACGGCCGGCTGGCCGTCGTGTGCATCGGCACGATCACCCTGCTCATCGGGTCCGTCGTCGGCTGCGCCTACGACGACATCAAGAAGGTGCTGGCGTACTCCACCGTCAGCCAGATCGGCTACATGGTCCTTGCCGTCGGCCTCGGGCCGTTCGGTTACGCGCTGGGGATCCTGCACCTGCTCACCCACGGCTTCTTCAAGGCAGGGCTGTTCCTCGGAGCCGGCTCGGTGATGCACGGGATGCACGACGAGACCGACATGCGCCGTCTCGGCGGCCTGGCCCGGTACCTGCCGATCACCTTCGGGACGTTCTTCCTCGCCTACCTGGCGATCATCGGTTTCCCCTACCTCTCCGGGTACTACTCCAAGGACGCGATCATCGAAGCGGTCTTCGCGCAGGGCGGGTGGTTCGGCGCGGTCTTCGGCGGGGCGGCGGTGCTGGGCGCCGGGCTCACCGCGTTCTACATGACCCGTCTGGTGATCATGACGTTCTTCGGCGAGAAGCGCTGGAAGGATCTGGTCGCCGAGGACGGCGAGGCCTACCACCCGCACGAGTCCCGCGCGGTGATGACGGTCCCGATGGTCCTGCTGGCCGTCGGGTCGGTCGGCGCCGGCGCGGCGCTGGCCGGCGGTGACCGGCTCGCGCGCTGGCTGGAGCCGGCCGTCGGCTCGCTCCGGGAACCGACGGTGGCGACGGGCATGGTGCCGCGACCGTGGGTGATCGGTCTGACGATCGGGCTCTCGGCTCTCGGCGTGCTCGTCGCGATCCTCGCCGTGGGGCTGCGGCCCACCCCGGTGCGACGGCCGGTGCGGGTGTCGCTGCCGATCCGGGCGGCCCGCGCCGACCTCTACGCCAATGCGATCAACGAGGCGCTCATCGCCCGACCCGGCATCTGGCTCTCGCGGGCCCTGGTGTTCCTCGACAACAAGGGCGTCGACGGGATGGTCAACGGCACCGCGGCGCTGCTCGGCGGGTCGTCCGGGCGGTTGCGGCGGCTGCAGACCGGGTTCGTGCGCTCCTACGCGCTGTCCATGCTGGGAGGTTCGGTGGTCGTCATCGCGGCCCTGCTGGCGGTGAGGTTCGCGTGAGTGGTGGGTACCTGCTGCTGGCGTTGCTGCTGCTGCCGCTGCTGGGCAGCGTGGTCGTCGCACCGCTGCGGACCAGCCCGCGCGCCGCCAAGGCCGTCGCGCTGCTCTTCGCGCTGGCCGAGCTGGTCCCCACCGGACTGGCCTGGACGGAGTTCTCCACGACGTCCGCGCAGCGGTTGCAGTTGAGGCTGTCGGTGCCCTGGATCCCCGCCTTCGGGACGAGCTTCTCGTTGGGCATCGACGGCATCGCGCTGGTGATGCTCGCGTTGACCGCGGTGCTGGTGCCCGTCGTCATGGCCGCATCCTGGGAGGACAAGCTTCCCGAGGGACGCACCGCTGCCGGGTTCTACTCGCTGGTGCTGCTGGTGCAGTGCTTCATCGTCGGGGTGTTCGCCGCCACCGACGTCTTCCTGTTCTACGTGTTCTTCGAGGTCATGCTCGTGCCGATGTACTTCCTGATCGGCCGCTTCGGCGGCCCGCTCCGGCAGTACGCGGCGGTGAAGTTCTTCCTGTACTCGCTGCTCGGTGGCCTGATCATGCTCGTGGCGGTGATCGGGCTCTACGTCGTGTCCGGGCAGCGGCTCGGTTCGGGCACGTTCGACTGGCCGACACTGGTCCGGATCGCGGGCACCGTACCCATCCCCATCCAGATCTGGCTGTTCCTCGGGTTCTTCATCGCGTTCGCGATCAAGGCCCCGCTGGTCCCGTTCCATACCTGGCTGCCCGACGCCGGTGCCGAGGCGCCGATCGGGGCCGGCGTGCTGCTCGTCGGCGTGCTCGACAAGGTCGGCACCTTCGGGTTCCTGCGCTACTGCCTGCCGCTGTTCCCGGCGGCCTCACGGCAGCTCGCGCCGCTGGTGCTCGTGCTCTCGGTGATCGGAATCCTCTACGGCGCGCTGCTGGCCGTCGGGCAGTCCGACCTCAAGCGCTTCGTGGCCTACACCTCGATCGCCCACTTCGGGTTCATCGGCCTGGGGATTTACGCGTTCTCCACCCAGGCGAGCGCCGGCGCGGTCCTCTACATGGTCAACCACGGCCTCACCACCGGAATGCTGTTCCTCGTCATCGGGATGCTCATCGCCCGAGGCGGCTCCCGGCTGATCTCCGACTACGGTGGCGTGGCCAAGGTGGCACCGCTGCTGGGCGGACTGTTCCTGCTCGCCGGGCTCGCCTCGCTGGCGCTGCCTGGCACCAACTCGTTCGTCAGCGAGTTCCTCGTGCTGCTCGGCTCGTTCCCGCGCCAGCCCGTCTACACGATCCTCGGAACGGTCGGGATCATCTTCGCCGCGCTGTACATCCTGTGGGTCTACCAGCGCACCATGCACGGCCCGGTGCGCGGCGCGGCGGTGCTGGCGCCCGAGGGCCCGGGGGCGGCGAGCGACCCGGCGGCGCGCAAGGCCCGCTTCGGTGACCTGAGCCGCCGCGAGGTCGCCGTGCTCGCACCATTGGTGGTGCTCGTCGTCATCCTCGGCTTCTACCCCAAGCCGGTGCTGGACGTGATCAACCCGGCGGTGTCCGCCACGATGCACGAGGTCGGCCTGTCCGACCCGGTGGGAGGTCCGCTCCGATGATGTCGCTGCTCGCCCAGGGCGCGATCTCCCCACGCGCGATCGCCCAGGGCACGATCTCCCAGCCGAGCGTGGCCTACGGCGCCATCGCCCCGGTGCTCATCGTGCTCGGCGCGGCCTGTGTCTCGGTGCTCGTCGAGGCGTTCCTGCCTCGCCACCAGCGGTGGCCGGTGCAGGTCGCGCTGACGCTGGCCACGATCGCCGCCGCCGGTGCCGCGCTCGGTCGCTATGTCATCTCAGGCCAGCCCGCCCAGACGACGCTGGCCGCGACGATCGCGGTGGACCGCCCGACGCTGTTCCTGTGGGGGACGCTGCTCGCCCTGGGGCTGGGCGGGATGCTGCTCATCGCCGACCGGTCGATCGAGCCCGGCGGCGCGTTCATCACCGCCGGCGGAGCCGGTACCGGCGAGGCCGTGGCGAGGGGGTCCGGCGCGGCGCGGCGCCGGACCCGGGTCGGCCCGGGCGCCGCCACCGCAACGCTGGTCACCCCGCGGCGCGGGGTGCGGGAGCCCAGGACCGAGGAGCCCGGTACCCGGGACCGCGGCGCCCAGGACCGCGGCGCCACCCGGGGGGCGGCGACCGAGGTCTTCCCGCTCGGGCTGTTCGCGCTCGGCGGCATGATGACCTTCCTCGCCGCCAACGACCTGCTGACGATGTTCGTGGCGCTGGAGGTGCTGAGCCTGCCGCTGTACCTCATGTGCGGCCTGGCCCGCCGCCGCCGGCTGCTCAGCCAGGAAGCGGCGATGAAGTACTTCCTCCTCGGCGCCTTCTCCTCGGCGTTCTTCCTCTACGGCTTGGCGCTGCTCTACGGTTACGCCGGTTCGGTCCGGCTCTCGGCGATCGCGGCCGCCTCCGGCGGCTCGGACCGGTCGGACTCGTTGCTGTTCGGCGGGCTGGCGCTGCTCATCGTCGGGCTGATGTTCAAGGCGTCCGTCGGCCCGTTCCACACCTGGACCCCCGACGTGTACCAGGGCGCCCCGACCTCGGTGACCGCGTTCATGGCCGCCTGCACCAAGGTCGCGGCGTTCGGCGCGATCCTGCGGGTGTTCACCGTCGGCTTCGGCGTGACCCGCTGGGAGTGGCGCGGCGTGCTGTGGGGGGTGGCGATCGCATCCATGGTCATCGGTGCGGTGATCGGGCTGACCCAGACCGACGTCAAGCGCCTGATCGCCTACTCGTCGGTGGCCCATGCCGGGTTCATCCTCGTCGGCGCGATCGCGATCACCAGGGCGGGCCTGTCCGGGACGCTGTTCTACCTGCTCACCTACGGCTTCACCACGCTGGCCGCGTTCGCCGTGGTCAGCCTGGTCCGGGACGGCAACGGCGAGGCCACACACCTGTCGGCCTGGGCGGGACTGGCGAAACGGAGCCCGCTGGTGGCGGGCGTGATGACGTTCCTGCTGCTTGCGCTCGCGGGCATCCCGTTGACGTCGGGCTTCACAGCGAAGTTCGCGGTGTTCTCCGCGGCCCTGGGCGACGGGATGGCCCCGCTGGTCGTGGTGGCCCTGGTCGTCTCGGCAGTGGCTGCGTTCTTCTACCTGCGCGTGGTCGTGCTCATGTACTTCTCGGAGCCGGCCGCCGACGGGCCGACGGTCTCGGTGCCTGGCGTGTTCACCGCCACTGCCATCACGCTCGGTGTCGTCGTGACGCTGCTGCTGGGCATCGCGCCGTCCTTCGCGTTGGGCTGGGCGGGCGGTGGCGGCTTCGTTGGGTGAGATCGGGAGCGTCGAGCTCGCCGACCCCGAGCTGGCCGGCGCGGTCGGGTCGGGCCTGCGCCGGGTGGAGGAGCGGCTGCACGAGGTGGTGCGCAGCAACTACCAGTTCATCACCGACGCCTCGCTGCACCTCGTCGACGCCGGCGGCAAGCGGTTCCGGCCGTTGTTCACACTGCTCGCCGCGCACTTCGGTGACGGTCTGTCCGACGCGGTGGTGACCGCCGCGACCGCGGTCGAGCTGGTGCACCTCGCAACGCTCTACCACGACGATGTCATGGACGAGGCGGTGATCCGGCGCGGCGCCGTGAGCGCGAACGCGCGGTGGGACAACACCGTGGCGATACTCACCGGCGACTACCTGTTCGCGCACGCCTCACGGCTGGTGGCTGACCTCGGTCCGGAGGCGGTGCGGATCATCTCCGACACGTTCGCCGAGCTCGTCACCGGCCAGATGCGCGAGACCCGGGGCCCGCGCGACGGGGAGGACCCGGTGGCGCACTACCTGGCTGTGGTGGCCGAGAAGACGGGTTCGCTCATCGCCACGGCCGGCCGCTACGGCGGGATGTTCTCCGGCGCGCCGCAGGCGTGGGTCGATGCGCTGCGGCGCTTCGGCGCGGTGATCGGGACCGCGTTCCAGGTCTCCGACGACCTCATCGACATCGTGGCGCCGTCGGGGGTGTCCGGCAAGACGCCCGGCACCGACTTGCGGGAGGGGGTCCGGACGCTGCCGGTGCTCTACGCGCTCGCCGAGAACGGGCGGCAGGCGCGCCGGCTGCGGGAGCTGCTGTGTGGTCCGTTGACCGCGGACGACCCGCTCGCCGAGGCCCTGGAGCTGCTGCGGGCGTCCCCGGGACTGGACCGCGCGCGGGCCGCCCTGGCCTCCTACGCCACCGCCGCGCACACCGAGCTCACGGTGCTGCCCCCGGGTCCCGCCCGCGACGCGCTGGAGACCCTCATCTCCTACACCGTCGACCGCATTGACTGATCGGGTGGCCGCTGCGCATGGCCGGAACCGCTGGCTGCACCCGGTAGACACCTCCCGTTCGGGGGGCACTCTGCAGCGTATCGTCGGCTCACGACGGGAAGGGGTGACGCGCAGTGAAGGTTTCGCTGCGGAAGGTCATGCTGAGTCTCGCTCCGGTGCTGGTGGTCGGATGGTGCGTCGTCGCCTGGCTGCGGCGTCCCGACGAGGCGGAGCGGCGCTGGCGGTCCCGGAGCCGGGCGGTGCAGCCGTTGTCCAGCGCGCCGGCCAGGGCGGCGGTGCCGGCGCCGGCCGGTGTGGTGCCGGCCAGTGTGGTGCCAGCGCCGGCCGCGCCAGTACCGGTGCCGGCGGCGGCACTCCCGACGCCAGACCCCGAGTCACCGGTCACCGGGTCGGAGCCGGACACCGTCGTCGTCGCCGGCCCGTTCCCCGGGTCGGTGCGCTCCCTCGCGGACGGCTCCGCGCCCACGCCGGAGTACACCGTCAAGGCCAAGCCCGCTTCCAAGCTGTTCCACAGTCCGGACTCGCCCTACTACCGGCGAACCAGGGCCGAGATCTGGTTCCGCACCGAGCAGGATGCCCGCGACGCCGGGTTCCGACCCTGGAAGCGGGCCTGACCGACCGCCCGCACCACCGGACCCGCACCGGCACCACCGACCCGCACCGGCACCACCGGGCGGAGCCGCCCACCGCCGCGACGCAGCGCGGCCACGGCGCGGCTACCCTCGGGACATGCCGAGCCTGGAGCTGGACTGGGGTATCCGCTACCGGGTCGAGGTACTCGACCTCGGGCTCGCCTGCTGCGGGGTGGAGGTGATGGCCGCGCTGCACGAAGGCCGCTTCCCCGTCGACGCGCCCGTGGCCTCCGGCATGGATCACGGCGGAGGGGAGCACGGGCCGGCTGCGCACGTGCTGCTGGTGTCCGGCACCGTCACCGACGTGCTGCTGCCCGCTGTGCTGGCGGCCTACGACGGGCTGCCTGAGCCGCGTTACGTCGTGTCCGTCGGTGCCTGCGCCACCACCGGCGGACCGTACTGGGACTCCTATGCCGTCACCAAGGGTGTTGACCAGTTGCTTCCGGTGCACGTCGTCGTCCCGGGCTGCCCACCCCGCCCGGAGGCGGTGCTCGACGGCCTGGCCACCCTGCACCGGCTGGTGGCACCGTGACCGCGGCCAGCCCTGCGCTCGCCGCCGAGCTGGCGGCGCTCGTCGAGGGCACCACCGTGAGCGCCGGCTTCGGGCAGGCGACGGCCGAGGTTGCCCCCCAGCGTTGGCACGACGCGGCGGCGGTCGCCAGGGACGAGCTGGGCTGCGCGCGGTTCGACTGGCTTGGCGCCGAGGACGCCGGGCGGCCGGGGGCGCTGGGCGAGGCGCACGCCGTCCTACTGCACGTCGTGGCGCCGCGGCGCAGGCTCGGGCTGTTGCTGCGCACCAGCGTCGCGGACGGAGCCGCGCTGCCCAGCGTCGCCGACCTGTGGGCCGGCGCGGACTGGCCGGAGCGGGAGGCCGCCGAGATGTTCGGGCTGGCGCTGGCTGGGCGGGACGAGCCGCCTCGGCTGCTGCTGCCCGACTCGTTCGACGGGCACCCGCTGCGCAAGGACTTCCTGCTCGCCGCCCGTGCCGTCGTGCCGTGGCCGGGGCGGCTGGAACCGGGCCAGTCCGAGCCGGGTGGGTCCGAGCAAGGTGGGTCCGAGCCAGGTCGGTCCGAGCCGGGTGGGTCCGGGTCGGGTCGGCGACGGCGCCTCGTCCCGCCCGGCGTCCCGGCCGAGGGCTGGGGCGGGTTGTGAGCTACCCCGTCCCACCCCGTAGCCGCGGTGTCCTCGCGTTGGTCGAGGAGAACTGCACGGTCTGCATGATCTGCGCCCGGGAGTGCCCCGACTGGTGCATCCACATCTCCTCGCACACCGAGATCGGGTCCGACCCGCGACGGCCCGGCCGCCGACCGGTGGCACGCGCGGTGCTCGACCGCTTCGCCATCGACTACGGCCGCTGTCTGTACTGCGGCATCTGCGTGGAGGCCTGTCCGTTCGACGCGCTGGCATGGGCCGCGGCCTACGCCTATCCGGGCACCAGCCCGGACGGTGCCGGGGCGGCCGGCGAGCTGGTGCACGAGCGGGACCGGTTGGGCTCGATGGTGGCGCTGCCCGGGGTGGGAACCCGGGCAACCCGCGGCGCGTTGCACCTTTCGGACATCGAAGTGCCGCAGGGAGGGTGAACCGGGTTGCACAGGCACCTCAACGGGCTCAAGACCGCGGTGCTGCTGGGCGGGATGAGCGCGCTGGTCGTGCTCATCGGCTCCTTCTTCGGACGCACCGGGCTGGTGATCGCGCTGGTGGCGGCGCTGGGCATGAATGCCTACGCGTACTTCAACTCCGAGAAGCTCGCGCTCCGCGCGATGCGCGCCCACCAGGTCACCGAGGCCGAGCAGCCGGCCATGTACCGCATCGTGCGGGAGCTTGCCACGAGCGCGCGCCAGCCGATGCCGCGGCTGTACGTCAGCCCGACCGAGGCGCCCAACGCGTTCGCGACCGGTCGCAACCCGCGCCACGCCGCAGTGTGCGCCACGGCCGGGATCCTGCGGATCCTCAGCGAGCGAGAGTTGCGCGGGGTGTTGGGCCACGAGCTCTCCCACGTCTACAACCGCGACATCCTCATCTCCTGCGTGGCCGGTGCGATGGCCAGCCTGGTGAGCTTCCTGGCGAACATCGCCATGTTCGCCGGATTCTTCGGCGGCGGCGGCGACCGCGAGGACCGCAACCCGTTGGCGCTGCTGCTCATCGCGATCCTCGGGCCGATCGCCGCGGCGATCGTGCAGCTCGCGGTGAGCCGGTCGCGGGAGTACCAGGCCGACCAGAGCGGCGCCGCGCTGACCGGTGATCCGCTGGCGCTGGCCTCGGCGCTGCGCAAGCTGGAACGCGGGACGCAGCTCGCGCCGCTGCCGCCGGAGCCGCAGCTCGTCAACCAGTCCCATCTCATGATCGCCAACCCGTTCCGGCCGGGCGAAGGTATCTCGCGGCTGTTCTCCACCCACCCGCCGCTCCCGGAGCGGATCCGCCGGTTGGAGCAGATGGCCGGCCGCGCGCCCCGCTGAGCATCTGGCCGGCTGTACCCTGCTGAGCCGTTGCGGCGTGCGGTTGTGGCGGTGAGGCGTCACGGTCGCGCGGATCAGCCCTCCTGGGCCGACCGGGCCACGTCCATGACGTACTCGCCGTATCCGGAGTGGGCCAGCTTCGCGCCCAGGGCGTAGCAGGCGTCGGCATCGATGTAACCCATCCGCAGCGCGACCTCCTCCAGGCAGGCGATCCGCACCCCGGTGCGTTGCTCGAGCACCTGGACGTACTGGGCGGCCGCCAGCAGCGAGTCCTGTGTGCCGGTGTCCAACCAGGCGAAGCCTCGGCCGAGGTCGACGAGCGTCGCGGTCCCACGCTCGAGGTAGGCCCGGTTGATGTCGGTGATCTCCAGTTCGCCGCGGGCGGAGGGTCGCAGCCCCCGAGCGATGTCCACGACGTCGTTGTCGTAGAAGTACAGCCCGGTGATCGCCCGGTTGGAACGGGGCACGGTCGGCTTCTCCTCGATGGAGATCAGCCGCCCGGACGCGTCGCACTCGCCGACGCCATAGCGTTGCGGATCCTTGACCGGGTAGCCGAACAGGCAGCAGCCGGTCAGCTCGGCGGCGTGCCGCCGCAACAGCCTGGAGAACCCGGGGCCATGAAAGATGTTGTCCCCCAACACGAGCGCGGCCGTGTCGGCGCCGATGTGGTCGGCGCCGACGAGGAACGCCTCGGCGAGCCCGCCCGGGGTGGCCTGCGCGGCATAGCTGATCGCCACGCCGAGCTCCGAGCCGTCGCCGAGCAGCCGCGCGAACAGCGGCAGATCCTCGGGGGTGGAGACGACGAGGATGTCACGGATGCCGGCCAGCATGAGCACCGACAACGGGTAGTAGACCATCGGCTTGTCGTAGACCGGCAGCAGCTGCTTGGACACCGCCCGGGTGATCGGGTGCAGCCGGGTGGCGCTGCCGCCAGCGAGGACGATGCCCTTCACCGGTGTGAGGCGGGGTCAGGGCCTGGCGACCTGCATCCCGATGTACACCACGATGAACAGGACAGTGATCGACAGGTCGAGGCCGACACCTCCGATCCGCACCGTCGGGATGACCTTGCGGAGCAGCCGCAGCGGCGGGTCGGTGGCGACGTAGACGGTCTCCAGCGCCACGGCGGCACCGCCCCTCGGCCCCCGCCAGGACCGGCCGAAGGCTCGGACGAGGTCGGCGACCAACCGGGCCACCAGCAGCAGCCAGAAGAAGAACAGCACGTAGTAAACCGCCCAGCGGACCGCTTCTGCCACAGGTCCATACTGCCCTGTCGCGGCCGGATCGGGGTGGTCGGTATGGGCGTGCGTGGGCCGGCGTGCTGAGGTGCTCGCCGGTGGGCTTCCCGCTAACCTCGCAGCCGGGTGCCGTCGAGAAGTCGGAGGGTTTGTGAAGATCGGGCTTCACATCGCGGACTTCACGTGGCCGTCCGGACCAGCCGGCCTGGCCGGCGACCTCCTCCGGGTGGCCGCCGCCGCCGAGGCGGCCGGGTTCGCGCGGATCAGCGTGATGGACCACGTGTGGCAGATCGGCAACTTCGGGCCACCGGAGCACGAGATGCTCGAGGCCTACACCACGTTGGGCTTCCTGGCCGCCCACACCTCGCGGGTGGAGCTCCTGACCATCGTGACCGCCGCGGTGTACCGCGAGCCGGGGATGCTCGCCAAGCTCGTCACGACGCTGGACGTGCTCTCCGGCGGCCGGGCGTGGCTGGGGATCGGAGCGGCGTGGGACGAGCCGGAGGCGCGTGGGCTGGGGTTGCCGTTCCCGCCGACGGCCGAGCGCTTCGAGCGGCTGGAGGAGGCGCTGCAGATCTGCCTGCAGATGTGGCGCAACGACGACGGCCCGTACCACGGCCGGCACTACCGCCTGGAGCGCACGCTGAACTCCCCGGCCGCGTTGTCCGAGCCGCATCCGCCGATCATGATCGGGGGTGGTGGTGAGAAGAAGACGCTGCGGCTGGTCGCCCGCTACGCCCAGGCCTGCAACCTGTTCCACGGTCCCGAGCTGCCCCACAAGCTGGACGTGCTGCGCGCGCACTGCGAGCGGGAGGGGCGCGACTACCACGAGATCGAGAAGACCGTGATGTTCCCCCTCGACGTCGGGGAGCGCGGCGAGCGGGTGGAGGCCACCCTGCAGGCGTTGCGCGACCTCGCCAGCCTGGGGATCCAGGCGGCGCACGGCGTCGTGCCCCGGGTCTGGCAGCTCACGCCGCTGGAGCTGATCGGCCGCGAGATCGTGCCGGTCGCCGCGGAGCTCGGACCCGATCCCGCCGCCTGAGACTGCCGGGCCGCCGCTGGGAGGCTGGGAGCGCCAGGGTGCTGCCGCGGTCGGCCGGCGCGAGGGAGGGTGCGATGCGGGGGTGGACGGTGGGACGGCCGGGGCCGATCGATGAGGGGCCACTGGTCGCGGGCGAGCTGCCCGATCCGCACCCGGGGCCGGGCGAGGTGCGGATCCGGGTGCGGGCCTGCGGGGTGTGCCGCACCGACCTGCATCTCGCCGAGGGCGACCTGCCACCCCGGCGCCCGGGTACGGTGCCCGGCCACGAGGTCGTCGGCCTGGTGGACGAGCTGGGCCGGGGCGCGTCCCGGTTCGGCGTCGGGGAACGCGTCGGCATCGCGTGGCTGCGCCATACCTGCGGGGTCTGCCGGTTCTGCCGGCGCGGCGCGGAGAACCTGTGCCGAGCTGCGGCGTTCACCGGCTGGGACGCCGACGGCGGGTACGCCGAGCACGCCGTGGTCGACGAGCGCTACGCCTACCGGCTGCCCGCGGCGTTCGACGACGAGCACGCCGCGCCGCTGCTGTGCGCGGGCATCATCGGCTACCGGGCCTTGCGGCGCGCCGCGGTGCCGCCGGGCGGACGGCTGGGGATCTACGGGTTCGGCGGGTCGGCGCACCTGGCCGCCCAGGTCGCGGTGGCCGAGGGCACCACCGTCTACGCGCTGACCCGGTCGCCGGCTGCCCAGACGCTGGCCCGACAGCTCGGCGCGGCCTGGGTCGGCACCCCGGATCAGATGCCGCCGCAGCCGCTGGACTCCGCGGTGGTCTTCGCGCCGGCTGGTGAGGTGGTGCCTGCCGCGCTGGACGCCTGTGAGCGTGGCGGCACCGTCGCGGTCGCCGGCATCCACGTGTCCGACATCCCACCGCTGCGCTACATGCAGCACCTGTTCGGGGAGCGGGTGCTGGTCAGCGTCACCGCCAACACCCGCGCCGACGGGGAGGAGTTCCTC
>JAVKSM010000079.1:0-1688 GCA_039583705.1 Pseudonocardiaceae bacterium
CCCCCGACCACGACCTGCCCGGCTGGCGGCGGCTCGCGAGCCTGCCCGTCGAACCCTCTCGGGGCTTCCACGCCGCCCTCGCCGGCACCGCCGCCGGATCCGCGCTGCTGTCGGTGAAGGGTGCCCCCGAGACCGTGCTGCCCCGCTGCGACCGGGTGCGCAGCAACGGCGGGGAGATCGCGCTGGACGAGCCGGCGCGCAGCCGGCTGCAGCGTCGGGTCACCCGGCTCGCCGGGCAGGGCCATCGGGTGCTCGCGGTGGCCGAGAAGAGCGGTCGGGTCAGCGCCCGCCTCACCGACGACGACGTAGCCGGGCTGACCCTGCTGGGCTTCCTCGCCCTGGCCGACCCGGTCCGGCCCGCGGCCGCCGCGTCGATCACCGAACTGGGGCAGGCCGGCGTCCAGATCGTCATGATCACCGGAGACCACCCGGGCACGGCGGCGGCCATCGCCGGCCGGCTCGACCTCGGCGGCGGCCGGGTGATCACCGGCCCGGAGCTCGACGCCCTCGACGACGCGGCACTGGACCGGGTGCTGCCCCAGGTCAGCGTCGTGGCCCGGGGGACCCCAGCGCACAAGGTGCGCGTCGTGCAGGCCTTCCAACGCCTGCGGCGCACGGTGGCGATGACCGGCGACGGCGCCAACGACGCGGCCGCGATCCGCCTTGCCGAGGTGGGGATCGCCCTGGGCCGCCGTGCCACCCCAGCCGCCCGCGCGGCGGCCGACCTCGTCGTCACCGACGACCGCCTGGAGACGATCATCGCTGCGCTGGTCGAGGGCCGCGGCATGTGGGCCTCGGTCCGCCAGGCCCTGGCCATCCTCGTCGGCGGCAACTTCGGTGAGATCGCCTTCACCGTCCTCGGCGCCGCGCTCACCGGGCGCTCTCCGCTCACCACCCGCCAACTGCTGCTGGTCAACCTGCTCACCGACCTCGCCCCCGCCATGGCCATCGCGCTGCGCTCACCGGACTCCGGCTCCACCGCCGCCCTGCTCGCCGAGGGTCCGGAAGCCTCCCTCGGCGCCGCGCTGACCCGCGACATCACCGACCGCGCCCTCACCACCGCCGCCGCCGCCACCGCCGCCTGGGTCACCGCCCGCCTCACCGGCCGCGCCGCCCGGGCCCGCACCGTCGCGCTGGCCGCGCTCGTCGGCGCCCAGCTCGGCCAGACCCTCGTCATCGGCGGCCCCAGCCCCGCCGTGCTGGCCAGCAGCCTCGGCTCCGCCGCCGCCCTTGCCGGGATCATCCAGACGCCCGGCCTCGGCTCCTTCTTCGACTGCACCCCGCTCGGTCCGCTCGGCTGGAGCATCGCAGGCGGCGCCGCCACCGTCGCCACCGCAGCCACCGTGGTGCTGCCGCCGCTGCTGTCGCGCCTTGGCGAGCGACGCTCCCGCGGCGGACCGGCGGCGCCCGCTGATGTCGGCGAACCAGGAGTGCCCGTCTGTGGCGCAGAACCCGGACGTGCTGACCGGCCCTGACCAGACCCGCGTCGCCATGTCCACCCTGGGGTGGACATGGCGGTCCCACCCGCGGGTTGACGCCCCGGGCGCCGCCGCTTCCTAGCGTTGTCACCACCAACGCGTTGTCACCACCAACGCGGTGTCACCACCGATCCGGCTCAGCGGGAGGCGTGGGAGATGACCCCAGTGCAGCAGGTGTCCGGCCAGCGGCAGGTGCCGGGCTCGACCAGC
>JAVKSM010000079.1:1788-15636 GCA_039583705.1 Pseudonocardiaceae bacterium
CGGCTCAGCGGGAGGCGTGGGAGATGACCCCAGTGCAGCAGGTGTCCGGCCAGCGGCAGGTGCCGGGCTCGACCAGCGGAGCACCCACGTCGGCCGGCATCGCCGGGTTGCTGCGGAAGGCGGCACACCCGGCAGTGCTGCTGAACGTGGTGGCTCCGTTCGCCGCCTACCAGGTGCTCACCGCTCTCGGGGCTTCCGAGGTGGCGGCGCTGTCGGTCGCGTCGCTGTTCCCGCTGGCCGCGGTGCTCACCTCGGCACGGCGCGCCCGTCGGCTGGACTGGATCGGGGTGGCCTCGGTGGCCGCCATCGCCCTCGGGCTGGTCAGCGGGCTGGTCCTGCACGACCCGCGCCTGCTGCTGGTCAAGGACTCCCTGGTGACTGGCGGGCTGGGCCTTGGCTTCCTCGGCTCCCTTGCCGCGCCCCGTCCCTTGATCTTCGTTTTCGCCCGCGAGTTCACCACCGCCGGCAACCCCGCAACGAGCCAGGAGCTCGACCAACGGTGGCTGCGTTCCGCCGGCTTCCGGACACGCATGCGGCAGATGACCGTGGTGTGGGGGCTGGCCATGCTCGCCGAAGCCACACTGCGGGCGGGGTTGGCCTTCCTGGTCGCCCCCGCGGTGCTGCTGGCGATCTCCCCGCTGCTGTCCGCCGCCGTCTTCGGACCCCTGGCCGGATGGACGATCTACCGCCGCCGCCGCGCCGGCCAGCAGGACCAGGCCGAAGGTCAGGACCCGACCCGGGCAAGCCGAGGATCACAGAGATGACCATGAGCAACGAGAACCTGCCGAAGCTGCCCTTCCCGCGGTCTGATGTCCTGGACATCGCTCCGCTCTCCCGCACTCTCGCGGCGGCCGCCCCGATCACCCCGGTCCGCACGGCCGCCGGGGACGTCGCCTGGCTGGTCACCGGCTACGTCGAGGCCAAGGCGCTATTCGCCGACCCCCGGCTCGGCCGATCCCACCCCGACCCCCGCCGCGCCGCCCGCATCTCCGATGCCGCGCTCCTCGCCGGACCCATGGGGGACGCGGCCACCGAGGCGGCCGACCACACGCGCATGCGGCGGCTGCTCACCCCGGCGTTCTCCGCCCGGCGGATGCACGCGCTGCGGGCTCACGTCGCCGAGCTCGTCGAGACCCTGCTGGACCAGCTCACCGAGCAGACCCCGCCGGTGGACCTGCACGAGGCGCTCTCGTTCCCGCTGCCGGTGCTGGTGATCTGCGAGCTGCTCGGCGTGCCCTATGCCGACCGCGAGAAGTTCCGCGGCTGGTCGCAAGGGGCGGCCGGCCTCACCGACCGCGCCGCCGCCACCGCCGCCCTCGACAAGCTCTTCGCCTACATGCACGGCCTCATCGCCCACAAGCGTGCCCACCCCGGCCAGGATGTGATCTCCGACCTGATCGCCGTCCAGGACCAACGGCACCACAACGACGACCGGGTCGCCGGGCTGGCGGCCATCCTGCTGTTCGCCGGCCACGAGACCACCGTCGCCCGCATCGACTACGGCACCCTGCTGCTGCTCCGCCACCCCGCCCAGCGCGACGCCCTCCGCCAGGACCCCACGCTCATCGAAGGCGCGGCCGAGGAGATCCTGCGGATGGCCGTCCCCGGTGCCGGTGTCCTGCCCCGCTACGCCCACGCCGACATCGACGTCGCCGGTCGCACCATCCAGGCCGGCGACGCGGTGCTGCTGTCCGGTGCCGTCGCCAACCGCGACCCCGCCGCCTTCGCCGATCCCGACCGCTTCGACATCACCCGCAACCCCAACCCGCACCTGTCCTTCGGGCACGGCCCCCGCTACTGCGTCGGCGCCAGCCTCGCCCGGGTCGAACTCCACGCGGTGTTCACCGCGCTGACCCACCGGCTGCCCACCCTGCGGCTGGCCGTCCCCCTCGACCGGCTCCGGCTGCGCACCGACCTGTTCACCGGAGGCCTTGCCGCACTACCGGTCACCTGGTGACCCACCCTCACCGCGCCGCAGACCCGGTACAGGGCCGTGGCCGTGGCGGAGAACCGGGGGCTCTCGCCACGGCCACGGGACGGCACGTGCGGGCGATGGTGCGGGCGATGGTGCGGGCGATGACCTCAGTCGCCGATGATCCCGGTCGTCGCGGTGCACGCGGTCGTGTCCGGCGACGCGACCGGCACGATCGCGCCGATGACGGCGATCTGGTCACCGCAGGCCTGGACCGGCACCACGACGTTGTTCTCGTTGAGGACGTTGATCCCGTTGTACTCTTCGTGCTCGCCGGTCGACGCGTGGTGTTCACCGGTCGACGCGAACGCCAGCGGGCTGGCGACCAGTAGACCGGCGGTGGTGGCCGCAGCGAGGATTCCTACCTTCTTGAGCACGTGCTGTCACACTCCTGTCATCGGGGGAGAGCGCCCCTGCCCGCAAGCCTTCGGCCGGAAAAGTGCGCCGACTGGCGGGCGGCGCCGGAACGTCGTTGTTCCGAGCGTGCAACGAGCGACCGGAGTAACGGTTGACAAACCACCGGAAACTTACCCCGATCGGAGGTCACCCGACGGTACGGCAGGCTCGTGGTCTCCGCGGGCGGCTGTGGTCTCCGCGGGTGTCGGAGCCGCGCTCACCGGGAGTTCCGCTTGGCGGTGGACCCCCGCTTCCGCTCGCTGCGTTGCGCCGGTGCTCCAGGTTCCTCGTGGGGTGTGACGACGCAGTCGGACCCCGGGTAGACGAGGGTTTCGTGGCCGTCGTCGAACTGGACCAGGTACGGCGGGGAACCTTCGGGTCCCCGCACCGCGGTGATGGTGCCGCTGCGGTTGGCCCGGCCGATGGTCTTGCCATGGATCTGCAGCCGGTCTCCGATCTCAGCGCGCATCGTGGATGGCCTCCCTCGTCGTCGTCACCCGGCCGTGTCCTTTCGGCACCCCGACGGTGGGGATCCGGTCGGAGGGGTCCATGATAGAGCACCTTGGCCGAGCTTCCCCGGAGGCGGATGACCTATGCGGATGGCAGTGACGCTGGCCCAGATGCCCGACCTGTGGCACCGGACCCTGGTGGCGCACCAGGCCGACGACCACGGCTACTGCCGCGACTGCCGCGGCGGCCCTGGGGTGGCGGCTCGGTGGCCGTGCCTGCCCTATCAGGTCGCGTGGGAGGCGAAGTACATCTACGAGGGCGGTCTGCCCGGCACCCAGTTCGCCGTGCCGCAGCAGCGCCGTCCGGGTCGGGCGCCGACTGATCGGGAGACGCTGGCGGGTCAGCGCTGGACATGAGCGCGGGCCCGCGCCAAGGCGAGACCCTCGCGGGCGCCTGATCGCCTGCGGACCGCCGGTCGCGCTCAGTACCGCCACAGGTGCGCCGCGACGACCTCCTCCAGGGTGCGTTGTGAGGCCCATGACGCGTCGGAGCGGCGGACCGCGAGAAAGGCGCCCAGCAGGTTCTCGCCGAGTACCTCGGCCAGCAGCGCCGAACCGCGCAGGGCGTCCTCCGCTCCGCCCGGGGTCGTCGGCAGCGCGGTCAGGCCGTGCTCGGAGCGTTCGGCCTCGCTCCACCTACCCGGATCGCTCTGGATCGGCTCGCCGAGCTCCAGCTTCTCCTGGATGCCCGCCACCCCGGCGGCGACGACCGCGGCCAACGCCAGGTAGGGGTTGGCCGAGGCGTCGGAAACCTTCAGCTCGACGTTGGCGTGACCGGCGCCCAGCAGCTCCGAGCCGGGGACGTAGCGCAGCGCGGCCTCCCGGTTCTCCACCCCCCAGAACACGTACGCACCGGCGAAGTACCCCGGCCGCAGCCGGGTCAGCGACGGCACGCTGGGCGCGGTCAGGGCCGCGACCGCGGGAAGCTCGCGCAGCAGCCCTGCCAGGTAGGCCGCGCCCTCCGGGCCTGGTCCGTCGGTGCTGCCTGCCAGCAGGTTCTCACCGTCACGCCACACCGAGGTGTGCAGGTGCCAGCCGTTTCCCGGTGCCGCCAGCGACACCACCGGGGCGAAGCTCGCCCGCAGCCCGTGCGCCCGGGCGGCGGCGTGGATCGTCTGCCGGGCGAGGAGTTGGCGGTCCGCCGCGGTCACCGGGTCCGAGGCCACCAGCGACAGCTCCATCTGAGCCAGGCCGTACTCCGCATGGAGCTGGTTGATCGGCAGGCTGTTGGCGGCGAAGTCGTGCAGCAGCGCGGCGACGAACTCGTCGACCGCCAACAGCGCGTGCGGGCTGTAGGCCGGCCCCGGGTGTGCCGGGTGCAGCGCGTCGTCGCCAGCTCCGGCGTGGCCGACCGAGAACTCCATCTCGTAGCCCGCGCGGATGGTCAAGCCGACCGCCGCGGCCCGCTCGACCTGCCGTTGCAGCACGCTGCGCTGGTCATAGGGCCATGGGCTGCCGTCGGCGGCCACCTGGCGGGCGGGCGCCCAGGCCAGCGCCGGCTGCCCGGCCAACCGGGTGAGTGCGTCGAGCACGGGGATCAGGCGGACGTCGCCCGACGGCGTGGCCAGCCCGCGGTGCGCGAAGGTGATCGCGTCGTGGGAGTCGAAGACTGCGAACAACGACGTGACACCCACTCCGCGGCGGGCAACGTCGTCGAGCGTGGTGACCGGGACGGTCCGGGACCGGGGGATGCCGTTGTTGTCCGCCCAGGCGAGGACCACGCCGGTGACACCCGCAGCCGCCAACTCCGCGGCCAGCGCCCGCGACCGGGCTGACATCTGCGGCATGGCTGACGTCCCGGGCATGGCGGCTGCCTCGGCCACGACCACCTCCCACGTGCTCGCTGCACACGCACGTCGACCCTACCGCTCGGCGATCTCTCTCCTCAGGAGACGCCGAGCTTCTCGGCGGCCATCCCGGTACCCCGGACCCGGCTCGCGATCTTCTGGAACGCGACGTCGCGGGCGTAGTCGGGCGATCCGTGGTTGGGCTTCTCGTCGATGCTGAAGGGCGAGAAGCCGCAGTCGTCGGTCGAGCCCAGTTGCTCCTTCGGGATGAAGCTGGCGGCCCGCACCAACTGGTCCCGGACCTCCTCGGCGCTCTCCACCCGCGGGTTGCCTGGGTTGATCACGCCGATGTAGGCCATCTGCGTGACCCCGTCCGCGTCCTCTCGCAGGTGCTCCGCGATGGCGCGGTAGACCGGGTCCTTGTCCCGCTCGCTCTTCACCTGGATCAGGAAGTAGCCGGCGTTCATCCGGAACATGCTCGGGAGCAGGTTGTGGTACGGGACATCTGCGCTGTGGACCGAGTCGCGGTCACCACCCGGGCAGGTGTGGATGCCGATGGTGGTCCGCTCCTCGGGCGTGAATCGGTCGAGCACCCGGTTGTTGAGCTCGATGAAGTGCGGCAGCAGGCCGGCTCCGGTCCACGGGTTGCGCGGGTCGGCCCTGGTGGCCAGTCGGCCCTCGGTGAAGTCGATCGACACGTGGGGGGCGCCCGCCTCGAAGGCGAGCCGGATGTCCTTCTCGCACTCGTCGACGATGTCGGACTCGAACTGCTCCCGGGAGTAGTCCGGGATCTCCTCCCGCAAAGGGTACAGCAGGGCGAGCATGGAGGGCGCAATGACGGCCTGCTTCAGAGGCCGGTTCGCGATGGCGACCGACTTCTTCAGCGTCTCGGCGGCATAGGTCTTGTACCGGAAGGGACCACCGGTCAGTCGGGGCAACTGACGGCCGTGCCCGTCGGCAAAGATCGCGAAGAACTGGCCACCCTCACCGGAGAGGTGGTCGGCGAGCCCGGTACCGGCCAGCGTGTCCGTGATCGGATAGGTGGCGAAGCTCGACCGCCGCCGCTCACCGTCGGAGATGATCGGAGCCCCGGTGGCTTCCCCGCGCTCGATCGAGTCGCGGACCGCCTCGTCCTGCTCGGCCTCCAACTGCTCCTTGCCGATCTTTCCGGCGTCGTAGTCGGCGTACGCGGCCTGGAGTCTGGACGGCCGGGGCAGCGAACCGACCGGCTCGGTGGGAATGCCGGTGAGTGACCTCGGGTCGTAACTCATGTCGTACCTTCTCCCGTCGCTGGTCAGACCTGGATGCCGTGATGACGGAGCAGCAGCTCACCGAGCTCGCGGGCCCGGGCCGCGGCCTTCACGTCGCCCTCCGCGGCAGCCATGATCGAACCCTTCATGAGGATGTGCCACTGCCGGGCGAACGCGTCCGCGTCCGCTACTCCAGCCTCGGCCGCGAGTTCACAGAGGAAACCGCGGATGTTTGCCAGGTGCTGCACGGTCGCCTGCCGTACCCGGCTTCCGCTGTCGCTGATCTCGGTCATGACGTTCAGGAAGGAACAGCCCTCGAACCCGACCTCCTCGAACCACTCCGAGAACACCTCGAAGACGGCGAGCAGCCGTTGCGCGGGACTTTCTCCGCGACGCGTCGACTCCGGCTGCAGCCAGCCCCGGACCCAGAGCTCTTCGCGACGTTTCAGAAATGCCAGGATCAGGTCGTCCTTGGAAGAGAAGTGCCGGTACAGCGTCATCTTCGCGACGCCGGCCCGGTTGATGATGGTGTCGATCCCGACGGCCCGGGTACCGTGCTGGCTGAACAGTTCATAGGCCGCCCGCAGGACGCGCTCACGGCCGCCCGTTTCCGGGAGGCGGCCGTTCCCGTCGTCCGTTCCCTGGCCCATGACCACCAACCTCGCGAGAGGACCCAGCTGAATCGTACCAGCGCTCCGTCCCGAAGGTGCGTGACAGCGGGGTGGGTGGTTACGTACCCTCGCAGGGGAGAGCACGCACCGGGGGGTGCACTGTGGCGCATGATCGCAACGACCGCGTCCTTGATCGCGGGCAAGCCACGGGTGGGGCGCAGGCCCCATGGTGAGCTTCAGTGAGCTCAGGGATGCTCGCCCGAGCTTGTGGCAGCCAGCGGCCGACGATTGGGCGACGGCCGCCAAGCACGCCGCGAACTGTGCCATCGAGATCCGTGACCAGGGCAAGGGGCCGCTGGCTCAGCACTGGGAGGATCGGCTCGGGGCGGTCGTCGGGAACAAGTTGGCGACGCTGGCGAACTGGTTCGAGGCCGCCTTCGACGAGATGCGTGCTGTGGTGATGATCCTCGATGGATTGGCCGAATCGGTCGAACTGGCCCAGAGCACCCTGCAAGACGCCATCAGCGAAGCGCAGCACCATCAGTTGACCATCCTCGACGACGGCGTCATCTACTATTCCGGCGAGCCCACCAGCGTGCCCTCCGACACCGGGCGCGCCATCGACCAGGTCCAGGAACTGGTCAACCAGGCACTGCGGGCCGCGACCCAGGCCGATGAGCTGGCCGCGACCGCGTTGGGTCGGCTCGCGCTCTCGGTCGCGGTGGGCGACCCGACGACGGCCGTGCAGGTGATCCAGGTGCAGGCATCGCAGGACCAGATGGACATGCTCGCCGGGGACATCCCCACCGGGGCCGATGCCGCGACGGTCGCCGCTTGGTGGAACTCGCTCACCGACAAACAACGCCAGGATCTCGAGTTGACCGAACCGGTGGCCCTGGCCGGCCTGAACGGCATCCCCGAGGAGGTGAAGGCGATGCTGCGCGGGGATGGCAAGTACGACCGGGTGAAGCTCATCCAGTTCGCCCTCGACCACTGGAACGACGGCAGCATAGACGCGTTCGACAACAACTGCACGATGTTCGTGTCCGAAGCGATGAAAGCCGCCGGCATCCGTGAGAAGAACAACGGTTGGGGCACGTTCGACGACAACAATTGGGTCGAGGGCCTCCAGACCGGATGGAAATGGCTAGATCAGAAAGACTACAGCCACTCCGCGAGCTGGGTGCAGGCCCAGAAGCTGCATGACTTCCTGGTCCGGAACGGTAGCCAGGAGATCCCGCTTGACCAGGTACGGCCCGGCGATGTCATCTTCTTCGAGCAGGACTCACCCAACCCGGACATCAACCAGGGCGAGATCCACCATGCCGCGATCGTCACGGCCGTCATGCCGGACGGAGACATCCGCTACACCCAACACACCGATGACCTGAAAAACCTCAGCCTCACCGGCCGAGCCCTGCACGAGGTCACAGCCGAAGGCAACCAGAAGGTGATCGCCGTACGGATCACCCCTCACTGGTACTGACTCGCCACGAAGGTGACTGGATGGACATCGACATCGACCCCGCGGCGGTTCACGCCGTCGGCGACAGCGTGGCCGCGCTCGCGCGACAAGCTTCCACCAGGGTCGCCCATTGCTTGGACACCACCACGGTGGCGGCCAACGCCCACCCCGGATGGCGGGTCTCCGGAGCCGCGCTGAGCTGCCAGAACGCCTGGGAGGTCCACCTTGGCCACCTGGTCAGCGAGATCGGCTCTATCGCCCAGATGATCCACGCCGCGGCCAGCGCCATCCAACAAGCCGATGCCGAAGCGGTCCGCCGACTCCATGAAGCGCTCACCGAGCTGTCCCACTGATGCCCCACCTGCTGAACCGTTGGCACCTGCCCGCGGCGTTCGCTCCGCTCGTTGTCGGGGTAGTCCTGGCCACCGTCGCGGCCAACGTACAAGATACGTTCCTCACCCGCCGCACCCGCACCTGCAACGGCCTGCTCCCGATGCCGGCGTCTGGCTTCGTATTCGCGTGGGCCGGCAGCATCCTCGGGCTCGCCGCGCTCGCGCTGGTGGCGCTGCTCCTCCACCACCGCGGAGTCCTCGGCATCTGGAGCCGATTCGCAACGGCGCTGCTCGGCGTGGCCGTCCTCGTGCTCCTCTTCGAAAGCCTCGTGCTGCGCAGCACCTTTGGGTGGGCCGGCAGCATCCTCGGGCTCGCCGCGCTCGCGCTGGTGGCACTGCTGCTCCGGCGGGAGCGACGCAGGCTGCGCCAGGAAGTCCTCGGTGTCTGGAGCCGATTCGCAACGGCGCTGCTCGGCGTGGCCGTCGTCGCTTTCCTCTTCGAGGTCGTGGTGCTGTACACCACCTATCGGGAGGCCGCCCCGATACCCATCCTGTGCAGCGGCTGAATGAGATCATGCCGTGGCGGAACATCCGCCGGCCGCGTTGCCCAGGCGCGGGACACCCGCACCCGGGTTCGGCGGTCAGTACGGGGTCAGTACCTGGTCAGTACCGGTAGTAGTCGGACTTGTAGGGGCCGCCAACGGGCACCCCGATGTAGCGGGCCTGCTCGGGCGTCAGCTCGGTCAGCCGCACGTCCAAGGCGTCCAGGTGCAGCCGGGCCACCTTCTCGTCGAGTTCCTTGGGCAGCGTGTAGACACCGAGCGGGTAGGACTCGGCGCGGCTGAACAGCTCGATCTGGGCGATCACCTGGTTGGTGAACGAGTTGGACATCACGAAGCTCGGGTGCCCGGTGGCGTTGCCGAGGTTCAGCAGCCTGCCCTCGGACAGCACGATCACCGTGTGACCGTCCGGGAAGCGCCACTCGTCGACCTGCGGCTTGATCGTGGTGCGCTCGATGCCGGGCGTGGCGGCCAGCCCGGCCAGGTCGATCTCGTTGTCGAAGTGTCCGATGTTGCCCACGATCGCCTGGTGCTTCATCGCCGCCATGTGCCCGACGGTGATGACGTTCTTGTTGCCGGTGGCGGTGATGAACATGTCCGCGGTGCCCACCACGTCGGAGACGCGGGCCACCTGGTAACCGTCCATCGCCGCCTGCAGGGCGCAGATCGGGTCGATCTCGGTGACCACGACCCGGGCTCCCTGGCCGGCGAGCGAGGACACGCAGCCCTTGCCCACGTCGCCATATCCCAGGACGACCGCGACCTTGCCGCCGATGAGCACGTCGGTGGCCCGGTTGATGCCGTCGACCAACGAGTGCCGGCAGCCGTAGCGGTTGTCGAACTTGGACTTGGTCACCGAGTCGTTGACGTTGATCGCGGGGAACAACAGCGTGCCGGTGCGCTGCATCTCGTAGAGCCGGTGCACTCCGGTCGTCGTCTCCTCGGTGACGCCCCGGATTCCGGCGGCCAGCGTGGTCCAGCGGTTCGGGTCGTGGCTCAGGGAGCGGGTCAGCAGCCGCAGGACGACCGCCTCCTCCTCGGACTCCGCGGTGTCCTCGTCCGGCACCACGCCGGCCTTCTCGTACTCCACGCCCTTGTGCACCAGCAGGGTCGCGTCACCGCCGTCGTCGAGGATCATGTTCGGGCCACTGACGCCGCCCGGCGCGGCGTCCGGCCAGCACAGCGCCGCCTCTGTGCACTGCCAGTACTCCTCGAGCGTCTCGCCCTTCCAGGCGAACACCGGGACCCCGGCCGGAGCCGCAGCGGTGCCCGTCGGGCCCACCGCCACCGCGGCGGCGGCGTGGTCCTGGGTCGAGAAGATGTTGCACGATGCCCACCGGACTTCGGCTCCGAGCGCGACGAGGGTCTCGATGAGCACCGCGGTCTGCACGGTCATGTGCAGCGAGCCGGTGACACGCGCGCCACGCAGCGGTTTCGTGTCGGCGTACTCCGCCCGGGTGGCCATCAACCCGGGCATCTCGTGCTCGGCGAGCCGGATCTCATTGCGCCCGTACTCGGCGAGCGCGAGGTCGGCGACGGCGAGGTCGAGACCGCCGATCGTCTGTCGTCGTGGCATGTCCTGCTCAGCCCCCTTGTCGTGGTTGGAGTCGTGGTCGGATGTGTGCGGCCACCTCCGCGGCGGCCCGCGACCCGTAGGTCTCGGAGAACCGCTCGAGGAACCCGGACGGCTCGAATGCATACTCCTGGGTGCCGACGGTCTCGATCGCCAGGGTGGCCAGCGCGGCGCCCAGCTGGGCCGACCGCTCGTCGCCCAGCTGCCAGACGGTTCCGGCGAGGAAGCCGGCCCGGAACGCGTCGCCGACCCCTGTCGGATCGGCGACGGACCGGGCGGGAACCACCGGCACCGTCACCGACGGCTCGCCGGCGCGCTCGACGAGAGCGCCTTTCTCGCTCATCGTCGTCACCGAGGTCCCCACCCGCCGCCGGATCTCCTCGTCCGACCATCCGGTCTTGTGCTCCAGCAGGCGCCGCTCGTATGAGTTGGTGAACAGGTAGGTCGCACCGTCCACGAGGGACCGGATCTCCTCCCCGTCCAGCCGGGCGAGCTGCTGGGACGGGTCCGCCGCGAACGGGTAGCCCCGCTGCCGGCACTCGTCGGCGTGTCGCAGCATGGCGACCGGGTCGTTCGGGCTGACCACGACGACGTCGAGGTGCTCCAGCCCGGTCACCACCGGCGCCAGCTCGATCTCCCGGGCATCCGCCATTGCCCCGGCGTAGAACGAGGCGATCTGGTTCTGGTCCGCGTCGGTGGTGCAGAGGAACCGGGCGGTGTGCCGGTTCTCGGACACCCGCACTCCGGAGGTGCGCACACCGTGCCGCTCCAGCCACGCGCGGTATTCGGCGAAGTCGCTGCCGACGCCGCCGACCAGGACCGGTGCCAGGCCGAGGCGGCCCAGCCCGAAGGAGATGTTCGCCGCCACGCCGCCCCGGCGAATCTCCAGCTCGTCCACCAGGAAGGACAGCGAGACACGGTCCAGCTCCCCGTCGACGAGCTGATCGCGGAACCGGCCCGGGAAGACCATCAGGTAGTCGGTCGCGATCGATCCGGTGACCACGATGCTCATGGCGCCGTCCTCAGCCGACCATCGTCCGGTGGTCGGCCCGGCTGGCTGTGGGCTGGTGGTCGGCCCGGCTGGCTGTGGGCTGGTGGTCGACCGCGAGGGACGGCAGGCCGGCTGCGTCGCGCAGCTCCTCGGCCCGGTCGGTGCGCTCCCAACTGAAGTCGGGGTCGTTGCGGCCGAAGTGGCCGTAGGCGGCCGTCTTGGAGTAGATCGGGCGGTGCAGCCGCAGGTACCGCCGGAACGCCGCCGGGCGCATGTCGAAGTGCTCGTGGAGGAGGGCCTCGATCCTCGAGGTCGGGATCTTCTCGGTACCGAACGTCTCCACCAGCAGCGACAGCGGTCGGGCGACGCCGATGGCGTAGGCCACCTGCACCTCGACCCGGTCGGCCAGCCCGGCGGCCACGATGTTCTTCGCCACGTACCGGGCCGCGTAGGCCGCCGACCGGTCCACCTTGGACGGATCCTTGCCGGAGAACGCCCCGCCGCCGTGCCGCGCGTACCCGCCGTACGTGTCGACAATGATCTTGCGGCCGGTCAGGCCGGCGTCGCCCACCGGACCACCGATGACGAAGCGCCCCGTGGGGTTGACGTAGAAGTTGGCCCGCAGCTCCACCGGGTCGTAGAGGTCGTCGGGCAGCACCGCGGTCACCACCTGCTCCCACAGGTCGGGCGGGATCGCCTCCTCCACACCCGCGACGTGCTGGGTGGAGATCAGGACCTTCGCCACGCCCACCGGGACGCCGTCGCGGTAGCGCACGGTGACCTGGGTCTTGCCGTCCGGTCGCAGGTAGGGCAGCACGCCGGTCTTGCGCACCTCGGCCAGCCGCATGGCCAGCCGGTGCGCCAGCGCGATCGGCATCGGCATCAGCTCGGGGGTCTCGTTGGTGGCGTAGCCGAACATCATCCCCTGGTCGCCGGCCCCGGCGCTGTCCAGCTCGTCGTCCGAGAGCGCTCCCCGGCGCTCCTGCGCCAGGTCCACGCCCTGCGCGATGTCCGGAGACTGCTTGTCCAGCGCGATGACCACCGCGCAGGAGTGCCCGTCAAAGCCGCAGTCGCTGGTGTAGCCGATGCGGTCGATGGTGTCCCGGACGATCCGGTTGACGTCCGGGACACCGGCCGTCGTGATCTCCCCGGCCACCACCACGAGGCCCGTGGTGAGCAGCGTCTCGCACGCCACCCGGGAACCCGGGTCGGCGGCCAGCGCGGCGTCGAGCACCGCGTCGGAGATCTGGTCGGCCATCTTGTCGGGGTGGCCTTCGGTGACCGACTCCGAGGTGAACAGGTACTCCCTGTGGTCGGGCTCCATGCGCCTCACGCCTCCTCCTCGCGGCTGCTTCGGCCCTCGGAGCAGGCCCCGGTGGTGCTGTTTCGGCCCTGCGAGCCGGCCGACCTGGGGTCCCAACCGGTCCCGGCCTGGACGGCGAGCATGGCCATGTCGTCGTGGTCGCGGTCGCCGAGCCAGTCCTCGACGCACCGCTCCAGGCTGGCGAGGGCCGCCTCGGCCGGCAACCTGCGGCATCGGGCCAACGCCGCGGCGAGGCGTTTGAGCCCGAAGACCTCGTCGTGCTCGCGCTCCCGGCGTGCCTCCGTGATGCCGTCGCTGTAGAACAGGCACAGTTCACCCGGTGCAAGGCGCAAGACCGTCCGGCCGAACCGGGCGTGCGGCAGCACGCCGAGCAGGGTGCCGGGGACGAACACCTCCTTCACCGTGCCGTCGGCGCGCAGCACCAGCGGCGGGGGGTGGCCCCCCGAGCTGAGCGTGAGGACGAGCTTGTCCGCCGCCGGCACCACGGATCCGAGCACGAGCGTGGCGAAGCGGTTGCTGCCGGTGGCGAGCATGGCCTCGTTGAGCAGGTACAGCAGACGGGTCGGGTCCCGTTCGACGAGCGTGAGCGCCGCCAGCGCCGGCCGGATCCGGCCGGTCACCGCGGCCGCCTCGATCCCGTGGCCGGACACGTCACCCAGCAACAGCAGCACGTCGCCGCCGTTCCCGGGGTGCACGTCGTAGAAGTCGCCACCCACCGGGACCGCTCCCCGGGCCGGACGGTAGGTCGCCGCGAGCTGCGCGAAGGGCAGTGCCGGCAGCTCGGGGGGGCGCAGCGGGGCAGCCAGGACCCGGGCGGCCCAGCTCTGGTCCCGCTGTCGCCGTCCGGTCCGGATCGCTGCCGCCGCCAGCGCCGCAAACTCCGCCGCGAGGCCCGGGTCCACCTCGTCCCCGGCGAGGACGAGCGCGCCCTGGCAGCCGTCTTCGCCGCTCAGGCTGACCGCCAGCAGGCCCCGCTCGGCGAGGTCCGCCGGCACCGCGTCGATCGGCAGCGCGTCGATCGGCAGCGCGTCGAGGAGGCCGGCCAGCTCCGCTCCGTCCGGGCTGGCCGTGCCGGACC
>JAVKSM010000080.1:0-10279 GCA_039583705.1 Pseudonocardiaceae bacterium
CCCGAGAACCGATCGCCACCGCCGGGCCATGCCCCCTCCTCGCCCCTCCTCACCTCACGCCGCCGCGACGCTACACCCCGGGTTGGTCGTCCAGGGCGCGCGCACGACCGGCGCCACTCAGCCGGTCGCGCTGGGTGGCGGTGCGACCGGGGTCGAGACTCCGACCGGCTGCAGTGTGCGACAGTTCGGCGCCTGCTGCGCGGCCTGGTTCAGCTCTGGCGGAAACGCGAGGTCCGCCAGGCCGGCCTGGCCGCCCGCCCCGACGAACGTGCCCGCGATCCGCTGCAGCGTCGAGGCGAGCGTGTCCGGGTCGCTGCTCGGCACCGCGGCCAGTTGCTCCTGGGACCTGACGAGCAAGCCGTGGAGCTGGGTGAGCGTGGTGTTCAGCGTGGCGCTGAGCTGCTGGCCGTTGGGCACCGGCGCCGGGCCCGCCTCGTCGACCCCGGCCATCGCCCGGCCGAGGGCGTCGACCTGCTCGTTGACGTAGTCCTGGAACCGCCGTCGGCTCCCGGCCAGGTCGTTGCGGTCGAGCCGGGGCACGTTGCGGGTGTTGCCGAGGAACGGCGCCAGGGCGCCGCAGATCTGGTTCGACCAGACGACCGTCGGGGAGGCAGCCGCCACCGCCGGTGTCGGGACCGGCCGGCCCGGACCGGATGCCGTCTGGACGCCACCGGACGCCGCCTGGACCCCGTTGTCGCACGCGGCCACGGCCAGCACGGCCGCCACGACGGTTCCGAGAGCGATGGTGCGCCACATGTCGGGCGTATTCTCCGCCACCGCGGTCCGGGCCGCCAAACGGCAGGGTCAGGCCCGGGCGGCGGCGGGCTGCTCCTCGGCGATCGCGGTGGACCGGCGCTTCGACACCACCACGGCCGTCACCAGGATCGCGAAGGCGATTGCCGCGATGATCGCCCGCACCGCCAGGGACGCGCTTGCGCCGGTGGTGAAGGTGACGATTGCCGGCGCGATGATCACCGAGACCAGGTTCATCACCTTGATCAGCGGGTTGATGGCCGGGCCGGCAGTGTCCTTGAACGGGTCGCCCACCGTGTCACCGATGATGGTCGCCGCGTGCGCCTCGGAGCCCTTGCCGCCGTGGTTGCCGTCCTCGACGAGCTTCTTGGCGTTGTCCCACGCACCGCCGGAGTTCGCCAGGAAGATCGCCATGAGGGTACCGGCCGCGATGGCTCCGGCGAGGTAGCCGGCGAGCGGGCCGGTGCCGAGGCCGAACCCGACCGCGATCGGTGCGAGCACCGCGAGCAGGCCCGGCGGGACCAGCTCGCGCTGGGCGTCGCGGGTGCACAGGTCGACCACCCGGCCGTACTCCGGCCGGCCGGTGCCTTCCATGATCCCGGGGATCTCGCGGAACTGGCGGCGCACCTCGAAGACCACGGCGCTGGCGGCCCGGGCTACCGCGTTGACCGCCAGCCCCGAGAACAGGAACACCACCGCCGCGCCGATCACCACACCGACGAGCACGTTCGGGCTGAACACCGCGGTGAGGAAGGAGCTGCCGGCACTGGCCACGTTCACCCCGCCGGTGCCCACCTTGAACCCGGCCTTGGTCAGGGCCTGGTTGATCGAGTCGTTGTAGGAGCCGAACAACGCGGTCGCGGCGAGCACCGCGGTCGCGATCGCGATGCCCTTGGTGATCGCCTTGGTGGTGTTGCCCAGGGCGTCGAGCTCGGTGAGGACCTGCGCGCCCTCGCCCTGCACGTCGCCGGACATCTCGGCGATGCCCTGGGCGTTGTCGCTGACCGGGCCGAAGGTGTCCATTGCGACGATGACGCCGACGGTGGTGAGCAGGCCGGTGCCCGCGAGCGCCACCGCGAACAGCGCGATGGTGACCGAGCCGGACAGCAGGAACGCGCCGTACACCGCCGCCGCGATGACCAGCGCGGTGTAGACGGACGACTCGAACCCGACCGAGATCCCGGCGAGGATCACCGTCGCCGCGCCGGTCCGCGAGCTGCGGCCGACGTCGATGACCGGACGGCGCTCGGTGCCGG
Source organism: Pseudonocardiaceae bacterium (assembly GCA_039583705.1). Classification (GTDB taxonomy): domain Bacteria; phylum Actinomycetota; class Actinomycetes; order Mycobacteriales; family Pseudonocardiaceae; genus JAVKSM01. The sequence continues at coordinate 2,010 of JAVKSM010000080.1, forward strand.
TGAAGTAGCCGGTGAGCCAGAGGATGACGCCGGCCAGCACGATCCCGATGACCACCGCGACTGCCGCGATCGTCTTCGGGCTACCGACCACCTGGCTGATCGGCACGGCGTCGACCTGGGTGAGCCCGGTCAGGCCACTGAAACCGTTGGGTAGGTAGATCACGGCGGCGGCGACGCAGAGCGCCGCGGAGATGGCCGCGGAGATGTAGAAGCTGCGGTTGATGGCGCGCAGGCCGTTCTCGCCCTGGCGTGCCCGGGTGGTGTATACGCCGATCACGGCCGTGACCACGCCGATGGCCGGGACGATGAGCGGGAACAGGATGCCCTGCACGCCGAAGGCGGCTGAGCCGAGGATGAGCGCGGCGACCAGCGTCACCGCGTAGGACTCGAACAGGTCCGCGGCCATCCCGGCGCAGTCGCCGACGTTGTCGCCGACGTTGTCGGCGATGGTGGCGGCGTTGCGCGGGTCGTCCTCGGGGATGTTCTGCTCGACCTTGCCCACCAGGTCGGCGCCGACGTCGGCGGCCTTGGTGAAGATGCCGCCGCCCACCCGCATGAACATCGCGAGCAGTGCCGCACCGAACCCGAACCCCTCCAGCACCTGCGGGGCCTGCCCGGCGTAGGCGAGCACGACCATGGCGGCCCCGAACAGGCCCAGGCCGACGGTGAACATCCCGACCACGCCGCCGGTGCGGAACGCGACCCGCATCCCGTTCACCCGGCCGTTGGGCTCCCGCGCCGCCGCGGCCACCCGCAGGTTCGCCCTGGTCGCCAGCCACATGCCGAGGTAGCCGATGGTCGCGGAGAACACCGCACCGACCACGAAGAAGCACGACCGTCCGACCCGTTGGCCGAGCGTGTCCGCGGGGAGGGCGAACAGCACCCCGAACACGATGACGACGAACACGACGAGGGTCCGGAACTGACGGTTGAGGTAGGCCCGCGCGCCTTCCTGCACGGCGCGCGCGATGGTCTGCATCCGCAGGGTGCCCTGGCCGGCGGCCAGCACCTCCCTCAGCAGGACGTAACCCACACCGAGCGCGATGAGGGCGACCACGGCGACCACACCGACCACGGTGCGGTCACCCCCGGAGAGCTTGAGACCCTCCGCGAGGTGGAGCGGGGACATCCGTCCTCCTGGTGGGACACATGCGTGGGACAGAAGCCGGAGCCGACCCGACGCGCTTGTGGACACGCGACACCTCGGCCAGCGCCGAGGCGGCGAAAGCGGCAGTCTATGGCGTGTGCGCGGCAGCGTTCCCACCGCGGTGAAGGCGCTGGGGTCGAATGGCCGATCGCCGCAGGTCGCGCAGCGTGCGGGCGACCCCGAGGGTGGCTTGCTGGCAAGCTCGACGACCGTGACGGGGAGCCCACGGGGCGGTGAGGGGACCGTGCCTGACGCGCTGGAGGGGTCCGCGGGACGGTTGCTGCGGCGGGTCCTGGCGGGGGTGCCGGCCGGCGAGTCCCCGCTGACCCACGCCGAGGTGCTCCCGGCGCGGCCCGGCGAGAGCGCCGACTGGCCGTCGTGGGTCGTGCCCCGGGTCGTCTCGGCGTTGCGGGCCGGCGGGATCGAGGCGCCCTGGAGGCATCAGGTCACGGCGGCGTCGTCGGCGCACGCCGGCCGGCACGTCGTCGTCGCGACCGGAACCGCGTCGGGCAAGTCGCTGGTCTACCAGATGCCCGTGCTCACGGCGCTGGCCACGCAGCCCCGGGCGACCGCACTCTACCTGGCGCCGACCAAGGCGCTGGCCGCCGACCAGTTGCGCTCGGTCACCGCGATGGGACTGGCGGAGATCCGGGCGGCGCCGTTCGACGGGGACACCCCGCTGGCCGAGCGCGACTGGGTGCGGGCGCACGCGCGGTGGGTGTTCAGCAATCCCGACATGCTGCACCGTGGCCTGCTGCCGCGGCACCCCGGCTGGTCAACGTTCCTGCGGCGGCTGCGCTACGTCGTCGTCGACGAGTGCCACGCCTACCGCGGTGTCTTCGGGTCGCACGTGGCGCTGCTGCTGCGCCGGCTGCGGCGGGTCTGCGCCCGCTACGGTTCCACGCCGACGTTCGTGCTGGCCTCGGCGACCGTCGCCGACCCGGCCGGGTTCGCCTCCCGGCTGACGGGGCTGCCGGTCGAGGCGGTGACCGAGGACGGCTCGCCGCGGGGGGAGCGCACCGTCGCGTTGTGGGAACCACCGCTGCTGGCCGACCGGACCGGGGAGAACGGCGCGCCGGTGCGGCGCGCCGCCGGCGCCGAGGCGGCCCGCATCCTCGCCGACCTCGTGGTCGAGAGCGCGCGCACGCTGGCGTTCGTCCGGTCCCGCCGCGGCGCCGAGCTCACCGCGCTCGGCGCCCGCCGCCTGTTGTCTGAGGTGGACACCTCGCTGGCCGCCCGGGTGGCCGCCTACCGGGCGGGGTTCCTGCCGGAGGAACGGCGCGCGCTGGAGCGGGCGCTGGCCTCCGGCGAGCTGCTCGGGGTCGCCTCGACGAACGCGCTGGAGCTCGGCGTGGACGTCGCCGGGCTGGACGCGGTCGTGGTGGCGGGGTTCCCCGGAACCCGGGCGTCGTTCTGGCAGCAGGCCGGCCGGGCCGGGCGGGGGCCGTCGTCGGAGTCGCTGGTGGTGTTCGTGGCTCGCGATGACCCGCTGGACACCTACCTCGTGCACCACCCGGCGGCGGTGCTGGGCGCGCCGCTGGAGGGTTGCGTGCTCGACCCGACCAACCCGTACGTGCTGGGCCCCCAGATGGCGTGTGCCGCGGCCGAGCTGCCGTTGACAACCGAGGAAGCGTCGGAGTTGTTCGGGGGCGAGGCGGCATATCCGGTGCTGGACGGCCTGGTGGCAGACGGGCTGGTGCGCCGACGCGCGGCCGGCTGGTTCTGGGCGGCGCCGTCCGAGCGGCCCGCCGCGGACGTGGACCTCCGCGGCACCGGCGGCGAGCCGGTCGCGGTGGTGGAGGGTGACTCGGGGCGGCTGCTCGGAACCGTCGACCTCGGTGCGGCTCCGGCGACGGTGCACGCCGGCGCGGTGTATCTGCACCAAGGCGTCTCCTACGTCGTGGACGACCTGGATCTCCCACAAGGGCTCGCGCTGGTCCACCGCGAGGAACCGGAGTGGTCGACCTCGGCGCGTTCGGTGGTGGACATAGCCGTCGTGGCGACCACCTCGTCGCGTCGGTGCGGTGCGGTGAACGTGGCGCTCGGCGAGGTGGAGGTGACCGAGCAGGTGGTCGGCTACCTGCGCCGGCTGCCCTCGGGTGAGGTGCTCGACGCGGTACCGCTGGAATTGCCGGCCCGCAGCCTGCGCACCCGGGCGGTCTGGTACTCGGTGACAGCGGAGCTGCTGGCCTCCGCGGGCGTGGACCCGACGCGGGTCCCGGGCGCGCTGCACGCCGCCGAGCACGCCGCGATCGGCCTGCTGCCGCTGTTCGCCACCTGTGACCGATGGGATATCGGCGGCATGTCCGCCGCGGCGCACCCGGACACCGCGGCCCCGACGGTTTTCGTGCACGACGGGTACCCAGGAGGAGCCGGTTTCGCGGATCGGGGCCACGCCGCGCTCGCGTCCTGGCTGACAGCGACCCGGGATGCGATCGCCGCCTGCGAGTGCCCGTCCGGCTGCCCGTCCTGCGTGCAGTCGCCCAAGTGCGGCAACGGGAACGACCCGCTCGACAAAGACGGTGCCGTCGCGGTGCTGACCGCGGTGCTGGACGAACTGGGGCGCCGCGACCTGAACCCGTGAGACCTGGAGCCTTGCGACGAGGAACCCGGCCAGTTCGACGGCGGGAGGACGCCGAGCTGGCCGGGCCGGTTCTTCCACTGGGGAGCGGGAGCTGAGGTCGCCGCGGGCCGGGCGTGTCGGGGCACACACGGCCCGCGGCGAGGCTTTCGGTGGTCTTCAGTTGTCAGGGCGGTGGGGCCGGAAGGGGGGTCGGCGTCTAGAGCACATCCGGCCCCACCGCTGTCTCGGGGCGCCCCTAGGGCGCGTACCTGCGTTGCTCGGCCAACAGGGCGCGGAGGATCGGGTCGACGGTGCGGCCGCGGGCGTTGTGGCGGCCCATCGTGAGCTGCTCCCCGCATTGCCGGCACGGTCGCTCGCCGGCGCGCCGGGTTGACAACCGGGCACCGAGCAGCATGCCGACCCCGACGGCTACGGCGATGAGAATCAGCGTCAGCACCACCACGACCCCCCTCCGGCGGGGACGGTGGCGGGCCCGCAGCCTGACGCGGCGCCCACGGTGATGTTCGGCCGCTGCCGGACGGCCTCTGCCAGCGCCCCCTGCACCCGGTACGGATCCGGCAATCGCCAGCCACATGAAGACGGCGTGACCCGCCAGTGGACTGATCCCTGGAGATACGTCGACGGCGGCGCGGCGACGAAACTGCCGCGGCCGTGCAGCACGATCCCCGAACGCCCGACGAGGTCTGGCCGCAGCGGTTCGCCGGGGGCGACGGGGAACAGCCACTGCCCGGTGGGCGTAGCCGCGATCGGCGCCAGGAGCTCGACGGAGCGCAGCACCCCGGCCACGCGGCGGCCCAGGGTGGCCGACACCTCGATGACGTCGAAGCGGATACCGGTAGGAAGCAGGATCGAGTACGGCAGGCCCGACCACCACGAGCCGATCTGGGCGTGGTCGGCGGTGGCCCGCGCCATCCAGTCAGCCACAACCGGAACCGGGCCGTCCTGCGGGGCGCGCGCCCGACCCGCCCACCGCTCACCCTGGGGGAAGGTGCCGGGTACGACTGGCCAGCCGTGGTCGGCGAAGTACAGTGCCTCCGCCCGCAGCTCGGACCCGCACGCGGCCCGGTAGCTGTCCCACCACTGCATGATCGGCTTATCCTCTCGGTGTGGCGCCTGAACTGGCGCTGTGCCACAAGTAAGGGACCCCTTCGCGCAGAGCGCCAGCCGTCGTCGCCCACTGGCGGGTGCTTGACGACGAGCGCTGGATATTTTCGCGCTTAACGGGCGAACGTCACACCATGACAGCCCCGATCGGGTGCCTGCCGTCGTCCGCCGTTCACCGACCGTGAGCGACCGTTCGGCCAGGGTTCCTGTCCGCGCCCGGACGAACGGCCACAGGAACCCGCGCCCCAGGTGGCGACCGCTGGACCGCTGATCCCGACGCCGGGCCCACTGCGGCGGCCCAGCTCGGCGTTGTGCCACGGCTTGCCCGCACCGTTGGTTCACGCCGCGGCTCCACCCACGTCGGCGCCGCACGCCCGCAACGCCGCCAGGACCTCGCCGGCGGCCCTGGCCAGCGGCCCACGTCGCCGCCCGCCCGGCAGCTGACCCCGGTCGAGGGCGCCGGCCAACCCGGGCTCGGGCCGCATCCCGGTGAGCAGCGGCAGGCCCAGCACGTCGGCGACCTCTTGCGGTGCCAGCCCGCCAGGGGCGGGACCCCGCACGACCACGTGGAGGCGCACGCCGCGCTCGAGCACGCGCTCAGCGACTCGGACCGCGGCGGCACAGGCCCTGACCTCGGCCGGCAGGACGAGCACCGCCAGGTCGGCCAGGTCGAGCACGGCCAGCGCGGCGTCGGTGAGGTGCCGGGGCAGGTCGGCGACGACGGTCTCCCCGGCGCGCCGGCCGGCCTCGACCACGGCCGCGGCTGCCTGCGGGCCGGGCCTGGTGCCACTCCGGCCACAAGCCATGACCGTCAGGCTGCCGTCCACCGGCGCAGGCGGACCGGGCAACGCGGCCGGAGAGACCGCGGGCGCCGGCAACGCGGGCAACCCGGTATGCGGCGAGGCCACTGCAACCCGGCCCTCGGGCACCACGCGGTCGGGCCAGCGCGGGCCGACTTCGTCCTCGATGCCGAGCACGAGGTCGAGCCCGCCGCCGAGTGGGTCACAGTCGACGAGGAGCGCGCGCTCACCGGACGCTGCCGCTGCCACCGCCACCGCCACCGCGAGCACCGAGGCGCCGGCACCACCCCGACCGCCGATGACGGCCAGCACCCGGCCGCGCGGCCCGGCATCCTCGACCGCGTCGGAGAAGGCCGTGACGAGCCACTCCTCGGCTTCCGGCAGCGAGACGACGTGCTCGGCACCGACCGCGACCGCCCGCTCCCATACGGTCGACGGTGGCTCGGCCCGACACACCACGACGACACCCTCCCGGCGCGGCAGCCGGGCCGCGACGGCCTGCTCCGCCGCCGCCTCGTCGAGCAACACCAACGGTGCGGCGCCCCAGCGCCGCCGGGCTCCAGCGGCGTCGGGCACCCGCTCCACCGCGCAGCCGGCTGCCGCGGCAAGCCGCACGAGGTCGTCCAACAATTCCTCGTCGCGGATCATCGCGACGACAGGGCACTCCTCCACGTCGATCCCCTCGCGGTCGGGGCCGCGGTGCGGCCGTCGCGGTCGACGCTCCCCCGGACGCCGGCACGAGCCAAGTCGCTCTGATCAAGTTGGGGACAACGGGACCGGCTGTGGACAACTCCGGGCGGAGAGAGTTCGAGCGAGCAGACCTGTCGGGACGATGTGAGACGCTCGGTCGGCTGCGCCGAACGGCCAGCGACCGGGCGGCTATGCAGCAGACGGCCACGAACGGGCAGACGAGGTGCGGGTAGAGGACGACCCCCGTCAGGGGGGAGGGACGGGGGTCGTCGTCGGTTCAGCTCCGGGGGGTCGAGCTGAACCTGTCCGGCTCCTCGCCGAACAGGTACCACTGTATCCCTCTCCGCGCCCGCGCCGCTGCATGACCGATCGGGGGAACCCCACGCGTCGTTCCGATATCCGGAACACCTCGGGCTCCCCGGCCCGACCGGCAGGTGGACCGGCGCTCCTATGCTCGGCGGGTGTCGGAATCCGACCGGCCGCCGGGTACCGCCGCGTTCTTCGACCTCGACAAGACGATCATCGCGAAGTCGAGCACGCTGGCGTTCAGCCGGCCGTTCTTCGCCCAGGGCCTCATCAACCGGCGAGCCGTGCTCAAGGCTGCCTACGCCCAGTTCATGCTGATGCTCTCCGGGGCCGACGCCGACCAGATGGAGCGGATGCGGGAACACCTCACGGTCCTGTGCGCCGGATGGGACATCGAGGTGGTGCGCGGCATCGTCGAGGAGACCCTGCACGAGATCGTGGCGCCGTTGGTCTACGCCGAAGCCACCGAGCTCATCGCCGCGCACCGGCTCGCGGGGCACGACGTGGTGGTGCTCTCAGCCTCCGGTGAGGAGGTCGTGGCGCCCATCGCCGCGATGCTCGGCGCGACCAGGAGCACCGCGACCCGCATGGTCGTCCGGGACGGCCGATACACCGGGGAGATCGACTTCTACTGCTACGGCGAGAACAAGGCGGTGGCGGCCCGGGCGCTGGCGACCGAGATCGGCTACGACCTCACCGCCTGCTACGCCTACTCCGACTCCTCCACCGACCTGCCGCTGCTGCGGGCAGTCGGGCACCCGACCGCGGTCAACCCCGACCGGTTGCTGCGGCGGACAGCCACCGCCCACGGCTGGCCGGTGCGCTGCTTCAGCAACCCGGTCGCGCTGCGCTCACGGGTACCGGTGCCGACCGCGGTGGCGGCCACCGCGGTCGGCCTGGGCGCGATCGCGGCGGGCGCCACCTGGTACGGCCGCCGTCGGCGTCGTCGCTGACCCGTCGTGGGTGCCTGGAACGATGCACCCGATCGGCGGGGTTGCTGCGCCCCGCACCACGGGCTAGAAAGTCGGTACGGACTCCTGGTCGCCAGGGGCGGCGCAGAAGAGAAGCACCGTCTCCCCGACCCGGGCTCCGTGCGCGGAAACCGGGCACCCACGCGCAGCACGCCGCGGGAGGCTTGTCGTCGTGGGCCTGCGTGCCGGGACGCCGGACGCCGAGGCTGGAGCACGACACGTAGTGCGCGCCTGGTACCCCGGGTCTTCCGCGCTGGCGGGCGGCGCGACATCAGGAGCGCCGCCCGCCGGCATGTCCAGGTGTGCTCCGGTCAGGGTTTCAGCCGCCGGCTCGCCCCGCCACCGCGGCCCGAGCTGGGCGCCGGATACCCACATCCTTCGGCGCGTTCTGGCTGGCCTTCACCGCCCTCGCCAAGTTCGTGCTGCCCGGGCTGTCCGCCGCGGAGCAGGCCACCGCGACCGGGCTGTTCCCGCTCTCCTGGGCGATCTTCACGGTTTACATGACCATCACCTCGATCCGGGTGTCCGGCGCGGTGGTCGCCGTGTTCCTCTTCCTGGCGGCCACCTTCGTCTGCCTGACCATCGCCGAGTTCGGTGGCATCGCCGTCCTCGGCCGGATCGGCGGCTACCTTGGCCTCGCGACCGCGACCGCGACCGCGACCGCGACC
>JAVKSM010000080.1:10379-15332 GCA_039583705.1 Pseudonocardiaceae bacterium
CCGTGGTCCCGATCGGGGTGACAACCCCGACGTAACCGGGCCCCAGCCTGGGGTGCCGGGTGTCAACCCGGCGGGTACTGCGGCGGCCAGCGCGGACCGACCCGGTGAGCTGGGCTTGGACAACCCTGGTTGGATTCCTCCACGGTCGGGGTTCCTTCCCGATCGAGGCTCCGGCGCGGCGGAAATGGCGATCACCCGCGCCGGGACCGCTGGTTGGTGTGACACAGTCAGCGGCAGGAGGATGTCGTTGGCGGTGAGTGAGCCTCATACCCTGGGCTGAGTCGACCGCGCGGCGTTCTGGGCCGCGGTCGAGGAACGACCCGCGCAGGTCGGAGGGTCGGCGAGGGGGCGCCCGCTGCGCCATGCTGGAGCGTGTGGGCCTGCGGGTGACCGACGCGGTGGAGATCCCCGAGTCGGAGCTGATCTGGCGATTCTCGCGCTCGAGCGGCCCCGGCGGCCAAGGCGTCAACACCACTGGTTCGCGGGTGCAACTGTCGGTGGACGTGGCGGCTGTGCTGCCCGAACCGCTGGCCGGGCGGGCGCTGCGGCGGCTGCCCGGCCGTCTCGTGGACGGCGTGCTCACCGTGGTCGCCTCGGAGCACCGCTCGCAGTTGCGCAACCGGGATGCGGCCAGGGAACGGCTCGCCGCGCTGCTCGCCGCCGCGATCGCACCCGACCCCCCGGCCCGCCGCCCCACCCGCCCGTCCCGGGGCGCCCGCGAGCAGCGGCTGCGCACCAAGCGCCGGCGCGCCGAGACCAAACGGCTGCGCGGCCCGGTCGACGACGGCTAGCGCTGCCACCCGAGCGCGGTCGGGCGCTTCCCGACGCAAGCGACAGCCACCCGTGCTGCCGGCCCGTTGTGCTCGTTGTGCTCGTTGTGGTCGTGCCGGCCCGTTGCGGTCGTCGTGGTCGTTGCGGTCGCCCCCATCGGTGGCCAGACGCGACTGTCCAGACGCGACCGGCGATCCGGGGCGTGACACGATGACCACCTCGACGAGCACAGGAGGGTATGTGACGAGCGCCAAGCACGCCCGTTCCGGGAACGGGCTGTCGCCATTCGTGCCGTCCATCCCGCTGACCGCGGAACCGGTACGGCAGCCCGGCGAGCAGTCGATCGGGACGCTGGTCAAGGAGGCGACCACACACCTGTCCACGCTGCTGCGCTCCGAGGTGGAGCTGGCCCGCGCCGAGATCACCACTGAGATCAAGAAGGGTGTCCGGGGCAGCATCCTGTTCATCCTCGCGCTGGCCGTGGCGGCGTTCTCGATGTTCTTCCTGTTCTTCACCGTCGCCGAGGCGATCAGCGTCGTCCTGCCGAGGTGGGCCGGCTTCGGCATCACGTTCCTGCTCATGCTCGCGGGCGCCGGGCTGTTCGGGTTGCTTGGTTACCTGCGGGTTCGCAAGATCCGCAAGCCGGAGCGGACGATCAGCACGGTGCGCGACACCGCGAAGGCGGTCACCCGGCACCGGGCAGACGGCTGACCGGGCGCCGGGTGGTCGGTCGCAGGACGGTCGGCGCCGTGGGTTCCGCGCCCCGAGCGCCCGACCCGTCGTCGGTGCGGGTACCGGGTCCCTGGACCCACGGCGCCGTGTCCGCCAACGGGATCCGGCTGCACGTCGTGCAGGCCGGCGACGGCCCGCTCGTGCTGTTGCTGCACGGCTTCCCGGAGTTCTGGTGGTCCTGGCGGCACCAGCTCGTGGGCCTCGCCGACGCCGGCTACCGGGCGGTCGCGGTGGACCTGCGCGGCTACGGCGAGTCGGACAAGCCGCCCCGCGGCTACGACCTGTGGACGCTGGCTGGCGACGCCGCCGGGCTGGTGCGGGCGCTGGGAGCGGCCAAGGCAGTGATCGTCGGACACGACTGGGGCGGCATCATCGGCTGGACGGTCGCCGCGCTGGCGCCGCGGGTGCTGGCCGCGCTCGCGGTGCTCGCCGCGCCGCACCCGCTGGCCCTCCGGCTGGCCGTGCGACGAAACCCGCGAGGTCAGGGCCGGGCCTTGGGCTACGCACTCGGCTTCCAGCTACCCCGCTGGCCGGAGCGACAGCTCACGCAGGGCCGGGGGGCGCACGTCGAGACGCTGCTGCGCTCCTGGTCCGCGCCCACCTGGCCCCGGGCACCGGAGTTCGCCGAGGTGGCCTGGCGCAACCGGGAGGCGATGCTCGTCCCGGGCGTGGCGCACTGCTCGCTGGAGTACTACCGCTGGGCGGTGCGCTCGCTCCTCCGCCCGGACGGCCGCCGGTTCGCCCACGTGGTCGACCGGAAGGTGCCCGTGCCGCTGCTCCAGATCCATGGCGCGGCCGACCCGTGCCTGCGGGAGCCGACGGCCCGGGGGTCGGCGCGGTGGGCCGGTCCGGACTACCGCTACCAGGTACTCGACGGCGTCGGGCACTTCCCGCACGAGGAGGCCCCGCACGCCACGCTCCGGCTGCTCACCGACTTCCTGCCGGCGACCTGGTAGCGGCGCCGGCCACCCGGCAGCGGCGCCAACAAGCTGGGTAGTGGCGCTGGTAGTGGCGCTGGTAGCGGCGCTGGTAGCGGCGCCAATGACGTGGTAGCGGCGCCGTCACGCGGCGCAGGTGCCGGTCTCGACCTGTTGGCCCAGCGAGGACGCCTGCCCGGCCTCACTGCTCACCTCCTGCGCGGTGAGCACGAACCCGGTCTGGCTGTCGTCCACGGCGGCTCCGAACACGACCCCGTCCACCCCGCCCTGCGGGTCGATGAGCGGACCCCCGGAGTTCCCGGAGCGCACCACGGCGCGGATCGTGTAGACGTCCCTGGTCACGATGCCGCTGTCGTAGATGTCGGGCCCGCGCAGGTTGATCCGCTCCCGTACCTTGGCCGCGGTAGCGGTGAGCGGCCCGTTGAGCGGGTAGCCGAGCACGACCGCGTTGGCGGCGTAACCGGCCGTCTGCGAGGCGAAAGGCAGCGTCGGCGCGCTCAGGTCGGGCACCGCGAGGATCGCGACGTCGACCTCCGGGTCGTAGAGCACCACGCGGGCGCTCAGCTCCCTGTCCGACGTCGGCGCGATCACGTCGACGGTGTCGGTGCCGGCCACCACGTGGGCGTTGGTCATCACCCGCTGCGGGGCGATGACGAACCCGCTGCCCTCCAGGGCGCGCGAGCACGACGGCGCCTGCCCCTGGATCTTGACCACGCTGCGCTCCGCCCGGCTCACCGCAGCCGTGTCGACCAGGGCCTGGTCGGGCGGACCGACATCGGTGATCGGGGTGGCGGAGAACGGGCTGAGGACGTCCGGGAACCCCGAGGAGTCCAGCAGCCGCCGCAGCTGCGCCGGGAGCTGCTTGGCCTCCGGCGGCATGACCGCGTTCACCCCGCGCAGCACCGCCGAATGCCGCACCCCGCTGGCGATCGTCGGGTAGCTCGCCGAGGCGAGCGGCAGCGCGACCAGCCAGGCCACGACCACCGCGGCCATGGCTTGCAGTACCGAGCCGAGCGTCGAGTCGACCACCCGGATGCCCTCGAAGTTCATCCGGTCCCGCAGCGCCCCCCCGACGACGACGCCCACCGTCTCACCGAGCCCGATGAGCAGCACGACGACGAGGATGCTCACCACCACCCGGGAGGCGGTGGTGTCGAAGTTACGCACGATGAGCGGGGCGAGCTGGATGCCGAGCAGCGCCCCGCCCAGCACCCCGAGGAAGGACAACAGCGCGACCGCCAGCCCGTGCCGCCAGCCGGAGACGGCGGCCATCAGCGCGAGCAGCCCCACCACGATGTCCACCCAACTGATGCTCAACGCGGCTCCTCACGGCCGTCGGGTGGAGTACCAGCGCTGATCGTTGCGCGGGCGTCCGGCCACGCCACGTCCAGCTCCCGCACGTCACCGCTGTCCCACGGCCGCGCCCAGCCGCCCAGCTCCAGCAACTGGGACAGCAGGCCGCCGGTGAAGCCCCACACGAGCACACCTGCCACCGCGAAGGCCGGGCCGACGAACCCGGACGGGTGGCAGACCCGGAACCGGTTCCCCGGGTCGGCGAGGTCGGCGACCGGCACCCGCAGCACCGCGGCGATCTCGTCGGGGTCGGTGGGCGCGACCGCGACCGGCCGCTCCCAGTGCGCCAGCACCGGGGTCACGACGAAGCCCGACGGCCGGATGAACACCTCCGGCATCACGGCCAGCGGGCGCACGCCGTCGGTGTCGAGCCCGGTCTCCTCGGCAGCCTCCCGCAACGCCGTCGCCACTTCGTCGGCGTCCTGTGGTTCGGCGCCCCCGCCGGGGAACGCCACCTGACCGGCGTGGTCGCGCAGTCCCGAGGCCCGCACGACGAGCAGCACGTCCGGCCCGTTCCCGTGGGCGCCGAACAGGACGAGCACCGAGGCGTTCCGGGTCCTTCCCTGCGGGGCGGGGAACCGGTCCAGGGCAACCGGGTCGACCTCGATCGTGGCGACCATCAGCGGTGCCAGCCACTCCGGGGCGGCCGCGGGATCCACCAGCGGCGCCGGCCGAGCGCTCACGGGGCTGCCGCCAGGTAGCGGGCAAGCACCTGCCGCACCTGGGCCGGGCTGTCGAAGACGACCGGCGGCACGATCCGCACCACGGCGCCGTCCGGCGCCAGCAGGTAGCTCGCCGGCAGCAGCGGGGGCCCGGCCAGCGCGCCTCGCAGCCGGCCGTCCGGGTCCATGACCGACGGGAAGTGCACCCCGAGACCGGACATGAGATCCAGCGCGGCGACGGGCTCGTCGCTGGCGTCGTCGACCCCGAGCACCGCGATCGCCCCAGGCTGGCCCGCGTAGGCGTCCAGGACGGGCAGCTCGCTGCGGCACGGCCCGCACCAGGAAGCCCAGACGTCCAGCAGCGCCGGCCTGCCGGCCAGCGCGGCGGCGACCTCGACGGAGCCCGCGGCGCCCAGGCACGGGACGGCGATCCCGGCCAGCGGGCCGTGCGGCACCGTCCCGGCCGCCGCGCTCCGGGACGGTCCGGTGGTCCGCAC
>JAVKSM010000081.1:0-15331 GCA_039583705.1 Pseudonocardiaceae bacterium
GTGTATCCCGATGCCCGCAATCCCTTCGCACACCCCGAACTGCTGGGCCGCGAGGGGTTGCCCGCTTGGACGGTGCCCGAGCTGTGGGTCATGGCCAGCCCAGCCGAGCGCCTCAACCATGCGGTCGACGTGACCGCCACCTTCCCCGCCAAGATCGCCGCGCTGCGGGCGCACGTCACCCAGACCGCTCACCTGGACGATCTCGAGCACAGGCTCCGGCGCACCCTCGTGGCCGCCGGTGAGCGGTTCGGTCTGGGCGACGGACGGCTCGCCGAGGTGTTCCAGGTCGTTCAGACCGGCTGATCCCGGGAACTCCTCGCCGCTCACCGCCCAGCTTCGTACGGACAGGTCCTTCCCGGATCGGACGCGGGAGAAGCCTGGTTACGGTCAGGTGGACATCTCAGGCAAGGCCCACACGAGAGGCCATCCGTGACCAGGCTGACTACGCACAGTGACACACCCCCCCTGAAAGGACCGGTGACGGTGGCGCCGCTCGTCACAGCCGCCCGCTCGGATGCCCCTGCCCCGACGTCGACCCCAGCCCCACGGGGGCGCCGGCGGCGCTCCGGGATGGTGGGCGTCACCACCGGTGCCGTGCTGGTGGCCGGCTCGGTGGTCGGCGGGTCGGCCGCCCTGCCCGCGATCGCCATGGCCGCGCCGCAGACGCCCGCCCCGGCACCCTCCGCCACCTCGGCACCCTCCGCCACGCCGGCGGCCCGGCCCGCCGGTGCTCCCGGCAGTCCCGCCGCAAGCTCACCGATCAGCAGCGGCCTGCTCAGTCCCAGCGGCGCGACGCAGCAATCCACCCCGACCACCGGCCCGGCGCGGCCCGCTGTCCCGGCGCAGCAGGCCGACCCGGCCACCGGCCCAACGCCGCAACCCCCGACCACCGACCCGACGCAGCAGCCTGCTCTTGATCCTCACGGCGGCCCGGCGCAGCAACCCGCCCCGGGCAACGTGGTCTCCACCGTCGGAGGTCTGGCGGGTGCGACGATCTCCAATGCCGGGTCCGGCACGTCCAGCCCGGTGAGCGGCACGACCGGTCTGCTCGGTGGCACGGTCAGCGGGGGCTCCCACCGCGCGACTTCCCCGCTGTCGGGCGTGGCGCCGCTGCCGATCCTCGGGTGAGACGGTCAGACAAGCCTTCGGTCAGACGCCCAGCGGGAGAGTTCGTACCGGTTCGAGAGCTGGGTCTTGCGGAGCACCGACGACACGTGGGTCTCCACCGTTTTGATCGAGATGAACAGTTCGGCGGCGATCTCCTTGTAGGCGTACCCGCGGGCCAGCAGGCGCAGCACGTCACGTTCGCGGGGGGTGAGCAGGTCCAGCTCCGGGTCACCTACCGGGGCGGCTCCCCGACGGTCGGCGAACGCGTCGAGGACGAAACCCGCCAGCCGCGGCGAGAACACCGGGTCGCCCTCCCGGACCCGCCGCACCGCCTCGGCCAGGTCCCGGCCGGAGATCGTCTTCGTGACGTAACCCCGCGCGCCGGCCCGGATCACCGCGATCACGTCCTCGGCGGCATCCGAGACCGACAGCGCGAGGAACACCACATCGGGTTGGGCGCTGCGCACCCGGCGCAACACCTCGGCGCCCCCGCCGTCGGGCAGGTGCACGTCGAGCAGCACGACATCGGGCTTCAGGTGCCCGATGCCGGCGACGGCCTCGCCCACCGAACCGGCCTCCCCGACGACCGTGACGTCCGCCGCTTCCGGACCCTCCAGCTCGGCCCGCACCCCCCGGCGGAACAGTGCGTGGTCGTCGACGACGAAGACGCTGATCACGCCTTGCGCTCCCTGGGCATCCCGAGCGCTACCTCGGTGCCCTCGCCGGGGGCGCTGCGCAACGTGACGACCCCACCCTGACGCTCCATCCGGCCGCGCACCGAGTCGGCCAGGCCATGCCGGTCGTCCGGTACCGCCGTGGGGTCGAAACCCGCCCCGCGGTCCCGCACGAACACGTGCACGGCCTCCGGCTCGACTTCGGCGTAGAGGGACACGTCACCGACCCCGGCGTGTTTGGCGGCGTTGACGAGAGCCTCGCGGGAGGCCGCCACCAGGGCGTCGAGCCGGTCGCCGAGCTCGCAGTCGCCGACGACCACCGGGCGCACGATGACCGCATACGTGTCCTCCACCTCGGCGGCCGCGGCGGCGAGTGCGCTGGCCAGGCTGTGCCACTCGACACGCTCGACACGCTCGGCACCGGGGCGGCCGTAGCCGGTCGGACCGAAGAGCCACGCCCGCAGCTCCCGCTCCTGGCCGCGAGCCAGCCGGCGCACCTCGCGCGGCGCCTCAGCCTGCCGCTGGATGAGCGCCAGGGTCTGCAGCACCGAGTCGTGCAGGTGCGCGGCGATGTCGGCGCGCTCCTCGCCGCGAATCCGCTCGCGGCGCTCCTCCCCCAGCTCCCGCACCAGCCGCAACCAGAACGGCACCGTGAGCACCGCCACGCCGACCAGCGTGGCGAGCGCCGCCAGCAGCCCGAACTGGAGCTGGCCGAGGTTCACCCGGCCCAGCAGGAACACCCCGATGCCGGCGGCGACGCACAGTGCCCCGGCCACCACCCGCGCGACCGCGGCCCGGCCGCCGCCGCCGAGCACGCCGGTGCGGGCACCCGCCGTCCAGCGGCGGCGCTGCGACCTGTCGGCTTCCCGCCACACCAGGACGGCGCCCATGGCGGCCACGCCCAACGGACCGAACAACCATCCGCTCAGCGTGCCGCCGAGCACTGAGGCCAGCAATGCCAGCCCAAGTCCCAGCACGGCCAGCCCCACCGCCTGCTGCCGCTCCCCGGGTTCGACCCGGTGCACCGTGCCCGGCTCCTCCTGCGGCACGAACACCCACAACAGACCGTAACCGATGACCCCGGCTCCCCCGAACGCGGCGAGCCCGGCGAACGCCGCACGCACCCACAGCACCCGCACCCCGAGGTGGTCGGCAACGCCGCCGGCCACCCCACCGGCCAGTCGGGCGGTACGACGTCGCCGCAGCCGGTGCCGCTCCGCGCCTGGCGCGCCGGCAACCGGTGTCCAACCGCCGACTGCCGGCGTCGGTGCCCGGCCCACCGAGGCGGGCGTCGGCAGCGTGCTCACGGCAACCATCGTCACACGCGCCGCGGCGCGCGCCACCGGGTTCCGCCCCGAGGTCGTGCTCGGGGGAGGTTCCGGGGACCGGTCGGGGTTCCGCCCTGATGGCCGCGACCGCCGTGCCGGCCAGACTCGGCTCCATGAGCGACATGACCGGAAAGCGGGGACCGGCCATGGGCACCGACGTGGCGGCCACCCTGCGCGAGATGTGGACCACGCGACCCTACCGGCGACGCAGCGAGGCCAAGCTCGCCGGTGTCGCCGCGGCGATCGCCCGGCGCTACGCCGTGGACCCGGTGCTGGTGCGGGTCGGGTTCGTGGTGGCGGCGTTCTACGGCATCGGCTTCGCCCTGTACCTCGCGGGCTGGCTGGTCCTGCCTCGGGATCCCCACGACCCGCCACGGCGGATCCCACACCCCGTGTTGCTCGTCCTGCTGGTCCTCTGCGCGATCGCGACCAGCGGCGCCGCGTTCCGAGGCCATCCGGCGCCGCTGGCGGGGCTGGCCATCGTGGCGTTGCTGCTGTTCCTGCTGCACCGCTACCGGGGCACCCCGCCGTCCGGCCCGGTGACGTCGCACCCGGGGACCTCCCCCACGGGAACCTCCGGCTCGGGGGCGGCAGCGGCGCAGCCCCCCACCGCGGCGTCTGCCACCCCCACCGCCCCGGGCGCCGGGGCGGCCACCCCGCCCGGCACCACCTCAGGCAGCGGGCCGGCCACGGCAAGCAACGAGCCGGCCACGTCCGGCAGCGGGCCGGCCACCACATCGGGCCCCGGGCCGGATGCCCCGCCGGCGTGGGACCCGCTCGGCACCGCCCCGTTCGCCTGGGACCTGCCCGAGCTCGGGCCGGATCCCACGGGGCGGGTGACCGCACCGCAACGGTCCCGGCTGACTGTGGCGACCCTCGGCCTGGCGCTGCTCGCCGGCGGCGTCTCCGGCGGGCTGCTGCTGGCCGGAGGCAACCTCGGTGGGCTGTGCACGGTTCTCGGGGCGATGCTCGGCGTGATCGGGGTCGGCCTCGTCGTCGGAGCCTTCCGGCACGGCGGTCGCGGCCTCGTGCTGCCGGCCATCCCCCTGATCCTGCTCACCTACGGCGTCACGGCCGCACCGCTGGGTCACTTCCACGGCATCGGCCAGCGCACCTGGGACCCGACGAGCGTGGCCGCGGTGGCGCCCGCCTACCGGCTCTCCGCCGGAGACGCCACGCTCGACCTGCGGCAACTGCCGCTCACCGCGGCCGACCACGTGCGCACCGCGGTCGATCTCGGCGCCGGCAACGCCACCGTGCTCGTCCCCAGCCGGGCGGACGTCACCGCCCACTGCCATGCCGGGCTGGGACGGCTCGACTGTCTCGGCCGGACCGCCGACGGGCAGCATCCGGACCGCACGGTCGTCGATGCCGGGCCGGGCGGCCCGGGCGGCGGTCTGGTCGACCTCGAGGTATCGGTGGGCGCTGGACATGTGGAGGTGCGTCGTGGCTGAGCCGACCCGGGAACCCCACCCCCTGGACCCACCGACCGGGGATGCCCGGCCCAGCCGGCGGACGCCGAACCTGCTGATGGTGCTGGTCGGGCTGGCGAGCCTGGCCACCGCGGCGGTCGCGATCGTCGGGTACCTGCCGGCCATCCCCGCCTTCGACCCCAGGTGGCTGCTGGCCGTCGGCGCGGTGGTGGTCGGCCTCGGGTTGCTCGCCGGCACCCTGCGACGCTGAACCGTCCGGCACCACGCCCGGCGGCTCGCATCGAGCCGCCGGGTTCGTTCGCCGACCGCGGCACGACCGGGGGTGTGAGCTGGGACGACCCAAGGGGTGAGCTGGCACGACCGGGGGGTGCGCTCAGGTGCTGTGGTCAGGACCCCGACTGGGGTGGGTCGGCGAAGCATGGCCCGGGGCGGTTCCCCGGAAAGCCCATGCGACGGCACCGCCGAGTCCGCTCAGGGCGGCGGTCAGGACCAGGCTGATGATGTGCTCACCGAACCCTTCGGTGATCCATTTGACGCCGACGGTGACGACGACGAGGACGAGGGTCATGACGATCACGCCGATGATCGCGAGGAGCACCGCACCCTGCATCGACCGTCGGTCCCGCTGGTCCTGCACCTTGAGTTCGTGTTCCCGCAACTTCAGCAGGTCGTCGTAGTTGGCGTCGGTCCTGCGGGCTTCGGCCTCGAGTCCGACCAGAGTGCCGGTGACGCGGTGGAACTCGGCGCCGTGGGCGTTTCTGGCCAAGCGTGATGACGCTGACGGTAGCGGGTGAGGAGTAGTAGGCGGCTTGAGGTGGACGGTGGGCAGCCCTGGCCGTGTGAACGTGTCGGTACCCGTCCAGGTCTCGCCATCGAGCAGCACCCCGGTCGAGACGAGTCGGGGCCACTGACGACCGGCGTCGGGTGGCCATGTGTCCGGTGAGCTAGTCGCCATCGGCGGCCTCGCCCTCGGTGCGGTACTCGACCACGGGGTCCGAGGTCGGGCATTCGAAGGTCACCCCGACCCACGTGCCATCGTCGGTGATCACCGCGTCGGCCCAGGGCGGGCAGTAGTCGTCGGTGACCGCGGCGTTGGCCCAGGGCGGCCAGGAGGAGCACTTGTCGAGCATGACGAGCACCTCCCCCGTCCCCGCCCCCGCGCCGGCCTGACCGATCGACCTCGCTGGCCGCGCCCGATGGGCTCACCTGTGGGACCCATCACCTACATCGGTCAAGGTGAGCAGGATGATACGGCCACCATGGTCACGCCGTACACGGACAACCCAGCAGGTACCCTTTCCCACAGATATGCCACAGCTTCGCCACATACTTGTCTTGACATCCCCACGCAGAGCGCGCACCATGGGCCCGACATCTGCGCGCCGGAGCGGGTTTGAGAACCCGGAACCGTCAGGGTCCGGGGCTACCGTCCACGGCAGCCGGACCTGCTGAGGAGACACTGATGAGCATCGACCCCACCAACGGAGCCCCTGGCGGCGTGAGCTGGCGTTCCAGCGAGGGCCCGACCCCGCCCACCCCGAAGCGGATCAACGTCGCGGTGAACGCCGAGATGGTCGCCGCTCTCGACAACGTCATCCAGCACGAGGGGGTCACCCTCACCGAGGCCTGTCGGCGCCTCATCGGCTACGGCGACTTCGTCTACCGGCAGGCCAAGCAGGAGAAGGCGACCATCCTGGTGCGCACCGACGAGGGGACCAGAGAGGTCGTCCTCGTCTGACTGGGGCCGGCGCCGGAGGCCAATGCCCTCAGGTGCAACGGTCGCCGGCGCACGGGCGTCGTCGTGGCGCGCCCTCTCCCGTCACGAGGGGGTCACTCCCACTCGATGGTGCCGGGGGGCTTGCTCGTGACGTCGAGCACGACGCGGTTGACCTGCGCCACCTCGTTGGTGATCCGGGTCGATATCCGCTCCAGCACGTCGTAGGGCAACCGGGACCAGTCGGCGGTCATGGCGTCCTCGCTGGAGACCGGGCGCAGCACGACGGGGTGACCGTAGCTGCGGCCGTCGCCCTGCACCCCGACGCTGCGGACGTCGGCCAGCAGCACCACCGGACACTGCCAGATGTCGCGGTCCAGCCCGGCGGAGGTCAGCTCCTCGCGGACGATCGCGTCGGCCGCGCGCAGCGTGTCCAGCCGGTCGGCGGTGACCTCACCGACGACCCGGATCGCCAAGCCCGGCCCGGGGAACGGCTGGCGGTGCACGATCGTCTCCGGCAGCCCCAGCTCGACGCCGACCCGGCGCACCTCGTCCTTGAACAGCGCCCGCAGCGGCTCCACGAGGCGGAAAGCCAGGTCCTCCGGGAGACCGCCGACGTTGTGATGGCTCTTGATCCTCGCCGCGCCGGTGCCGCCGCCGGACTCCACGACGTCCGGGTAGAGCGTGCCCTGCACGAGGAACCCGACCGGCCCACTGGCCTCGGCCTGCACGTCGCGGGCGGCCGTTTCGAACACCCGGACGAACTCCCGACCGATGAGCGTGCGTTTCTCCTCCGGGTCGGTGACGCCGGCCAGCGCGTCGAGGAACCGGCGCCGGGCGTCGACGGTCACCAGGCGGACGCCGGTGGCGGCCACGAAGTCGCGCTCCACCTGCGCCCGCTCACCGGACCGCAGCAGCCCGTGGTCGACGAACACGCACGTCAGCGCCTCGCCGATGGCGCGCTGCACGAGTGCCGCGGCCACGGCCGAGTCGACCCCGCCGGACAGGCCGCACACCGCCCGCCCGTCCCCCACCTGCGCGCGCACCGCCGCCACGGCGTCGTCGATGACCGAAGCGGTAGTCCACTGTGGACGGATGCCGGCAACCTGGAGCAGGAACCGGCGCAGCACCTCCTGGCCGTGCGGGCTGTGCCCGACCTCGGGGTGGTACTGCACGCCGGCGAGGCGCCGCGCCACGTCCTCGAACGCCGCCACCGGCGCACCCGCGCTGGTCGCGGTGACCGTGAAACCCTCCGGCGCCTTGCTCACGACGTCGCCGTGGCTCATCCACACCGGGTGGTGGCCGGGAAGCTGCGCGTGCAGCACGCCGGCCTCGGAACACACCGCGAGGTCGGTGCGGCCGTACTCCCGGGTCCCGGTCCGCTCCACGGCGCCCCCCAGCGTTTCAGCCATCGCCTGGAAGCCGTAGCAGATGCCCAGGACCGGTACGCCGGCGTCGAACAGCCCCGGGTCGACCCGGGGCGCGCCCGGTTCGTGGACGCTCGCGGGTCCGCCGGAGAGCACGACCGCGGCCGGGTCACGGGCCAGCAGCGCCTCGACCGGCGCCGTGTGCGGCACCACCTCGGAGTAGACCTGCGCCTCGCGCACCCGGCGCGCGATGAGCTGGGCGTACTGGGCGCCGTAGTCGACGACCAGTACCGGGCGCGGTGGGCTCACCTGGCGAGGATACGGAGCGCGTGCCTCGTCGGCGGGCCCGCGCCCCCAGCCCCGTATTGTCGCTGTGACCACGGGTAGGTGGTTGGTGACGGACGGGGGCCGGCGCCAGGAGAGGAGAGGAAGATGTCTGAGAAACGGGTGGGCGAACTCGGCCCACAGTGGCGCCGGTCGCGCGGGCGGCGCGGATGGCCGAAGTGGCGCAGCGGTGGCCTGGCCGGCGCTGTGGTGCTCTTCGCGCTCGCCCTGGCCGCCTGCGGGGGCGGGGGTGGCGGCGCGGCTCCGTCCAGCACCAGCGCGCCGACCACCAGCGCGCCGACCACGAGCCCAGCCCCGTCCGGGAACGCGGACGCACAGATCAAGCAGGACTACGTCAGGTTCTTCGACGGCCGGACCCCGGCCGACACCAAGATCGCGCTGCTGCAGAACGGCCAGCAGTTCGCCCAGGTCATCCGGGCCCAGTCGCAGTCCCCGCTGGCCCAGCAGACCACCGCGCAGGTCGGCGGCGTGCGGGTCAACGGAACGCAGGCTGCGGTGACCTACACCGTCCTCATCGCCGGGAAACCGGCGTTGGCGAACCAGACCGGTACCGCGGTCCTGGTGAACGGGAGCTGGAAGGTCGGCGAGCAGAGCTTCTGCAGCCTGCTGTCCCTGCAGGGCCAGGCTCCCCCACCCTGTCCTCCGGTCCCGTCCACCGCACCCACCACGAGATGAGGTCGGACCCGCAAGGGTGAGCACGGCAACGGGCACCGGGCTGTCTGCGCCGCGACGACGCGCGGCGCTGGCGACGCTGTGCACGGTGCTGTTCCTGACGTTCCTGGACACCACCGTGGTGAGCGTCGCGCTGGCCGACGTCCAGCAGGAGCTGCACGCCGGGGTCAGCGCCCTGCAGTGGGTGGTGAACGGGTACGCCCTGGTGTTCGCCAGCCTGATGCTGGCCGGCGGCGCTCTCGGCGACCGGTTCGGTCGCAAGCGGGTGATGCTCGGTGGGGTCGCGATGTTCTGCGCCGGATCGGTGGTCGCCGCGCTGGCGCCGAGCACCGGGGTACTGATCGCGGGTCGGGTGGTGATGGGGTTCGGGGCCGCGGCCTCCGAGCCCGGCACGCTCTCGGTGATCCGTCAGCTCTACCCGGACCGGCGGGGGCGGGCCCGGGCGCTGGGCGGCTGGTCGGCGGTCTCCGGGCTGGCGCTGGCGTTGGGGCCGGTGATCGGTGGCGCGATCGTCGGGTTCGCCGGCTGGCGCGGGGTGTTCTGGTTCAACTTCGCGTTCGGCCTCTGCGCGCTGGTGGCCGCCGCCGCCACGGTGCCGGAGAGCGCGGACCCGAGCGGCCGCCGGCTGGACCGGTGGGGCCTGGTCCTCGGCGTCGCCGCGCTGGTCGCCGGGGTCTACGCGGTGATCGACGGCGAGCAGCGCGGCTACACCACCTGGTGGATCGTCGCGCTGCTCGCCTTCGCGGTCGTGGCCGGCGCCGGGTTCGTGCTCGTCGAGAGCCGGGTCGACGACCCGCTGATGGACCCCGCCTACTTCCGCAACAGCACCTACGCGGGAGCCAACGCGGCGGCTTTCGGCACGTTCTTCGGCGTGTTCGCGCTGTTCTTCTTCGTCGCGCTCTACGTCCGGATCATCGTCGGGCAGACCTCCTACGAGGTCGCGCTGGAGTTCCTGCCCATGGCGGCGGCGATGATCGTGACCTCGGCGCTGACCGGGTTCTGGGTGGCGCGCGCGGGTCCGCGGCTGCCGATGGCGCTCGGCTGCGGGCTCGGCGCGGCCGGCATCCTGCTCACCGAGGTGGTGTTGGGCCCGCAGGTGTCGGTCTCCAGCCTCGCCGGGACGATGGCGCTCGCCGGTGTCGGCTTCGGCATGGCGCTGGTGCCGGTCACCTCCGCCGCCCTCAACGCGGTGCCCGCCCAGCGGTCCGGGATGGCGGCGTCCACCACCAACACCAGCCGGGAGCTCGGAGCGGTCTTCGGGGTGGCCGTGCTCGGCGCTCTGGTCAACGCGCAGCTCGGCACGCAACTGCGCGGCCGGTTGCACCAGCTCGGCATCCCCGCGCAGTTCCAGTCGATCGTCGTGAACGCGGTCGAGCACGGCGGCCTGCCGTCCAGCGGGTCGGCGGTGAACAACCCGGCCGCCGCCGCCCACGCCTCGCTCGTCCAGCAGGTCATCCAGGCGGCGTACGCGGCGTTCTCCGCGGGGCTGACCATCGCGCTGCTGGTGTCGGGCGCCATCCTGCTCGCCGTCGGCATCCTCGCGTTCCTCGTCGTCCGGGGCACCCCCACTCCGTCGGCGTCCGCAGCCGGCGGGCGCGGCGAGCAGGAGTTCACCGGAGACGGCCGCCCGTAGCTACCTGGCGGGGATGCGGAGCGCCGCGGGAGCGTCGGCCGGCACGACCGGGTGCCGCGGGGGGAGCCGGTCCAGCCGCCGGTAGGGCTGCCCGGCGCGGGACGCGGGCCGGGCCCGCCGGCCTCGGGCCAGTACGCGCAGGAACGTGGTGATCGAGGTGTCCAGCGACTGCATGACCAGCACGATGACCGTCCGCTCGCTCCACCGCCGCAGCGACAGCAGCCGCAGCAGCGGCCGCGGGTTGCGGGGTGCCGGCGACGAGGACGACCTGGGCCGCGCTGAACGTCCGCTCCGGCGCCCGCAGCCGGGCGTCGGTGGCCGGTGATCCTCACCCGCCCCCCGGTGATCCTCACCCGCCCCCCGGTGATCCTCACCCACCTGTCGGCAGCCGGGGACCGGGCGACCTTAGGCTGTCTGGCCAGTCACCGCGTGATCCATTGAACGGATGCACGGATGAAAGGGGGTCCTTGGTGAGGGACGGCGCGACGCAAGGCACCGGGTCCACGTGGGTTGTAGCGGGAGCGGAACCCGGTCCGGGTGGTCCTGAACCGGAACCGGCCGACGGCGTCGCTTTTCCTGATCACCTGAAGGTGGCGCACCGGGGCGCCCTCCCGGGCTTCCGGTCACCTCGGGATCGCGCCATGTGGTCGCTGGTGGCCCTCGCCCTCGTGGTGAGCGGGCTGTTCGTCGCCGTGGACCTAGTCTACAACCAGGGTCACCTCATTGCTCCGCTGGACGACACCTACATCCATCTGCAGTACGCCCGCCAGCTCGGCGCCGGCCACTTCCTCCAGTACAACACCGGCGACCCGATGAGCACGGGAGCGAGCAGCCTGCTCTACGTCCTCATTCTGGGCGCGGCGTGGGCGGTGGGGTTCCACGGCACGCTCCTCCTGGCCTTCGCGGTCGGGTTCGGGATGCTCTGCTTCGCGGTGACCACCGGCTGCGTCTACAGCCTGGGTCACCGGCTCGTCGGCCGTGCCACGGGGCTGGCCGCCGGGTTGCTCGTGGCGCTGAGCGGCCCGCTGGCGTGGGGGGTGACGAGCGGGATGGAGGTTGGGCTGGTGGCGCTGCTGACGACCGGCAGCGTGCTCGCCCTCGTGACGGAGACACCGCGACGCCGTTTCGTGGTCACCCCGGTCGTTGCCACCCTGCTGGCGCTCGCCCGGCCCGAGGGCCTCGTCTTCGCCGCCGCGTTGTGCGGGGCGATGCTGTGGACCGTCGGCGTCGACGTGTCCCGCCACGCCACGCCGTGGTCGCGCGGCCTGCCGTGGGCGGGGTACGCGCTGTTTCCGCTGGTCGCGGGCGCGGCCCAGCTGGTGTTCTTCCGGTTGGCCACCGGCTCGGCGGCGCCCAACGGCGTCGTGGCGAAGTCGTGGCTTTACCAGCCCGTGCTCTACCCGACCGAGGCCGCAGCCCATATGTCCGACGCCATCGCAACGTTGCTCGCGGTGCTGGCCGGGGTGAGCACCCAGGAGTACATGTTCCCTGGAGCGGTCGCGCTTGTCGTGCTGGGTCTGCTGTACCTGGCGCTCGTCCGGCCGGAGTGGCGGACGCTGGCGGTCGCGGTCGGCGTCGGGCTCGGCGCGGTGGTGGTGGCCGAGTCCACGCTCGTGACACTCATCGGACAACACCTTCGCTATGTCCAGCCGTTCTTCCCGCTCTTCCTGCTGCTGGCCGTCATGGGCCTGCGCGGGCTGACACTCGCGATCGCCGCGAGACGTGTCCGCCGGCTTGTCTTCGCCGGCCTGTTCGGGACCGCCCTGCTCTTCTCGGTCGCGCTGTTGCCCACGTGGGGGCTGCGCCTCGGCGCGGAGTCGGCCGTGATCCGCGGCAACCAGGTCACGATCGCGAACTGGCTGCGCCACAACATCCCGTCGGGCGCCCCGATTGCGGTCAACGACGTCGGCGCCACCGCCTACTTCAGCGGCCACCCGATCGTCGACCTCATCGGACTGACCAGCGACGGGCTGGCCGAGGCCACCCGCAACGGCCCGGGCGCCCTGTACGAGGCGCTGCGCCACCTGCCCGGCAACCGGCGCCCCGCCTACTTCTCGATCTTCGACTCCTGGAGCGTCCACGACCTGGTCGACGCCGGCGTGTTGGGAACCGGCCCGATCTTCACCTTCGACGACAAGTCCCCGCCGTTCTCGCAGGGAGCCGTCGACGCGATGTGCGGCGGCGGCCCGACCTGCGCGGTCAGCGTCTACCGCGCCGACTGGAGCCTGGCCGGGACCGGGGACAACCCCACGTCGCCACCGCCGGGGACCGTCCGGGACCACCTCAACGTCGGTGACCTCGCCAGCGAAGCCGCCCACGACTACCGGCCCCACCTGGCGAACATCGGGACCCAACCGATCACCTTGGTGCGGACCGTGGACCTCGGCGGCGGCCGCCGTGTGGTCGACAGCGCCCGCCACATCATCGGAGGCGAAACGTTCACGGCCTCCCACCTGCTGCCCGGCCGACCCGTCACGATCACCGCCCGGATCGACGCCGCCCAGCCGTGGCCCGACCGAAGCACCGGTTCCCGGGCCGTCGCGGTGTCCGTGGGAGGCACACCGGTGGGCACATGGGACTGGCCGGGTACCGGAAACGGTTGGCGGGAGTACACCTTCGTCATCCCCGCGCGGCTGGTCACCGGACCGTCGCTGGGCATCCAGATCGGACCGCTGCAACCGCTCCTCGGGCCCTACCCGGACTACGAGTCCTTCGGATACTGGTTCAGCCAGTGACGACCCACTCGCGGACCGCGCTATCGTCGTAGGCGCAGCTGGTCGTTCGTGTCGGGAGACCGTACAGATCTGAGTAATGGAGGTAAGCGCCCGTGGATATCATCACATGGAATGCGAACCGCGTCAACAGGTGGGATCTGTTATGGGCCGATGCGCGGGTGGCGGCGGGGCAGTGGGACGTCATCTGCCTGCAGGAAGCAGGTAACCCCGATCCGAACTGGACGCCCGCACAAGGTCCTGTATGGCAGCCGCAGGCAGGCCAACGTCGCACGATCGAGCCTATCGTGTGTCGTAGGTACACCTATCAGCCGCCCGGATACGGCGGCGCAACCCTGCATATCTGGCACGGCGAGTGGCCAAACCGGCAAAAGAACCACTTGGCGGTCATTACGAGGAACCCGTCGTCCTGGGTCGCCGACATATCCGGCCAGATGGGCGAGCGACCTGCCATTGCCATCAAGGTTCGGCTGAACTGGTCTCATGGTCTCGCCCCGACCGATGTCTTGGTTGGAACCGTACACATCATCGCCAACCGATCGAAGGCGCCGCAAGAGGTTTCGGAGATGCTTCCGTTCGTCGACGCGATGTGTGCTCACGCGGGTGTGGCCGGCTGGATACTTGCCGGCGACTTCAATTGTGATCCGACGACCATGATAAACAGCGTGCCCGTCGGGGCGCTGTGGCCGAACTTCCCAACCCACCAGAACACCGCGCAACCAATCGACTATGTACTGATGCAGCCAGCTCTGTACGGAACGTTTCTCGCAGTTCCGGGAATCGCGGGAAACTGGGCTCAGGGCACCACGGCTGTAAGCGATCACCTGCTGGTCGAGTACGCTCCGGCTAACGGACCGGCAATGCAGATCCTCTAGCCACGAGAAGGGCCGTCAGGCGGCACCCCGTCCTGTCGCATCCGACGGGTGTACACGGAGGCGCTGTGCGAGTTGTGGGCGGCCACGTGTGGCGCACGCCTGCCGCTCGTCGGATGACACGTCCCGGCGGCTGCGTGATGCGTTGGAGGATCGGGCGCAGGCGGGGCGGGTGCACCGCACACCGCTGCGCCCGTACGGCTATGCCCCGGACGGGGTGACCATCATCGAGGATGAGGCGAGGATCGTGCGGGAGATCTACGCCCGGTATCTCGATGGTGCCTCCTACGACCGGATCGCGGCGGAGTTGACCGAGCGCGGGGAGCGCACCGCGAGCGGCGGGCGGTGGGAGTTCTACTCGGTGCGCACGATTCTGAAGTCCCGCCACGTGGCCGGGATTCGGGTGTTGCGGGGGCGGGACTTCGCCGAGGGGGACTGGCCGGCGATCATCGACCGGGGCATGTGGACCGAGGTTCAGGATCGCCGCGCCGCCTACCGGGCACCCGCACGGCGGCCGTTTCGGTTCTACCTGCTGCGCGGGTTGGTGATGTGCAAGAAGTGCGGCATCCTGATGGCCGGAACCCTGAACAAGAACGCCCCCACCTACCTGTGCGCCCGGCGTCGGGTCGGCGCCGCGCGTTGCGCTCGGCGGATCAACGCCGTCAAGCTGGAGGAGTTCGTCTCCGACGCGGCCGTGGACCTGCTCACCCACCTGGACCTGACCGGCGCACCCCGTCCGGCTACCGCGCTCTCACCGGCCGACGCGGCCGCGATCGCCGCCGATGAGCAGGAGCTGGCCGAGCTGAAGGACATGTGGACCCACCGCGAGCTGTCCACCCGCGAGTACCGGCAGATGAGAAAGACCGTCGACGAGCGCATCACCGCCCGGCACCGCAAGACGATCGTCCGGCCCACCGCCGACGTGCTGGCCGGTCTGGTCGGCCCCAACGCCCGCGCATCCTGGCAGCACTTGGCCGCCAATGGCGAGGGCGAGCGGCTGAACGCGGTGCTGCGGTTCCTGTTCACCGCCGTCATCATCGACGAACACCGCAGCGGCACGCCCGGCAGCTTCGACTACAGCCGCGTTGACATCGAACCCAACCCCCTCTAACACACCCCTCTCACGGTGACCAGCCTCAGGGGCCGACCGCGATTCAGAATGCGTGTCAGTTGTCCGGGCGCAGCAGTCGCGCGAGCCGCTCGACGCTCTCGGGCTTGCTGATGGTGCGGGGGAACCGGGCGCACACCCGCGCCAGGTGATACGCGCGATCATCCCCGCCCCCCGGGCCGGCGTCGGGCGGCTGGTCTGACTCACCAGTCGCCGTCGTGGCCGGGCCGGTGGCAGGGTGCGGGGTGGGTGGGCGGCGGGGACGGCTGGTGAACCGCCCCGGGTCTGATGGAGGCTCTGTCCTGAGTGGAGGATGGAGAGATGGTCCGGTCTTCGAGGCACCCTC
>JAVKSM010000082.1:0-11789 GCA_039583705.1 Pseudonocardiaceae bacterium
TCCTCGGCGAGGACGCGCCGCGCCTCACGCACGACCACCGGCTCCGCACAAGCGCCGCCGATCCAGCCGCGCACCTGGCCCGATGCCGTCACGACGGCCCGGTAGCCGGGTTTTCCCGAGGACGGGCCCCGCCGCCACACGACGGTCGCCAGCGCGAACGCCTCGCCCCGCGCCGACAGCTCGCGGGCGTGCTCGAGGACGTCCCACCCGTCCATGGTCATCGGTTCATCCGGAGTCGCCGCTCCGCACCGGCGGCGCGCCGGAGACGTCGCGCTTGTAGGTCATCGCCTCCCACACCCGGTCGGGCAGCAGCGGCATGTCGATGTTGCGCACGCCGGTGTCGTCGATGGCGTCGAGCACGGCGTTCACGAACGCCGCCGGGCCACCCACGCACGCGCACTCGCCGATGCCCTTGGCACCGATCGGGTGGTGCGGGGAGGGGGTGACGACCTCGTGGAGCTCGAATCCCGGGGTCTCCCACGCCGTCGGCAGCAGGTAGTCCATGTAGTTCGAGCCGATGCAGTTGCCCTGCGCGTCGAAGGTGATGAACTGCATGTTCGACATCGCGTAGGCCTCGGTCATCCCGCCCATGATCTGCGCTTCGACGATCATGGGGTTGATGCGCACGCCGCAGTCGTCGACGGCGACCATCCGCAGGACGTCCCAGACGCCGGTCTCCGGGTCGACTTCGACCGTCACGATGTAGGCCGCGAACGGCCACGTCATGTTGGGCGGGTCGTAGTAGGCGTTGTTCTCCAGGCCTGGCTCCAAGCCGTCGGGCATGTTGGAGTACGCGGCCATCGCGCAGTCCTGGATGGTCACACCCCGGTCGTGCGCGCCGCGCACGTAGAAGCGACCGAGCTCCCACTCGATGTCCTCCTCGGACACCTCGAGCAGGTGCGCGGCCAGCTTCCTCGCCTTGGCACGGATCTTCCGGGACACCATGGCGGTGGCCGCGCCCGCGGTCGGCGTGCTGCGGGAGGCGTAGGTCCCCATGCCGAACGGTGTGTTGTCGGTGTCGCCGTGCTGGACGAGGATGTCGTCGGCCGGGATGCCCAGCTCGTGGGTGACGATCTGCGCGAAGGTCGTCTCGTGGCCCTGGCCCTGGGTCTTCGACCCGATCTTCAGGATCGCCTTCCCGCTGGGGTGCACCCGCAGCTCAGCGGCATCGAACATCTTGATGCCGAGGATGTCGTACTCCCGGCTGTTGCCGGCCCCGAGCGGCTCGCTCATCGTGGAGATGCCGATACCGAGCCGGCGACCCCGCGCTCGGGCCTCCGCCTTCTCGCGCAGGAAGTCCTGGTAGCCGACGGCCGCGAGCGCGACGTCCAGGCACTTCTCGTACTGGCCGGAGTCGAGCAGGAACCCGAAGGGGGTGCGGTAGGGGAACTGGTGGTCCTTGACGAGGTTGATCCTCCGGAATTCGGCCTGGTCCATGCCCAGGTCCACGGCCGCGGCATGGATCAGGCGCTCCTGGAAGTACATCGCCTCGGTGACCCGGAACGAGCACCGGTAGGCCACACCTCCGGGCGCTTTGTTGGTGTAGGCGCCCTGGGCTGTCTGGTAACCGACGGGGATGTCGTAGCACCCGAACGCCGAGTGGAACAGCCCGATCTTGAACTTGCTGGGTTGGGCGTCGGAGAAGAAGGCGCCGTTGTCGGTGTCGGCGTGGAAGCGCGTGGCGAGGATCTTGCCGTCCCGACGGAGGGCGAGCTGGCCCTCGATGTACATGTCACGCGCGTAACCGGTGGAGATGAGGTTGCCGGTCTTGTCCTCGATCCACTTCACGGGCCGGGTGAGCAGGATGGAGCAGAGGATCGAGCACACGTACCCGGGGTAGACGGGGACCTTGTTGCCGAACCCGCCGCCGATGTCGGGCGCCACGACCCGGATCATGTGCTCGGGTAGCTCCGCGACCAGCGCGACCGCGGACCGGATGATGTGCGGGGCCTGCGTGGTCATGTAGACGGTCAGCTTCGTCGTCGCAGGGTTGTAGTCCGCGATCGACCCGCAGTTCTCGATCGGCGAGGGGTGTGACCTCGGGTAGTGCAGCCGCAGCGTCGAGACCACGTCGGCCTGGGCGAAGGCCCGCTCGGTCCCATCCCGGTCGCCGACCTCCCAGCGGTAGCAGATGTTGTCGCTCTGGCCTTCCTTGTCGTCGCGGATCAGCGGCGCGTCCTTCGCGAGCGCCTGCTGTGGGTTGACGATGACGGGGAGCGGCTCGTACTCGACGACGATCGCCTCGCAGCCGTCCTTGGCGATGTAGGGGTCGTCGGCGACCACGCACGCGATCTCCTGACCCTGGAACCGCACCTTGTCGGTGGCCAGCACCGCCTGGGTGTCGTAGGACAGCGTCGGCATCCACGCGAGGTTGTGCTGGGCCGCCATCTCACCGGTGAGCACCATGTGCACACCCGGGATCTGCCAGGCCTTGCTCGTGTCGATCGACTTGATCCGGGCGTGCGCCACCGGGCTGCGGAGGATCTCCATGTGCAGCATGCCGGGCAGCTTGAAGTCGTCGATGTAATTGCCCTTGCCGCGGATGAAGCGGTCGTCCTCCACGCGCTTGCGGCGGGAGCCCAAACCACCGATCTTGATCTCGTCCAGTGCCTGCGCCATGTCAGTCATGCCTCCCAGTCCTCGGCTGCCGCCGTCAGCGAACGACGGCCTCGGACCGCATCTTGTTCGCGGCCCACAGCACCGACTTCACGATGTTCTGGTACCCGGTGCACCGACAGAGGTTTCCGGACAGTGCCCAGCGCACGTCCTCCTCCGTCGGGTTACGGTTCTCGTCGAGGAGCGCCTTGGCCGCCATCATCATGCCGGGCGTGCAGAAGCCGCACTGCAGCCCGTGCTCCTCCTTGAACCCCTCCTGTATGGGGTGCAGCTCGCTCGCCATGCTCAGTCCCTCGACCGTCATGACCTCGTGCCCGTCCGCCTGGACGGCGAACATCGTGCACGACTTCGCCGGCAGGCCGTCGAAAAGCACCGTGCACGCACCGCAGTTCGACGTGTCACAGCCGATGTGCGTGCCGGTCAGGCCCAGCACCTCGCGGAGGAAGTGAGCGAGGAGCAGGCGAGGCTCGATGTCGGCGACCCTCTGTTCCTCGTTCACCGTGACCGTTATCCGCCGCTCTTCCACGCCGTCCTCCTAGACGTCGGCATTGCTTGAAGGGGTCCGATCCGCATGTCGCACGGTTCAGGCTGCTCGCGCCAGTCCGCCGCCGAGGGCACGGGCGACGAACGTGTGCACCACGTGGCGCTTGTACTCCGCGCTGCCGCGGTGGTCGCTCTTCGGCTCCGCCGCCTGCGCGGCGAGCCGAGCCGCCTGGTCGATCGAGCCGCTGCTGAGCGTGGAGCCGACGAGCGCCTGCTCCGCCGCCGTGGCCTTGATATTGCTCGACCCGACGCCGGTCAGCGCGATGCCGGCCCGCGCCACCGTCGAGCCGGACGTTTCGATCGCTACCGCCACCCCGACGGTCGCGAAGTCCCCGACCCTGCGCTCGAGCTTGAGGTAGGTCCCCGACACGGTCCCCTTCGGCGCCGGCACCCTGGCCTCGGTCACGAGCTCACCCGGCTGCAGCGAGTTCTGGAACGGCCCGACGATGAGGCTCGACACCGGGATGGTGCGCTGACCCTTCGGGCCGACCGCGACCACCTCGGCGTCCAGCGCCAACATCACCGACCCCCAGTCGCCCTGCGGGTCCGCGTGGCACAAGGAACCGACCAGGGTTCCCCGGGTGCGCACGATCGGGTCGGAGATCAGCGGCGCCACGGCCGACATGGTCGGTTGCCGGCTCCGCAGCAGCGCGGAGCGCTCCAGCGCCCGGTGCCGGCACAGCGCGCCGATGTGCAGCGTGCCGTCGGGATCCGCCCGGTGGTAGTCGAGCTCGGTGAGGTTGTTGATGTCGACGACCAACTCCGGCGAGGAGAAGCGCAGCTTGATCAGTGGGATGAGGCTCTGGCCGCCCGCGAGCACCTTCGCCTCGTCGCCGTAGGCCCGCAAGAAATCGAGCGCTTCCTCGAGCGAAGACGGGGCCTCGTAGCGGAAACGAGACGGATACATCCGAGTCCTCCCTGTCCTGAACTACCGAGTCCTGAACTACCGGGTCTGAACCACCGAACGAGCCGGTAGGGAAGCTGACGCTTGCTGACCACCCACGGGTGTGCCGGGGCACCTTCGGACGTGCCCGAACGGGATCCCTCGCCCGAAAGGTCCAGGGGTGCCCTAGTCGTCGTCGAGCAGGCCCCTCCCGTGGCGTGGTTGGCCCTGCGGCCGGACGGGCTCGTCGTCCACGTCGAGCAGGCCCCTCCCGTGGCGTGGTTGGTCCTGCGGCCGTTCGGGATACCCGGGGGCACTGGGCGGCGGGTCGGCCGGGGCGCCGGGCAGCGGGTCGGCCGATGCGGCGGGCGGCGGGGCGGCCGGGGCACTCGTCGCGGCCGCCCTTCGCGGGGTCTCCGCCACTGCCACCGGGATCGACTCCTCCTCCGGGTCCGGGCGCGGTTGCTGGTGGGGGGGCCAGGGGCCGGGGACCGGCTGACCGGCGACCCGGAGCCAGTCGATGATCTCGGGCCACGCCCAGATGGTTGGGCTCTTCCCGGTCTTGGGGGCATGCTCGACAAGCTCGTACAGGCGGGGGTTGCCTCGACTGTGCCCGGTGGACTCGATCGCCATCGTCTGATCCTCCCGCTTTTGGGCCCTACCTCAGCCCGTGCTGGACTGCGCCGCTAGTCCACATGGACGAACTTGTCTATGTCAAGCGTCACAGGCACATCTATCCGCTCTGCTCCGCTAGCATCACCCGTAGTGGACCATGCACTCTCGAGGACCGCCGGAGAGTTCCAGCGCCGGTTCCCCGACGACGCGGCCTGTTGGGCCCATCTGGCATCCTGCCGCTGGCCGGAGGGCTACCGGTGTCCGCGGTGCGGGGGTGCGAGCGCGGCGCAGGTGACCCCGCGTCGCCTGTGGCAGTGCTCGGGCTGCCGGTACCAGGTGTCGGTGACGGCGGGCACCGTGCTGCATAAGACCCGCATCCCGCTGCCCGTGTGGTTCCGGGCGGCCTACCTGGTGACCAACTCGGCCGCGGGTGTGTCGGCCCGGCAGTTGCAGCACCAGCTCGGCCTGGGCCGCTACGAGACCGCCTGGACCATCCTGCACAAGCTGCGACACGCGATGGTCGTCTCCGAGAGTGAGCCGCTGCGCGACGTCGTCGAGGTGGACCTGTGCTCGATCGGGGGCCAGCAGGAGTGCCCACGCGCGACCCTGGACAGCCGCCAGCTCGTCGCGGCCGGCGTCGAGGTGGGCGGTGCCGGCTCCGGGCGGGTCCGCCTGAAGGTCATCGACGGGGCGTCGCCGACGACGTTCTGCTCGTTCGTGGCAGGCAACGTGGCCCCCGGTGCGATCGTGCACACCGACGGCTGGCCCGCCTACCGGTCGCTTGCCCGGCTCGGCTACCAGCACCGGCCCCACAACCAGCGCCGGCCCTGGCTCGGCGACGTCGACCCCTACGACGTCCTGCCCCGGGTTCATCGCCTGATGAGCGATCTCAAGACCTCGCTGCAGCGCACCCACCGCGGCGTGTCCGGCGGGCACCTGCATGCCTACCTCGACGAGTACGCCTTCCGCTGCAACCGCCAAGGCTCGCCGAGCGCGGTCTTCCACACCCTGCTGGGCCTGTCCACCGAGCAGCGGTCGGCGGCCGGGGACGGGGCCGACGACGGCTAGTAGCATGTGGGTCCCGTCACACCTGGGGTCCACCTCCGAGAGAGAATGCGGCCAGCCGATGGACTTTCGCCATTCAGTCGATGACTGCCCGAGAAACGCGGGGGTCGGCAACCCGGCAGGTGCCGGCTGATGCCACCGGAAAACCGCTGGCGTGCCTTCGCCATGACGAGGAGGAAGCTGGTCGTCATCGGTGCCGTCGTGCTCGTCGTCGTGGCGGCCGGGATCGCCGTGCTCCTCACCGGTGTCGGCCGGCACTCCACGGCTTCCCCGTCGTCGTCGGCCGGCGTGCCGGCCGACTTCGTCGAGTTCCGGGATCCGCAGGCCGGTTTCGCGCTCGACTACCCGGGCAGTTGGAACCGGTTGCAGTCCAGCGACCCCCAGGTCGTGCTGATCGCGGCGCAGAACGCGCAGAACTCCTTCCTGGTGCGGGTCGTGAACCTGCCCTTCACGGTGGGGCCCCAGAACATCGCGGCTGCCAAGCAGCTCACCGACCGGATCGTGACCTCGAACGGGAACGTCACGCTGCTCAAACAACCGGAACAGATCGAGGTGGCGGGACTGCCCGGCTACTTCTACTTCTACTCCTTCCCCGACTCCGACACCGGGCAGACCGCGGTCCACTCACATTTCTTCCTGTTCAAGGGTGGTACGATGATAGCGATTGTCTTCCAGGTGGAGCCGCTCGCGCAGTTCCCGGCTCTGGCCCCCACCTTCGACAAGATCATATCGACGTTCCGGACGCTACCGGCGTGAGCCGGTAGCGGGGCCCGGCACGCAGCACCTGGGACGGCAGCTCACGGCCCACGATGCTCTCGGCGGTGCGTGCGGCGTCGATCATCGCCGCCAGGTCGACGCCGGTGTCCACGCCCATGTCCTCCACCATGTGCACGAACTCCTCGGTAGCGATGTTGCCGCTCGCCCCGGGCGCGTAGGGGCAGCCGCCCAGGCCGCCGACGCTGGCGTCGAAGTCGGTGACACCGAGCTGCAACGCCGCCAGCACATTGGCCAGACCGGTGCCCCGGGTGTTGTGGAAGTGCAGGTTGAGCGGGATGTCGGGCAACGCCGAGCGGAACTCGCCCAGCAGCCGGGTCACCCGGGACGGCGTACCCATGCCGGTGGTGTCGCCGAAGGACACGCTGTCCGCGCCGGCGCGGACCGCCCGTCGCGCCACCTCGACCACGCGGCCGGTCGGCACGTCCCCCTCGTAGGGGCAGCCGAACGCGGTGGCCACGATCACCTGGCAGCTCCCGCCGCGGCCGTGCACGGCGTCGACCAGCTCGGCGACGGCGTCCAGCGACCCGGCGGTGGAGCGGTTGAGGTTGCGGCGGTTGTGGGTGTCGGACGCGGAGATCACGACCTCGATCTCGGCAAAGCCGGCGTCCAGGGCCCGCCGGGCGCCGCGGAGGTTGGGCACCAGGGCGGAGTATCGCACCTCGCGGTTGCGGGCGGCGCGCCGCCACACCTCGTCCGCGTCGGCCATCTGCGGGATCACGTCCGGGCGCACGAACGACACCGCCTCGATGCGTCCGACCCCGGTGCGCGACAGCACGTCGAGCAGCGCCACCTTGGCGTCGGTCGGCACCGGCGGCTCGTTCTGCAGCCCGTCGCGGGGGCCGACCTCCCGGAGGCTGACCCGCTCCGGCAGCTCACTCATTCGCTCACGCCTCCTACAGGCCCAGGTGACGGGCGACGCGCTCGGTGTGGAAGTCGCCGTCGCCGAAGCTCAGCGCCGACGCTACGGCGTGCCGGGTGTAGAAGTGCAGGTCGTGCTCCTGGGTGAAGCCGACAGCACCGTGCACCTGGTGCCCGAGGGCGCACACCCGCTGGTAGGCCTCGCTCACCCACGCCTTGGCCGCAGACACCTCCACGGCCGCCCCGAGGCCCTCCGAGAGTCGCCAGATCGCCTCGTAGGCGATGAACCGGGAACTCAGCACGTCGACGGCCATGTTCGCGCAGTGGTGTGCCACCGCCTGGAAGCTGCCGATGCGCCGGCCGAACTGCTCCCGCCCGACGGCGTACCCGACGGTCATGTCGAGCACCGCCTGG
This sequence comes from Pseudonocardiaceae bacterium, assembly GCA_039583705.1. Taxonomy (GTDB): domain Bacteria; phylum Actinomycetota; class Actinomycetes; order Mycobacteriales; family Pseudonocardiaceae; genus JAVKSM01. The sequence goes on from JAVKSM010000082.1 coordinate 7,772, forward strand.
GCACCGCCCACCATCTCGGCACAGGTGGCGGCGGTGGCGTGAGCGGTGATCGCGTCGACGACGGGCCGGCCCCCGTCCACCCCGCCCAGGGCGTGACCACCAGGGACGGCCACGCCGTCGAAGTCGACCCGGTGCGCCCGGTCGGCGTCGATCACGTCGAGCGGCTCGCGGACGATCCCGGGCGCTGCGGCGTCGACCAGGAGCACCGTGAGGTCCCCCGGGGCGCCAGGTCCGGGCCGGCGAGCCACGACCAGCAGGTCGTCGGCGGCGTGGGCGTACGGGACGAACATGGCCGTCCCATCGAGCACGTACCCCCCGGCGGTATCGGTGGCGACCACGTCGGCGCCGGTGGCGTCCCACCGGCCCTCTGGCGCCGCGCGGGCGTAGCTGACGACCCGGCCGCGGGCGATGCCGCCCAGCCACGCCGCCTTCTGGTCCGGCGTGCCGAACCGGACGATGGGAAGCGCGGCACACACCACCGTCGACAGATACGGGCTCGGCACCCCGAAGCGCCCCAACTGCTCGACGAGGAGGCACACCTCAAGGAAGCCGGCGCCGACCCCGCCGTAGGCTTCGGGCAGCGCCAGGCTGGTCCAGCCGAGCTCGACCAGTTCCTTCCACAACCCGGTCGAGTAGCCCGTCGGGTCGTCCGCCATCGCCCGGAAGCCGGCCGAGCCGCGGCGCGCCGCCAGGACGTCGACGGCCGTGGTCCGGATCAGCTCCTGGTCCTCGGTGAGGGTCAGGTCCATAGCTGCTCTGCCATCCTCGCTCAGGCCGTCAGGCCGAGGGGATCTTGTCGGACCGGACCCAGACGCCGGGACGCTCCTCCCAGAAAAGCTGGACGAGCACACCGCCCGTGTGCTTGGGATGGATGAAGGCGTCCCGCCATGCGGCACCGTCGGTGCTGCCCTCGTTCTCGCCGAAGGTGGGGGTGTCGTGGTGCCGGCAGGCATGGACGGCCCGATCCCAGTCGCCCACCTCGAAGGTCACGTGGTGGGCAGCCGCGCCGTTTCTGCTCCAGAACCGCTGGATGAACGAGTCCTCCCCGCGCGGCATGATGACCTCCCAGCAGATGGCGGATCCGGGGATGTTCATCACCAGGTCGGCCATGTCCGGGTGCTCCTCGGTCGGCGTGCGCCACACCGGCACGAAACCGGCGAGGCTCGCATACCACCGCGCCAGCTCGTCGCGGTCCGGGAAGGCCTGACACACGTGGTCGAGGGCCACGATCCCGAGCGACGGCGCGGCGGGGAGCTCGGGGCCCACCGGGGCGGGCCCACCGTCGTCACCGCACATGGCGAGGCTCCCCGGGCCGCGCAGCCGCCAGCGGACCCCCGGTCCCCGCTCCGGGGGGGACAGCGAGGCCTCGGCCCACCGGCCGGGGACACCATCCGTGGGTGTGATCCCGCGGTCCGCGAGCTCGGCGAGCGTGGCTTCCAGGTCGGTGACCTCGGCGGCGATGTGGTGCAGCCCCGGTCGACCGCCCTGGCCGTCGAGGAACGCCTGGACTGCCGAGCCGTCGCCGAGCGGCGCCAGCACCTCCCAGGTCTGGCTCCAGCTACCCGGCACCGCCATCCGCACCCCCCGGCATCCCGCGCCGGGATTGTCCCAGCGACGGGTCTGCCGGAACCCGAACAACCGCTCCAGCAGCCCCACCTGCGGCTCGAGCTCCGGCGCCACCGCCGCGACATGGTCGATCCGATAGATCCGCATACCGTCCTCCGATGGGGTCCCTGCCGTGGTGCATCCGGTCGCCACGCTCACCTCGGATGCGGCTCGATCCAGTCGTACCCGCTGGTCACCAACTCCTTGACCAGGCGGAGGTTGTAGCGGTTCATCGCCGCGATCCGCTCGGCCAGCTCGCCCACCCGCTTGTCGAACTCCTCAACCGGGTACACATCGTTGACCAGCCCGAGTGCCAACGCACGCCGGGCGTCGATCCGGGCGCCGGTGAAGAGCAGCTCCTTGGCCCGCGCCTTCCCGATGCGCTCCGGCAGCCGCTTCGTGCCGCCCCAGCCGGGCGCCGAGCCGCCGAACTCCGGCTGGTCCGGGTCGCCCTCCTCGGTGATCTTGGGCCGGTAGGGGGGGCGGGCCGAGAGGGTGATCTCGACCAGCCCCAGCTTGGCGTTCTCGGCGCAGACGATGAAGTCCGCGGCCAGTGCCAGCTCCAGCCCGCCACCGACCGCGTAGCCGTGCACGGCCGCGACGACGGGGACGGACAGGCGCTCCATCATCGCGAAGGTCTTCTCACCCAGCCGACCCTGCTCGACCCGCTCCTTCGGGGTCAGCCCCTCCGACCAGGCGAGGTCCATGCCGGCGCAGAAGGCCCGGTCCCCCGCGCCGCGCAGCACGGCAACGCACACGTCCTCGTCGTCGTCGATCTCGGTGAAGGCTCGGCGCAGCTCGGCCATCGTCGCCGGGGTCAGCGCGTTGAGCTTGTCGGGCCGGTTGAGCGTGAGCCAGGCGACCCGCTCCTCGATCGTCACGTCCAGGGTCTCGTCCATGTGCTCGTCCTCCAGCAGGTCGATGCCAGGTGTCAGGTGCCTGCTGGGCGGATGCCCGGTAGGCGGGTCGGGCCGGGGCAGGTTCAGCCCGGGCCAGGGTCGGGTGCCGGGACGGGTCGGGCCCCGGACAGGTTCAGGCCCGGGGCAGGTTCAGGCCCCGGATGGCGATGACGTTGCGCTGGATCTCGGACGTGCCCCCGAGGAAGGTGGCGGCGACCGAGTCCAGGCGCAGGTGGGTGAATGCGGCGCCCATCGGCGCGTCCCGGCGCTGCCAGAGGCGGCCGAACTCACCGAACGCCTTGCCGCCGGTGCGGGCGAGCCGCTGGTGCAACTCGGCACTGAAGAGCTGGTTCACCGACGTCTCGTAGCCTGGGACCGCACCGGCGGCCTGCCGGGACACCGTGTAGCGGGCCAGGTTGTGGAGCACCCGGACCTCGGTGTAGCGGCGGGCGATCTCGTGGCGGACCGAGGTCGTCCAGTCCTCCCGCAGGAAGCGCCGTCCCGGTTCGGAGCGCAGGTAGCCGACCAGCTCCGAGACGGCCTGCTCGTATTTGACGGTGGCGCCGATGCCCGCCCGCTCGAAGCCGAGCGCGGTCATGGCGACGTACCAGCCCCGGTTCTCCTCACCCACCCGGTTGGCCACCGGGACCCGTACGTCGGAGAAGAAGATCTCGCAGAACGGCGTCGCTCCCCGGATGTCCTCGACCGGCCGGACGGTCACGCCGGGGGAGGTGGCCTCCACCAGCAGGAAGGTAATCCCCTTGTGCCTGGTGGCGGCGGGGTCGGTGCGCGCCAGCACGAACAACCAGTCGGCGTACTGCCCGAGGGAGGTCCACACCTTCTGCCCGTTGACCACGTAGTGCTCCCCCCCGGAGTCGACGCCGCGGGTGGCCCTGGTCCGCAGCGAGGCCAGGTCCGACCCGGCGCCGGGCTCCGAGAAACCCTGCGCCCAGGTCCGCTCGCCCCGGGCGATCAGGGGCAGGTGCTCGGCCCGCTGTTCCTCGGTGCCGTGCTCCAGCAGCGTCGGTCCGAGCAGGAAGGCGCCGATCCCGTTCACGGTGGGCACCCGGGCCCGCATCATCTCCTCCTGGAGGATGAACTCCGCCATCACCGGGAGCCCGGCGCCGCCGTACCTGGTAGGCCAGTGCGGCGTGATCCACCCGCGGGCCGCCAACGCGGCCGCCCACCGCAGAGCTGCCTCCCGGCGCACCGGATCGGCGCAGACCCGGTCGGCGGCCCAGTTGTATCCCCAGACGTCCTCGGGTTCGAGGCTCTGCTCGGCCTCGGCGTCCGGCCGGTACTCGGGCGGGAAGCGCTCGCGGATGAAAGCCCGCACCTCGCCACGGAACGTCGCCTGCTCGGCGGTGTCCGCCCAGTCCATACCGACCCTCCCCCTCACCCGGCAACCACGGCCCCGCCACCGGGGCGCACCGCCTCGTCCCGCTCCCGCCTGTCCCGCTCCCGATCCCAGGTGGCGGGTGTGATCCCGTGGTCGCCGGCCGCCCGTATCCGGT
>JAVKSM010000082.1:11889-14958 GCA_039583705.1 Pseudonocardiaceae bacterium
GTCCCGCTCCCGCCTGTCCCGCTCCCGATCCCAGGTGGCGGGTGTGATCCCGTGGTCGCCGGCCGCCCGTATCCGGTACTTGGCGACCTTGTCGGTGGGGGTGCGGGGCAAGGCGTCGACGAACTCGACGTAGCGCGGGACCATGAACCCGGGCAGCCGCGCCTCGCAGAACGTGACCAGCTCGGCCGCCTGCAGGTTGGCGCCGGGCCGGCGCACGACGACCAGCTTGACGTCATCTTCCCCGAGATCCGACGGCACGCCGACGGCGGCGGACTCGAGCACCGCGGGGTGCAGGTTGACCTCGCACTCCAGGTCGAAGGCCGAGATGTTCTCGCCCCGCCGCCGGATCGCGTCCTTGATCCGGTCGAGGAAGTAGAACCAGCCGTCCTCGTCACGCCACAGCCGGTCGCCGGTGTGGAACCACAGGTTGCGGAAGCAGCGGGCCGTCGCGTCCGGGTGGCCGTGGTACCCGGTGGTCATCACGAAGGGTTGCTTCGGGCGCACCACCAGCTCCCCCGACTCGCCGGCACCCACCTCGCGGTCCCACTCGTCGACGATCGCCACGTCGTAGCGCTCCTCGTGGGCCCGCCCACACGACCCCGCACGCCACTGCCCGAAGGGGCTGGCCGTGGCGATGCCGACCTCGGTGCTGGTGTAGGTCTCCACCGACCGCACCCCGAAGCGCGCCCGCAGCGGCTCGTCGAGGACCGACTTGCCCATGTAGAAGATCTCCAGCGGATGGTCCTTGTCGCGCAGGTCGGGCGGCGCGCCCAACAGGATCGGGATCATCGAGAACACGCTCATGGCGACCCGGGCGTCGAAGCGTCGCACGTCGTCCCAGAACCGCGTGGCGCTGAACCGCTCGACGACGGCGACTGCGCCACCCGACAGCAGCGCCGACATCACCCCGTCCCAGAGACCGGCGGCGTGGAACAGCGGGAGCGGACAGTAGGTCGTCTTGCCCCACCTGTCCATGACGTCGAGCGAGTCGAGGGCGCACGTCAACGCCAACGCGTGCGGGACCAGCGCCCCCTTGGCGGGCCCCGTCGTGCCGGAGGTGTACATGATCGCCTGCAGGTCCGCGAAGCTGACGTCGACCTCGGGCGGGTCCGCGCCGGGCGCCAGGAGGCTGGACAACGTCACCGCCGGCGTGCCCAGGAGGTCCAAGGGCACCCCGGACACGCCGTCGGTGCGCACGACGACCCGGACCAGGCCGGGGACCTCGTCGGCCACCACCGGCAACCGGTCCGCATAGCGGCCGTCGACGACCAGCGCCGAGACGTCGGAGCCAGCCAGGATCTGGCGGAGCAGCCCACCCCGGTAGTCGACATTGACCGGCACGGCGACGGCTCCGAGGCGAGCCAGCGCGAAGATCACGTAGAGGAAGTCCGGACAGTTGGGGAGCATGACGCCGACGTGGTCGCCCCGGCCGATCCCGGTGCTGGCCAGCCCCTGGGCCACCCGGTTGGCCATCGCGTCCACCTCACCGTAGCTGAGCTCGCCTTCCCGGAACTTGAGGAAGGTCGCTCCGCGATGGGTCTGTGCTCGCGTCCTGAGGACGTCGCCGAGGACGAGGCTCTCAAGCGTGTGTGTGCGTAACCCGAACGTCTCCTTGCGCAATCCGAACCTCCACCGCCACCCGGTGACGGCGCGTGTACGGCCCCGCGGCCGGCGGCCTCGATGCCGGTCCGGGGGCGATCAGGTCGTCACCATCCGAACACGAAACGGAGGGAACGGGCAACCTCCCCGGCCGAGCCTGCCCGGCGGAGTCTGCCGGCTGGAGCCTCCCGGACCGAGCCTGCCGGCAAGGCGCCAGCCGTACCCCACCATGAACCAGGACCCGCTCCATCGTCCTGACCAGCTCGCTGCCTGGCTGGGCCGGCGGCCAGCCGCTACCGCTCTATTCCCAGCCATGCGGCGAAGTTCCGCAGGCTCTCGGTAGCCCTCCGGTCCTGCTCAGCGAGTGCGTGCACGGTCTCGTGCACCTGTGGGTGATACCGCGTCTGCTGGGGAGCGACCCGGCGGGTGATGTTGAGCTCGCCTAACGCGCGCTTCCGGTCGCCATGCAGGAGCCATACGCGTGCCAGGTCGATGGGGTAATACCCGATCCGTGTCGGTACAGCTTGCCGGTGAACTCCAACCCGGCGCTGCCCTCAGCGCCGCATGTCCTGTGCCTCGGCGAGGTGCAGGTCGGACGGACCAAGCCGACTCCAGCGCAAATGATGATCGCGCTGAACAAGTGACAGGCGCCGTGCACCTCGAAGGCTCGCGGGCCCGCGGAGGCTCAATGCCGTTAAGTTCTCGGCTTTTGCATTTTTGGGGTGCGCGGTGGGTGAGGTTGCCGTGGGGGTGGGTCGTGACGTGGCTGTGACACGAGCGCCCGGCGTGTCCTGCTGATCTTGCTAGGGCGGCGCATGGAGCATCGGCGGTTCCAGTAACAGCTCTGTCGCACCGAAAGAGTGGTTCCGCCGATGCTCCGGGGTCAGATTCTACCGGGCACGCTCTCCCGCGTGCTAGCCGTGTTCCGGCCGTGCTTCACCGCCCCCACGTTCGAGGTCTTCACCGCACTGGTCACCGGGTTGGTCGCACAACCGGTGGGACGGACGGTGTGCGGCATGCCCTCCGGCGCGGGTCTGGCCCGCGCATGGCAGCACTGCCGGGCGCACCGGTTCTTCTCCGCCGCGCGCTGGTGCCCGACGCATCTGGGCCTGGTGCTGGCAGAGCTCGTGGTCACCTGCCTGCTGCTACCAGGAGCGCCGATCATGCTGGTGGTGGACGACACCCTGTTCCGGCGCCGCGGTAAGAAGATCCACGGTGTGGGGTGGTTCCACGACAGCTCGGCCGCGGGTGAGGTGCCCCGTTGTTCACGGACCACGGCCCGGATAGGGTCGGATCCGAAGGGTGGCGGCAAGGATGTCTCGGAAGTATCGGAAGTTCAGTCCTGAGTTTCGGGATGAGGCGGTTCGGTTGGTGATCGAGACTTCACGTCCGATCGCGCAGGTTGCGCGGGAGCTTGGCCTCAATGAGGGCACGTTGGGTAGCTGGGTCAATCATTATCGAGTGGAGCAT
>JAVKSM010000083.1:0-14776 GCA_039583705.1 Pseudonocardiaceae bacterium
CCGCGGAGCTCGCCGGCGACGACCGGGCCGCCGCCGCGCTCTCCTGGGCGGGACGCCGGCTCTACGAGCGGCGGTGGAGCGCCGAGGGCGTCGTCGAGCGGCTCCCCGTCGCCCGTTGGCCGGCCGACCCCGCGGCGCGCCTCGCGCGGGCGCTCGACGAGCTGCGGACCTCGTCCGACGCCACCGTACGATTCCGTGCCCGGGACGCCATCCAGACCCTGAGAGGTACTCCATGACACTGCCCGGAGAGTTGCAGGAGGACGTGGCGAGGCGGCTCCCCGGCCGGCGGGAGGAGTCCGCCACGGAGCCGCCCGTGCCGGCCGCACGGCCGGCCCCGCGCTCACCCCGACGGGACCTGAGCCGGCAGCGGGTCGTGGCGCTCGCCAAGCGGACGGCCAAGCGGGCCGCCCTCGCGGTGTGGCGGCGCACCGCCGACGCGGACGGCCGGTTGGGAGACCTGCAACGCCGGGTCGATGACCTCACCGGCCGGCAGGTCGAGACCGTCGTGACGGCGACCCAGACCGAGGCCAACCGGGTCAACCTGGAGCTGCTCAAAGCCGAGGTGCGGGCGCTGCAGGCGGAGCTGGAGGAGCTGGGGATGGCTTTCGCCCCGGCGACCGGTCTTGCCGGCGCCGGGAAGCGGTTCGCCGAGCAGCGCGAGCAGGTGAACGTGGTCGAGCGGCGGATCCGGCTGCTGGACCGCACGGTGCTCGAGCTGCGCCGCTCCCTCACCGCCGCAGCCGGGGGCCCCGCCGGGTCCAGGGACGCCGCCGGAGCCGGAGTCCCCGCCGCCGGGCGGCAGCCTCATGGCGCTGGAGCGGAGCCTGCCCGTCGGGACGGGTCGGCGCCGGCATCCGCGTCGTTCAACTACGTCGGCTTCGAGCGACGCTTCCGTGGCGACCCGGCAGAGGTGCTGCGGGCGCAGTCCGAGCGGTACACCGACCTGCTGCTCACGGGCCTGCCGCCGGCGGCGCCGGTGGTGGATCTCGGGTGCGGTCGCGGCGAACTCCTGGAAGACCTGCAACGGCGGGGAGCCACGGTGCTCGGTGTCGACACCGACGGCGGCATGGTGGCCGAGGCGGCCGAGCGGGGCATCCCGGTCGAGCGGACCGACGCGGTGAGCTTCCTGCGCCGCGCCGCGCCGGGCTCGCTCGGCGCGGTCTTCTCCGCGCACGTGGCCGAGCACCTGGAACTGGAGGACCTGCTGGAGCTCGTGTCGCTGTCGGCGTCGCGGCTACGACCCGGGGGGCTCTTCGTCGCCGAGACACCCAACCCCGAGTCGCTGGTCGTCCTGGGCAACAGCTACGTGCTCGACCCCACCCACGTCCGCCCGCTGCACCCGTCCCTGTTCTCCTTCCTCTGCGAGTCGGCCGGGTTCCGGGACGTCCGGCTCCGGTTCTTCAGCCCGGCGCAGGCCTACCACCTCCCCCTGATCGCCGAGGAGGACTCGGTACCCGGGGCGGGCACCGTCAACGAGGCGTTCCGCCGGCTCAACCACGTGCTCTTCGGACCGCAGGAGTACGCCGTCGTGGCGCGCACGGCCGGGGAGGAGAGCGGTGGGGCGAGCGACGGGCCCTAGTGTCCTGAGCCCGTCGACCACACCGGCGCGCCGGCCCTCAGAGCGACTGTCGCGCCGGCCCTCGCACCGGCCGGCGGCCCGGGTGGACTCGTCACGGGGGCGCCGGCATCCCCTGCTCCGGCATCCCCTGCTCGGAGCCGGCGTGCTCTACCTGGCCGCGTCGCTGGTGCTCAACCACCGGGTGCTGGGTGAGCTGGCGACCGCCACCGCCGGCCGGATCAACGTGGACTCCGACCTGTTCACGTGGTGGCTGCACTGGACCCCATGGTCGTTGCTGCACGGACACAATCCGCTGGTCACCGACTACCAGCACTTCCCGGTCGGCGTGAACGCGATGTGGAACACCACGGTCCCGGTGCTGGGTCTGCTGCTCGCGCCGCTGACCCTGACCGCGGGGCCGGTGGTGGCCTTCAACATCGCCATGATCCTCGGCCCGGTCGCGTCCGGGGTCGCCATGGCCGCGGCCCTCACGCCCTACACGAGGCGCCAGACGCCGCGCATCGTCGCGGGCGGCCTGTACGCGTTCGCGCCGTTCCAGCTCGCGCACCTGGCGGCCGGGCACCTCAACCTCGTGTGGTCGCTGCTGCCTCCGGCGCTGCTCTACACGGTGTACGTGCTGGTCGTCCGCCGGCCGCGCCGCGCCGGTCTGGCGGGTGCGCTGCTCGGGGTGGCCCTCGCGGTGCAGACCGTCCTGTACGTCCAGACCGTCGGGCTGGGCGTGCTCATGCTGGTCGTCACGGCCGTCGCCCTCGCCCTGCGGTGGCCCCGGGCCGTGCTGGAGCGGCTGCCGGAGCTCGCCCGGGCCGGGCTGGGCTGCGTCGCCACCTATGCCGTGCTCTGCGCCTATCCCCTTGACCTGCTCCTCGCCGGCCCGGCCCGGCCGCGGGGTCCGATCCGGGTGGCGGGCGACTCCAGCGCCGACGCCGCGAACCTGCTGGTGCCCACAGACGTCACCCACTTCCGCCCGGCGCTGGCCGGAGCGGCCGGCCACCTGGCGCTCTACTTCGGTGAGCAGGGTGGCTACGTGGGCCCGGCCGTCGGGGCGGTGCTGCTGGTCGCGGTGCTCACCGCGCGGTCGACGACCATCCGGCTCACCGCAGCCGTCGGGTCGGTCGCATTCGTGCTGTCCCTCGGCCCCACCCTCGTGGTGCTCGGCCACGAGACCGGCGTGCCGCTGCCGTGGCGGGCGGTCATGCACGTGCCCCTGCTGTCGGAGGCGGAACCGGTTCGGTTGCAGGCCTTCGTGACCTTGTGCGTCGTGGTGGTCGTCGCGCTCTGGCTCGACCGGCTCCCGGACCTGGCCTCCGTAGCCGCGCGCGGCGCGGGGGGCGTCCTTGCGGTGCTGGCGCTGCTCTCGTGGCTGCCGGCGAACTCGCAGGGGACCCAGCCGGCCCGCAACCCGGGCTTCGTCACCCGCGTCGCGGCGTACCTGCGGCCGGGCGACGTCGCCGAGACCTATCCCAGGATCAGCAACGCTTTCGTGGACGGCTCGCGGCCACTGCTGTGGCAGCTCGCGAGCGGGATGGCCTACCGCACCACCGGCGGCTACTTCATCGGGTCGGACGCCCAGCACGACGAGCTCGGCGAGACCCCGTCGAACCGCTACCAGGACGGGTGCGCGGCCCTCGCCCAGGGCCAGCCGGCACCCGGAGCCGCGCAGGCGACAGCCGCCGGCCGCGAACTGCGCGCCCTCGGCGTGACCGTCGTGATCGTCGTGCCGCCGCCCGGCGCCAACGCGGCGCCGCTCGTCGAATGGACCCACCGGGTCACCGGCAGCGCCGGCGAGGCCGTCGGCGGCGCCTGGGTGTTCCGGCTCTGACCGCGGTTCAGCGTCAACTCGCAGTTCAGTGTTCAACTCGCGGTTCAGTGTTCAACTCGCGGTTCAGCATGTGGCTCGCGGGCTCAGGGTCCCGCTCGCGCCACGAAGAGCGAAGCCCTGGTGATCTCCGTGTCGAACGTGCCCAGCAGTCGCCCGTCGGGCTGTGCCGTCCCGGCCGTTCCCGCCGTCCCGGCTGCGGCGAGCACGAACACGGTGCCCACCGGCCGGTCCACGACCCGGTCCGCGCCGAACAGCGCTCCGATCGCCGGATGGACCAGGACGCGGTAACCCTGCTCGGTCAGGTCGTAAGCGAGGCCCGCGACGATCGGCCACAGCTCGTTGCCGTCCAGTTCGAGGGTGACGGTCGGCGCCGGGTCCGGACCGTCCAGCGCACGGGTCACCAGCGGCAGCGCCGCGTGCACCCCCGCGGAGTCGGGGAGCGCGGTCGTCGCCCGGGCCAGCGACAGCGACGTCCCCGCCACGAGCGCCAGCACGGATCCGGCGACCCCTGCCGCGAGCAGCCTGACGGGTGCGGTGCGCGCCGACCGGGGTGAGCCGCGCGCCGGTTCGCGGGCGGGGCGGGACGACCGACGAGCCGCGAGGAGACCGGCGGCCAGGTCCGCGTAGCCGATCGCGCTGGCCAGCGGCAGCACGCTGACCCAGACGACCAGGTACCAGTACAGTGGCCCGGTGGCCGAGTGGGCGGCGACCACCGCCGCCGCGAGCGACACCAGCACCAGCACGCCGGTCCACAGCGCCCGCGCGGTGCCGAGCCGCCGGCCGGCCACGACCAGGACGAGGGCGCCGACGACCTGCGCGAGCAGTGCCACCGCCACCGACCGCGGCAGCACCGACAGGTCCATCTCCATGGCGCCCGGGCCCCGGCCGTACGGGGCCATCGCCAGCACCCGGCCCACCGCCGTCACCGCCTCCCGCAGCGGATGCCCCATGGCGTCGCCCGGCGGGTGGCGGAAAAAGGTCACCAGCAGCCCGACGTTGCCCTTCCCGGGAGCGGCCGTCAGTTGCTGCACGGCCGGGGGCAGCCACATCAGCGCCAGCACACCGCCGAGCAGAGCCGCGCGACGCGGATGCGCGATACGACGGCGCTCCTGACGGCGGCTGCGGGCGCCTGGCGCCGCACCGGGCGCCGCGCCCCGCACCGCAGGGAGCGCGACGCCCAGCGCCGCGCTCAGCGTGACGAGCCCGACCAGCGGCAGCGTCCCCACGTGCGTCTGGACCAGGAAGCTGCCCACCCCCGCCGTCGCGAGCAGGTGGCACAGGCTGGCCCTAGCGGCGGTCTCCGCGGCCAGGGCCACCAGGAGCGCCGTGGGGAGCAGCAGGGCGAAGGGGTTCCACACGTCTACGAAGAACTCCGCGGGCATGCGCAGCACGAAGCCCAGCACGAGCACCGCCACCGCCAGGGTCAACAGCGGTGACCGCCGGCGGTGCAGCACCGCGACGAGCAGGCCCGCGAAGGCCGCGTTCACGGCTGCCGCCGCCGCGACCAGCCCGGCACTGGTCGAGCCCGCGAGCCAGTGCACCGGCGTGAGCAGGTAGAACCAGGCCGGTCCGGGATGGGACCAGAGGTAGCGCGAGTAGGGGCCGACCAACTGGTCCAGGCGGCTGGCGTCGTCCGCGTCGAGCCCGATCAGGGCCTGGTCGCCGGCGAAGAGCAGGTGCCGGTTCGCCGCGAGGCTGCGCACCGCGACCACCGCGAACGGCACCACCACCAGCACCAGCGCGGACACCAGCAACCACCGGTCGCGCCGCGCCGGTTGCGCTGCCGGGGGGTTTCGGCCCCGGGTGGGCGGTCGCCGCAGTGTCTCGGTCCTGGTGGCGCGCACCTCACCCGGTCCTTCCCGCGCCGCTGAGCCGGCGTCGTCGGGCAGCGGCGACCCGCCGGCCGAACGCGATCGCCGGCTGTTCCACGAAGTGGTAGGTCAGCACGGAGCCGAGCAGCGTGACGGCCAGCATCGTCGCGAAGTTCACCCAGGGACCACCGGGCAGCGGAGGGAGGACGATGAGGACGAGCGCGTGCAGCAGGTACACCGAGTAGCTGATCGCCCCGAGATAGGTCAGGGGCCGGGGCCAGCGTCGGTGGCGCAGCAGGAGCGCTGCGCCGAAGACCAGCGCGGCGGCCAGGAACGTCCCCGCCTCGGTCCACCACCGGGGGGTCTGCCCGCTGAGCGGTTCGGTGAAGCCGTGATGCCAGGTGTGCTGGGTCGCCAGGATCACGACCAGGGCCAACCCGAACACCGTGGCGGCGTTGCGCCCGCTCGTCTGGCCGGCGGTCCACCGGTAGAGCACCGTGCCGACGACCATGCACCCGAGCACCAGCAGCGTGAAGTAGGCCGGGTGGGGGCGGTTGGCCATCGCGACGATCACCACCAGCGACATGCCGATGGCCGCGACCCGCGCCCTCCGGCTGCGCAGCCGGGTGGTGGCGAGCACCACCAGGAGCAACGCCGCGATCGGCTGGGTCCACCAGTGCTGGGGTCGCAGTTGGAGCATGTAGACCGTGGTCGCGCCGCCGAACGCGAGGGCGCAGAGCAGGAGCACGCTCGCCGTCGCCGTGCTCCTGCGGTGCCAGCCGAGGAGGAAGAGCACGGACACGAGCAGGTAGAAGACGAGTTCGTAGCCGAGGGTCCAGGAGGCGCCGACCACCAGTGGTCGGGTCGAGAAGACCTGCACCATCGTGAGGTTGAGCAGGGTGTCCTCGACGGGCCGGAACCCCACCGGCCGGGGCGGGTGAGCGGAGACGGCCCAGGCGGTGAGGATCAGCCCGGTCACCAGCAGGTAGAGCGGCCAGAGCCGGAACGCCCGCCCGATCCAGAACTCGACGAGGTCCCCCCGGCGCTCCAGCGACGCCGGGATGATGAAGCCGCTGCAGAAGAAGAAGACCAGCACCCCGAACTCGCCGAGCCGGAACCAGTGCTCGGACCAGCCGAGGAACCCGAGCCACTGGGACTCCCCGAGGTGCTGTACGGCGACGGTGAGCGCGGCGAGGCCACGCAGCGCGTCGAGGAACTCCAGCCGCCCGCGACGGGTGGCCGCCCTCGGCTGGCCGTCGCGGGTGCCCGGAGCCGCCGCCACCGGGACGCTGGGCGTCGGGTCGGCCCGGCGAACCTGCGTGTCGAGCACCGGCATCTGCTCCTCTCGCCCGGAGTGGACCCGTCATGCTCGCAGAGGGGCTCCGCCCGGGCGGCGGCGGCGTGGTGCACTCACGTGTGAGCAGAGAGAACCCCGGCCGGGGCGGGCGAGACCTGTGAGGGACGGATCAAGGATGCAGATCCGCGTCGGTCACGATGCCCTCCGCGAGTTCGACGACCTCAGTCCGTACCGAGAGGTCAGGGTGCTTCGAGTCCTGAACTTCCCGAAGCAGGACAAATGGAGCGTGCACCAACCACCTGACGTCGCTCCGGTAGGGAATCCCGCCCTCATCGCCCTCGATTGAGAAGCGGTACTCGGCGCACGGACGGTCAAGGCAGGTACACATCGCTACCGGTTCCAGGCTCGCTTCCCGGCCATCGGTCAGAAGCTGCTCCGCGACCGGTGCGATGACCGTGGCATGGATCGGCCAGGGTTCCTGGCCGGCCTCACGAACAGTGCCGTCGCCGGTCGTCAGATCACCGTAAATCTCGGTCGGTACCTGATCAGTCGGCATCCGTGAAACGTCCCACGCGTCCATGAGTTCCTCGATGGTCTGTGGCGTCCTCCCGAAGCCACGTGCAGCCGTCACGTCGCTCATGACGTCGGAGTACGGTCGACCCGCCTCGTCGCGCACGCGAAAAGCGCTGTCCCGAAGCCAGATCACCATCGTGTGCTCCGACCGAGGGACTCCCGGTGCGTTCCCGATCCGCCGGATGCGCGCGCGGGCATTCGGGTAGCGGGGCGCGGAACCGCCCATCATCTCACGGCGACTTCACGCTCGAGGCGAGCTTCTTGGTCAGCGCCTCGAACTCGGCAAGCGCTTTGCCTGTCATGTCGTGAGGCTGGCTGCCCGGGGGGAGGCCCTCGTCGAGGAGGTACTTGAGGTGGAGGTTTCCCATCCCCGCGTAGCGGACACCTCGCTCCACGGCCTTGCGCACCGCATGGGAAAAGTGGAGGTTCCGCCACTTCGAGAACACGACCTCGTTCGTAGGCTGGGAGCCCGTGTCCATCGACCTGAGGGCTTCCCTCTCCTCGTCGGTCAGGGCTGTATCGGCACCCGCCCGTTCCAGCATCGCGGCGACGAACGCCTTAGAGAACCGCAGAAGCGGCTCTCGCAGATCTTTGCCAGCGGGTGTGTCGAGAGCGTCACCGAGATAGCCGGCGACGGGCAGTTTCTTGATAAATGAATTCAGGTCAGCTTTGGCTGACTCGTACGTGCCTGCCAGTTCTTGGAGGGCGGGAGGCACCTGCTGTGCCGTCTTCCTGCGTTGTTTCACCGTTGCCGCGACATCCTTGCCGTGACCCCAAGCGATCTTCAAATACTGCTGTAAGGGCCTTCCGGTGTATGCGCCTTCCTTGAGGTCGTCGAGGTTGCGATTCTGGGTGAGATATGGGATTAACAGGTTCAGCGCGTAGCCCATCTTGGGGAACAGCGACTCGGCACCGAACTGCTGCTTGTCCTTCACCTGCGCGACACCAAGCTCCTTGAAGCGTCCCTTGTTCACCTTCTCGTAGGCAGCCCTCAGCTTCGGGCTCTCGGACATATCATCAACGGCGAACGGCTCGTAGATGAAGTTGCGCGAGCCGACAGCGGGGACCACGTTCTTCAGCGTGACCTGGGTGTGGTTCTCCCCGAGCAGGTTGGTGCCAGTCTCGTTGAATCGGACCCACGTGCCGGCGCTCACCGGGCCCGGCAGGTTGCCGAGGTAGTCCGTGTCTCCCGCGGCGTGCTTCTTGAACTCGTCAGAACTCATGTAGTCGTGCACCAGCTTGTCGCTCGCCAACTTCTTCATGCCCGGGTCGAGGCTCTTGTCTTTGGGTTTCACCTGCTCCTCGTTAAGGAATGCCCATCGTTGAACGCTGATGCCGTCGTCCGATCGGTTTCCCCTGTCGAGGAGTCGGTTGAGTGCACGATTCCCGACGGTACGCTGCAGCACAAGCACCTGCCGGCGAGTCATCATCGCTAATCCGTACCCGGGCCGGGGCAAGGACACCGGGAGCGTTTGGCTCGCTCCGTCTGTCTCATGGTGGACCGGCACATTCTGGAGCCGATCACGCCGTGCCGCCGACTGCCGCTCACCGAGGGACGCCCACTCATCCTGACCCTGAGCCGATCGCTTCGGCATTTCGATCACTCCACGGTCTCGGTGTCCGGACACAGCGTGTGCCCGGAGGTCAGGATAGATAACCTCCGGCGGACAGACGTGCCCACAAGGGCAGTCGAAGGGGAACCGGTGGACGTACGGCGACGATGACCGGTACCGCGCCAGCACCGGCGAGTTGGTGACCGCGCTCGGCCGGTGTCAGCCAGCACCCACCCTCGGTCGTGGATCGGTGAATACTCGGGGCTAGCAGCGCACGCGTCCGGCCCATCGTGGGATCGTGACGGCAACGGCGGAACTCCCCAGCCCCCCAGCCCGCGACACGCTGGTCGCGGGGGACGCGGCGGCGTCGGATAGCGTCCCGGGGGTGCGGATCGGGCTCGACGGGACGCCGCTGATCGGCAAGCTCACCGGCATCGGCTGGTACACCTACTGTCTGGCCGGCGCGCTCGCGGAGCACCCCGCGGTGGAGCAGGTCCGCCTGCTGCCGTTGACGTGGCAGGCCGCGGCGGCCGCGGTCCCGGCGTCGAGCCGGGTCGCGCTGGTGCGCCGTCCGCTGCCGGCCCGGCCGATGTGGTGGTGCTGGAAGCACGCCGGGCTGCCGCCGCTGGACGCCTTCCTGCGCGCCGACGTGTTCCACGGCACCAACTTCGTGGCCCCGCCGTCGTGGCGGATCCCGGTCGTGGTGACGGTGCACGACCTGTGGTTCGTCCGGCACCCTGCCGGGGTGGGCGCGGCGCAGCGCGCCCTGGTCGGGGTGATGCCCTCGCTGCTGCGCCGGGCGGCCGCGGTAATCACGGTGTCCGAGCACAGCCGCCGGGAGCTCCTCGACTGGTTGCCGGAGTTGGCGGGCCGCACCACCGCCGTGCCGATCGCGCCGCGGCCCCGCGCCACCGCCAGCGCGGTCCCGGCCGGGCTGCCGGACCCGGGCGCGCCGTTCCTGTTGATGCTGGGCAGCGTGAACGCCCGCAAGAACCTCCCCGCGGCGCTGGACGCGCTGCTGGAGGTGCGCCGCGGCACCGGGGCCGGCCGGCTGGTCATCGCCGGTCAGGTCGCCCCGCCGGTCGACCTCCCCCGGGCGCTGCGGGCCCGCGGGCTGGGCCCCGGGGAGGTGGTCACTCTCGGTTACGTCAGCGACGGCGAGGCGCGGTGGCTGCTGGAGCACGCGCGGCTGTTGCTCTCCGCCTCCGCCCACGAGGGTTTCGGCATGCCGATCGTCGAGGCGATGGCCGCCGGGCTGCCGGTGGTGGCCGTGGCGGGCGGGGCGGTCCCGGAGGTGGCCGGCGACGCCGCGGTCCTCGTCGAGTCCTCCGACGAGTTGGGCGGGGCCGTGAGCCGGCTGCTGCTCGACGAGGCGGCGCGGGCGGAACTGGCCCGCCGCGGCCGGATTCGCGCCCGCGGCTTCACCTGGGAGGCCACCGCGGCGGCCACGCTCGCCGTCTACTCCGCGCTGCGGTGACCTGCGCTCGGGACGGCGGAGGCGGCTCGGCCAGCCGCGAGCTCCTTGGCGGCTTCGTTGATGTCCTTGACGGTGTCGATCGACCGCCAGTAGCCCTCGATCGGGAACCCGGCCAGGCGCCGTTCCTTCGCCAACTGCGGGAACGTGGACCTTTCGTGGTCACCCACGTCGGGCAACCGGTCCAGGATCTCGCCAGCGAACACGTAGATGCCACCGTTGATCAGGTAGGGCGAGGGTGGCGCTTCGACGAAGTCGACGATGCACCCGTCCGCATCCTGTTCGACCACGCCCCACGGGATCCGGGGGCGGACCAACCCGATCGTGGCGACCACCTGCCGCTCGGTGTGGTAGGCGGCCATGGCGGTGAGCGAGAAGCGGGTCCAGATGTCGCCGTTGAACGCGTACCACGCGTCGTCGGGAGCGGGCAGGTGCTTGCCCGCGTACTTCAGGCCGCCACCGCGCCCCAACGGCTCGTCCTCCACGACAGTCTGCACCCGCAGCGGCTGCGGTGCGCGGGTCAGGTGCTCGATGAGCACCTCGTGCAGATGGCCGGCCGAAACGACCACGTCGGTGACCCCGGATTCGGCCAGCCACCCGAGCTGGTAGTCGATGATGCACCGACCCGCGATCTCGATCATCGGCTTGGGTCGGGTGTCGGTGTACGGCTTCAACCGGGACCCCTGGCCACCGGCCAGGATCACGGCCTGCCGCACCGTCGCGTGGCTCGTCATGGCGGCTGACGATAGCGGGACAGGCCCCGCTGCGTTGCGCCCGCCACATCGGCTTGACATTCCCTCCGGCGCGGCGTGCACTCCTGCGCGAACGGTGTGGCGGCACCCGCGTGTGCCCTGGCGGCGGGGAGGTGGGGGATGGCTCCCGACGACAGTCACAGACCACTCCTCTCGTTCACCTCGCACGCCCCGGGCACCCCCTGACCTGACGCGGTCCCTGCTGCGGCTTCCCGGCGGCGTCCCTCACCGACGGGATGACTGTGATGAGCACCAACACCACGGGCAGCAGCGCGCCGCCGACGGCGCCGGCGGTGCTGGACGAGGCGCACCTGGGGGACATCCGCGGTGCGCTCGGCACGATCCGCCAGGGCGACGAGGGCGCCCGCTCGACGCTGTCGGCGCGCTTGAAGACCCTGGTCGCGATCATCGGGCCGGGCCTGATCGTCATGGTGGGCGACAACGACGCCGGTGCGTTCGGCACCTACACCGCCGCCGGGCAGGACTACGGCACCCGGCTGTTGTGGACGCTGCTGCTGCTGGTGCCCGTGCTGTACGTCAACCAGGAGATGGTGCTGCGGTTGGGCGCGGTGACCGGGGTCGGGCACGCCCGGCTCATCCTGGAGCGGTTCGGGCGGTTCTGGGGCGCGTTCAGCGTGATCGACCTGTTCGCGCTCAACGCGTTGACGATCGTCACCGAGTTCATCGGGATCAGCCTGGGCCTGAGCTATCTCGGGTTGCCGAAGGTGCCGGGGGTGCTGATCGCCGCGGTCGTCGTCGTGGCCGCCGCGTCCACCGGCAGCTTCCGCCGCTTCGAACAGGTCTGCCTGGCGTTGGTGGCCGGCAGCCTGCTGCTGGTGCCGATCCTGGTGATGGCGCACCCGGGCATCGGGCAGGTCGGCTACGACTTCGTGGTGCCCGGCATGCCGGCCGGGGCGGACCTGTCCACTGTCATGCTGCTGATCATCGGAATCGTGGGGACCACGATCGCGCCGTGGCAGTTGTTCTTCCAGCAGTCCTATGTGATCGACAAGCGGATCACCCCGCGATTCGTCGGCTACGAGAAGGCCGACCTGTGGCTCGGCATCGTCATCGTCGTGTTCGGCGCGGGGGCGATGATGGCCTTCACCACCACCGCCTTCGCGGGGCACCCCGGGTTCGGTCAGTTCACCGACGCCGGGGGGGTCGCGGACGGGTTGGGCCGCTACGTCAACCACGCCGCCGGGGTGCTGTTCGCCCTGGCGTTGATCGACGCCAGCATCATCGGGGCGGCGGCGGTGTCGCTGGCCACCGCCTACGCGATCGGGGACGTGCTCGGCCTGCGGCACTCGCTGCACCGCAGCCCGCGGGAGGCCAAGGGGTTCTACATGGTCTTCACCGCCCTGCTGGTGGTCGCGGCGGCGATCGTGATCATCCCGGGCAGCCCGCTGGGCCTGCTCACCGAAGGGGTCCAGACCCTGGCCGGGGTGCTGCTGCCCTCGGCGACGGTGTTCCTGCTGCTGCTCTGCAACGACCGCGAGGTGCTCGGCCCATGGGTCAACGGGCGGCGGCTCAACATCTTCACCTCAGCGGTCATCGCGGTGCTGGTGCTGCTGTCCATCGTGCTCACCGCCGCCGTCCTGTTCCCCGACCTCACCGCCGCCGCCATCCTGACCATCTTCGGCGCCGGCGCCGGCGTGGCGATCACGGCCGGCCTGACCCTGGCGATCCGTCACCGCCGCCACCCGGGCGCCGAGGACACCGTCGCCGCGGCGGAGCGGGAACCGCGCGCCTCCTGGCGGATGCCTCCGCTGGCCCTGCTCACCCGCCCCACGCTGAGCACCGGACGGCGCCTTGGTCTGTCCGTGCTGCGCGGTTACCTCGTCCTCGCCGCCGCCATGGTCGCCGTCCGGGTCGTCCAACTCGCCATCGCCGGCCACTGACACCTGCCGCCGTGGTGCTCCGGGCACCAGGATGGTGGGTGCGCACGCAGGAAAGGAATCCTGGTCATGACGTCCATACCCCAGCCGCCCCAGGGTTCGCCCTCCGCCGAGCGGGCTGCCGAGCCGGCTGCCCGGGGCCCGCTGTCGTTGTCGCGGCTGCTCTCCCGCGCCGTGGTCGGTGCCCGCGGGCAGCGACTGGGCCACCTGTCCGACGTCATCGTGCGGCTGCGCGGCGCGGATTACCCGCTGGTCACCGGCCTGGTCGCCGACCTCGGGGGGCGGCGGGTGTTCCTGCCCGCCGAGCAGGTCAGCGACTGGGACACCGAACAGGTGACCCTGACCACCGCCCGGGTGGACCTGCGCCGCTTCGAACGCCGCGCCGGGGAGGTGCTGCTGCGCGCCGACATCCTCGGCCACCGGCTCATCGACATCCCGCAGGCCCGGCTGGTCCGGGCCTACGACCTGGAGTTGGCCCCCACCGAGGACGGGTGGGTGCTGGCCGGGGTCGACACCCGCAAGACCAGTTGGTGGCGGCGCGCCCTGCACCTGTACCGCGACCGGGATGGCGGCGAGCCGGCCGGCGCCGGGTGCCGGGACTGGAAGGCGTTCGAGGCGCTGATCGGCCACCAGCCCTCGGCGCTGGCGCGCGCCCCGCTCGCCCGGCTGCGCCGGCTCAAGGCCCCGCAAATCGCCGACCTGCTCGAGGATGCCTCCCGGGCCGAGCAGACCGAGCTGCTCGGCCACGTCCACGCCGACCCCGAGCTGGAGGCCGACGTGTTCGAAGAGCTCGACGAGGACCGCCAGTCCCGGCTGCTGCGCGACCGTAGCGACACCGACGTCGCCGGCGTCCTGGCCCGGATGCGCGCCGACGACGCCGCCGACGCCGTCGCCGACCTCCCCCAGGACCGCCGCCATCCCGTCCTCGAGCTGCTGCCCGCCGGTCAGCGGGCCAAGGTGCGGGCCCTGCTCGGCTACAACCCCACCACCGCCGGCGGGCTGATGGGCCTGGACTACCTCGCCCTGCCCGTCACGACCACCGCCGGAGCGGCGCTCGAGCGGGTCCGTGCCGCCGCCACCCTGCAACCGGAAGCCCTCACCACCGTGTTCAGCCTTGACGAGCGCGGACGGCTGCGCGGCGCGGCGAGCCTGGTCGCCCTCATCCAAGCCGACCCCGGCACCCGCCTCGCCGAGCTCGCCGACCCCGACCCGGTCCGGGTCCACCCCGACGCCGACCTCGTCGACGTCACCCTGCTCATGACCGACTACAACCTGCTCAACCTACCCGTCGTCGACGAGGGCGACCACCCCATCGGCGTCATCACCGTCGACGACGCCCTGGAAGCCACCGTCCCGGCCAACTGGCGCCGCCGCGAACCTGCCCGCCACCCGGAGCGCGCCGACGACGAGCAGGTCCCACCCACCGGCACCGATCACCGCCCGGTCACCGACCCCACCACCCGCCGCTGATCCGGGTGCTGGTCCGGGTGACTAGGCTTGTTCGAGAGCTTCCCCGAAGTCGTGGAGCATCTTGTTCCGGCGCTGTTCGGCGAGGATGTGCCCGGTGGCGAGAGCCACCGCGACCGGCCATTCGATGATCTCCAGGGCGGTGAGGACGGCGATGCCGGCGAGGTAGGCGAGCTGCTCGGGTGGCGGCAGCCTGACGGATCCCATCCCGGGCAGGGTGACGAGCAGCGTGTTCTTCGCCTTGGCCCTACCGGCGGCACGGTACCCAGCGGAGTGTCGGATCCTGCCGGTGGCGGAGCTGTGGTTCGTCGGGCTCATGGGGTCGTCCTCGGATGTGGGTGGTCATGGGCCTTCGGTGGCGGGTCGCCCGCGGTGGGCGTTGGATATCGATGCGCTTGGCTGGGCCGGGGCGGCTAGAGAAAGTATCCCAAGGAGGAGCGATGCCTACTCGTTCGCGTTCTGATTCTGACACCGACAACGACCACGGGGAGCGGCCCGGCACGGCGCGGGCCGAGCCCGCCGAGCCCGCCGAGCCCGCCGAGCCCGCCGAGCC
>JAVKSM010000084.1:0-14775 GCA_039583705.1 Pseudonocardiaceae bacterium
GCCAGCTTGCTCATGACCGCCGGAGTCCCCGCCCGGCAGATACCGCCCGGGCTGGAGGCCAGGGCGGCCGAGCTCGCCGCCGAAGGCGGCGCCGGACCCGCGCCGGCCCCGGTGGCCGCCGAGGCCGTGGCGGCCGCCCGTACCCCGCCGGTGGGGCAGCCGGCCGTGGCCGGCGGTGTTGGTGTCGGCCCGACATTGCCGCGGCGGATCCCGGCGCTGGTGGGCGCCGGTGCCGCGGGCGACGGCCGTGGCACCGGCGTGGCGGTCGCCACCGCTGCGGGCTCCGGGCGCGACGGGGCTGGCAGCTCGCTGATCGCGGGCACCGGCGAACCCGACACCGGCGAACCGGGGTGGGCGTACGCCCGGAGTGACGACCACGCCAGTCCAGTGATCTTCGGTCAGGTGACTCGTGGCGGTGGTGCGCCACTGGCCGGCGCGACGCTCACGCTGACCGACCTGACCGGCCGGCAGCTCGACCGCGACTCCTCCAACGGCAGTGGGCACTACCGGCTCGGACCGTCGGCCGGCGGCACCTACCTGGTGATCTGCGCGTCCGCGACGCACCGGCCGCGGGCCGCGCGGGTCGCGGTCACCCGGGTGCCGGTGCGCCACGACGTCGTGCTCGCAGGGGGCGGCACGAGCCTCTCCGGGCGGGTGCAGCTCGCGGACGGCAGCGAGGTCGGGGGCGCAGTGGTCACCCTCACCGACGTCAGCGGCGACATCATCGGGTCGACGGTCACCGACGACACCGGCGGCTACCGCTTCGACGATCTCACCGCGGGCAACTACACCCTCACCACGGTCCCGAGGCACCGCCAGCCGGTCGCGCAGGGGCTGTCGCTGCCCGCCGAGGGCCAGGTCCACGCCGACGTCGAGGTCGCGGCGCGCGCGCGGCTGCTGGGACGCGTGCGCTCGGCTACCGCGGGCCTGCCGGTGGCCGAGGCGTTGGCGACCCTGGTCGACGGGGACGGCAACGTCGTCGGCTCGGCGATCACCGACAGTGCCGGTGGGTTCGTCTTCGACGACCTCGCGGCAGGGCAGTACACCGTGATCGCGACGGGCTACCCACCGGTGACGTCCGAGGTGCACGTCGAGGCCGGTCAGCCGACCGAGGCGGTGCTCGGTCTGCGACCACACGGGCTGGGACCGCACACGCAGGCCGGGGCCGAGGGACCCGCACCCGAGGAGCGGTGGTGAAGCGGGACGCGGCAGCCCCGCGTGGGCCCTGCGTCAGGGGGAGTAGTCGCAGCTACCCGACTATCTCAGGGCAGCTTCGACAGCGTTGAGTGCCAGGTGCCATGGATACCTGTGCAAGTTCTTGGAGCCCTGGTGGGGCACGTGCGGTTCGTAGCCCTCGGCGCCGAGCAGTACCATGACGCCGCCTGAACGAAGTATTTCGACGTTTCGGGAAAAAGCCGGGTGCGCTGCCTGCGCCGCGTTCAGGAACGGTAGCGCGACGATCGGTATGCCAAGACCTATGCCTTCAGTTATGAGACCGAGCGCCAGGGTGTCGGAGACGCCGAGCGCCCATTTGTTGATAGTGTTGAAACTGGCACCGCCAACAATCATGGCGTCCGCCGGAGGCAGCACGTCCTCCGTACCTGGCTGCTTGTACTGATACCGCACGGGAAAACAGGTTCGTTTCTCGATCGCGGCTTTGTCGATGAACGCGAGCGCTGCGGGCGTCGCTATAACGCACACTGTCCAACCGCTTTCCTGGGCCAGCCCCACCAATGTGGTCACGTCACCAGCCGCCGGGGTCGCGCAGGTGATGACGTACAAAACGCGACCGGGCGGCGGCCGAACCTCGTTCATACTGTGACCCCCGCTGCTCGGGCAAGTTTCGTGATCCTGGACAGCGGGCTCGTGCCGCGGGGATAGCTACGCAGCAAATCCGTGATAATCCGCCGCGTGAGATCATGACAACACACTTCTTCGGGTGCGATCTGGTGGGCGTCCAAGAGCGTGGTTTCGGCCTCGTCACGTCGCCCCGCTTGTAGATAGCCACGGGCCATGTCGAGCAGATGATTGGCGCGGCGCTCACGTGGCAGGCGCAGAAGATCGCCGTATGGAATGTCGTTAGCGGCCTCGATGGCCCTCCCACCACCCTGCATATCGGCGAGTGCCGAAACGCGATGTACCAAGACGTTGGTCGTGCCGAAGGCCGACCAGTGCTCGTTGCGGTCGGTATCAAGACGTGCCGCCACGGAAAGTGCCTTTTCCAGCAGATCACGCACCTCGGCTGCCTGGTGGAGCCGGGCCGCAGCGATACTGCCTTTGAGTAGTAGCATGCCGTAAGCCGATACGAACGCTGGATCGGCCTTCGGCAGGTGGGGCTCGAGCCGGCTTGCGGCCGATTTTATCAAGCGTACCGCCTCTGTGTTCTGGTGCGTGGCACTGAGCGCGTGGGCGACACGCCGCGCAGCACTGCCAATGAGCGTCAGGTCTCCAGTTTGTTCGGCGACCTGGATACCGCGATCGGCGGCCACCCAACCGAGCTGCGCGTCACCGACTTTGAAGGCGGTCGCCGCCGTGAGCTGGTATGTCCAGGCAAGCCAGGTTTGCGCGCTCCTGCGCTCGTCGTCGGCTAGCTGCCACACCGCCGCTTGTGCCTCACGGATCAGATCCGCCAAGAACTCCCCAACGGCTTGGTAGTTGGCCGCTTGAAAGGCCATCCAACCGTAGCGCACGGTACGTTCAAGCTTGGGCAGGTTCGGCTCGGGCAGGACGTCACCATTCGGACGAAAGATATTGGTGATAGCATCGTAACGGCCGAGCGCACGGCGGATGGCGGCGACCTCTCGCTCGTCCGGACAGACGCGCCGACGTTCGGCCTCCGCGGGATCGATAAGTACCGTCCCGACGCACCGGCGCACACCGCGCTGGTTGGTATCGCCCGGTGCCGGTGCGCTACGCTGTCGTGCTTGCCGGTGGCAGCGCGAGCCTCTCCCGAGCCTCTCCGAGTGGGTGCAGCTCGCGGACGGCAGCGGGGTCGAGGGCGCAGCCATCGGCCTCACTGTCGGAAGAGGAGGTAGACCTGATGTCCGAATCCAGCGTCCCACTGTGGCGTGACCCCCTATCTAGTCCCGGTGACCGTTTTCCGCTCGGTCCATCGCAAGGGATAATGGAGAACTGCCACGAGGGGCCGAGTGGGTCGGCGACCCGTCCATTCTCGCTGCGCCACGTGGTGGCCGGTGCCCGCCTAGACGCGCCGCCGCCGTGGTGTTACACCTACTGCCACGAGCGGCAGGTCGCCCTGGTTCATGACGATGACGGCTCACTGATTCCGCTTCTCAAGCACACCAAGCCCGGTGCTACCCCGTCACCGGGCACGTCGGCCACACCCGACGGGCAGCCGGGGAATCCGCCCCCTGAGCCCTCGGGCACTGTCGCTGGACGCCCGGCTCGGCGCGGATGGCTGGGCGGAGTGCTGTCCAGCCTGGACGCGCTGTGGGTGAACTACCCGGCCCGGGAGTCGGATGCGCTCAAGCCGCGTCAGCTACAGGTGGCCCGTCGGTGTGGGCTGAGCGTGCCGGACTCACAGGTGACCAACAGGCCGGACAGTGTGCGCGATTTCGCCTGCAGTGTCGGTGGTGCGCTTGCTAGCAAGACGCTGGCCGCTGCGCTGCTGGTGGAGTCGGGTCGGCTGCAGACGGCCTACACCCGGCGGATTGAGCCTACCGAACTGGACGACCTGGCCGGGGTGGACACACACTGCATTTCTTCCAGCCGTTTCTTCCTCAGGTGTTCGAGGCGCGGGTGACGGTGGTCGGTGACCGAGTATTCGGCGCCTCGATCCGTGCAGGCTCTGAGGCGGCGCGGGTGGACTGGCGCTCGGACTACGACACGCTGGACTATGCCGTGATCGAGCCACCCCAGTCGGTCACGAGCGGGATGCTGCGCTTCCTGAAGGTATTCGGGCTGTCGTTCGGTGCATTCGATTTCGTCGTGACACCCGACCAGGAGTGGATCATGTTGGAATGCAATCCATTCGGCGCCTACGGCTGGTTGGAGGCTGCCCTGAGTCTTCCGATCACCTCGGCGCTGGCCGACCTGCTCACGAACGGAGCCACCGCGTGCTGACCTACCCCACCGACCTCAATGCAGACGAGGAGGCGTGGGCGCGCGCCCGGCTGGGTGAGCTGGCCGACAAGCTCACCGCGGACGGGGTACTGCGCACCGCGCCGTGGCGGGAGGTGTTCCTGCGGACCTGGCGGCATCCCTACGTTCCGTCCTTCTACCCCGAGCTCGGGGCGCCGTGCCTGCTCTGTATCGACCAGCAGCGGAGGGCCGAGTGGCTGGCCGCGGTGTACAGCGACCAGACCCTGATCACGAAGGTGGTACAGGTCCCATGTTCCCGGGCGTTGCGACCGGGTAGCTACCCCCTGTTCACCAGCTCCTCGACCCTGCCGGCCCTGGTGCTGACCATGCTGGAGGCGCTGGAGGTCAGCGACGGCTGCCAGGTGCTGGAGATCGGCACCGGTTCCGGTTACAACGCGGCGGCGCTATGTGAGCGACTCGGCAGCGAGTACGTCGTCAGCGTGGACATCGACCCCGAGCTGGTGGATCTGGCTCGGGAGCGACTGGCCGCCAACGGCTACACGCCGACGCTGGCGGCGGTCGACGGGGCGGCCGGCTATCCCGATGCGGCGCCTTACGACCGGATCATCGCCACCTGCTCGGTGCCGGCCATCCCACCCGCCTGGCTGACCCAGGTCGCACCCGGCGGGATGCTCATGGTCGATGTGCGGGGCAAGATCGGGGGTACGGTGGTCCGGCTGACCGTGGAGGGTGACGAAACGGCTACCGGTCACTTCCTGCCCGGCTACGGCGCGTTCATGCCGCTGCGGCACGGCCTGGACATCCCAACGGCCGGCCCGATCTGGGAGACCGACGACGCACCGGTGGAGTCGGTCACCCAGATCGACCCCACCGGGCTTGAGTACAACGGCGAGTTCGGTTTCGTAGCGCAATGGCACCTCCCGGACGTCACCTGGAGCCCGGCAACTGAGGACGGCGGGGCGGGTGTCCATCTCAGGGCTCCGGACGGCTCCCGTGCGTCGGTCTCCGCCGCCAGGACCGGCGGCGGCTTCCGGGTCAGCCAGGCCGGCCCCCGCCGGCTGTGGGAGCGCGTCGAGGAGGCTTTTGCCTTCTGGCGGCAGGCGGGGCGTCCGCCATCCGACCGGTTCGGCATCACCGCCACCGCCACCGAGCAGCACGTCTGGTACGACCACCCGGACAGCGAGCACCGCTGGCCGCTACCGGTGTAGCGGCATCGTGACCGACGAGGCCGCGGCTGGAGCTGCCGTCCCGCCGCCAGGTCGTGACCCCGGCGAGCACTAGTCTGGGTCGCCCGCCGTCCAGGTCCTGGAGTGGCCAGCCGGGACGTGGGCGCCGAACCGAGCGGGCGCCGAACCGGGCGTGAGGCGACCCGGAGGACAAGGCCCGGAGGAGACGGCCCGGAGAGGGGGTGCGGTGCGCGGCTTCGGGCACCGGATCGGGGACTCGTTGCGGGTCCCGGGCCGGGGCGTGCGGCGGCTGCTGCTGGTCCTCGCCGCGCTCGTGCTCGCCGGCGCCGTCGGCATCGCGGTGTCGGTGTCCGTCCCGGCGGTCGGGCAGCGGCTCGGGCTGGCCGCCGGAGCCCCGACCACGGAGCCGCCGCCACCTCCCGTGGATCCCCAGCCGGCCCTGCTCCCGCTGACCCCCGACTCCCCGCCACCCACCGCGGCGGGCCTGACCCGGCTGCTCGGCCCGCTGACCGCCGCCGGCCTCGGCACTCACGGCGCCACCGTCATCGACCCGGCCACCGGGCGGACGCTGTGGAGCCAGGACGCGTCCCGTCCGCTCGCGCCAGCCTCCACCGGCAAGCTGCTGGCGGCCGCCGCCGCGCTGCTCACCCTCGGCCAGCAGACCCGGCTGCACACCACGGTCGTGGCCGGGGCGACGCCGGGCACCGTCGTGCTGGTCGGCGGCGGCGACCCCACGCTGTCCGCGCTGCCGGCAGGGGAAACGTCGGTATATCCGGGTGCGGCCCGGCTTGACGACCTCGCCGCGCAGGTGCGCGCCGCGGTTCGGGGCCCGGTCACTGAAGTGGTGGTCGACGTCGGGCGGTACGTGGGCCCGGGGCTCGCCCCCGGGTGGATGCCGTCCGACATCCCGGCCGGGAACATCGCCCCGATCGTGCCACTCATGCTCGACGGCGGCCGCGCCGACCCGACCGCCGTGGATGGTGCCCGGACCGCGACGCCCGCCCAGGTTGCGGGCCGCGAGCTGGCGCGCCGGCTGGGCGTCCCGGACGTCCCGGTGACGCTCGGCACGGCGCCGGCGGGGGCGGCGGTGCTGGGCAGCGTCGCCTCGCCGACGATTCCAGACCTGGTGGACAACGCGTTGCGGATCTCGGACAACGTGCTCGCCGAGTGCCTGGCCCGCGAGGTCGCCATCGCCACTGGCCACGTACCGTCCTTCGCCGGGTCGGCGGCCGCCGTCGCGCAGGTGCTCGAGCGCCACGGCTTCGACGTGTCCGGGGCGAGAATGGTCGACGGCAGCGGGTTGTCCACCGAGGACCGGGTGCCGCCCGCCCTGCTGGGCCAGGTGCTCTCGACGGCCGCCGGGCCTGCCGACGCGCGGGGCGCCGCGCTGCGGCCCCTGCTGGACGGGCTTCCGGTCGCGGGCGGCACCGGGACCCTTGGCGACCGCTTTCTCGCGGGGACGCCCAATGCGGCCGGCCGCGGGTATGTCCGGGCCAAGACCGGGACCCTCACCGGCGTGAGCAGCCTGGCCGGCGTCGTGTCCGACATGGACGGCCGGCTGCTGGTGTTCGCCGTGATGGAGAACGGCGTCGACGCGGTGTCCGCCCGGCCCCGGTTGGACGCCGTCGCCAGCGCGCTGCGCGGCTGCGGCTGCCGCTAGGCCGACCACCAGCCGCTCGGGCTGACGGTCACGGCCCCAGGGTTAATGGAGTTGCTGGAGGACCGGGAGGACGTTGTCGGGTTCGTCCAGCCAGATCGACTGTGTCTCGGCCGTGATGGTGAGGCCGAAACGGTGCCAGCTCGGCTGGTTCCAGTGGTGCCAGCGTTGGTAGGCACGCTCGACCTGCGCCCACAACGGGGTCGGTCCGCCTTCGCGGATCCGTCGTGAGCCGTTGTCCGCGGTCGTGAGCTCGATCTCGCACCAGGATCCGTCCGGCGCGGACAGCGTGGCCGCTTTCGGGGTTCGGGTGGCGGGATCAAGGGTGTAACCGTGCCAGAGGTCGGCGGGCAGTGCCAGGCAGGCCAGCAGCCACACCTCGCGGTCAGAGGACCAGGGCCGGGCGGGTGTGGTGGTGATGCGCTGTCGACTGGTTCCGGCTCTGGGAGTTCGATCCGGGGTGGTGGCGCCGTGGTGGCGCATCCCCATGAACGCCGCCCACCGCCGGGTGAAGCGGCCCTCCAACCGGTCGTCGTGGCGATGCAGCAGGACCAGGTTGCCGGCACCGGTACCAATTTTGAGGTCGACGAGCAGCTTTCCGCCCCGGGCGAGCTGCTGTGCCCAGGCCCAGGGGACGCGGGGCACGGAGCAGGTGGCAATGATCCGGTCGTAGGGGGCGTGCTCGGGCCAGCCCTCGATGCCGTCGCGGGCGGCCAGCCGGGGACGAGATCCGATAGCAGCCAGCCGCTGCTCCGCTGCCGCGACGAGGTCGGCGTCCACGTCGAGGGAGAACACGCTCTCGTCGCCGAGGCGATGGGCCAGCAAGGCGGCGTTGTATCCGGTCCCGGTGCCGATCTCCAAGACCCGGTGCCCCTCGTGGACATCGAGGGTTTCCAGCATCCGCACCATGAGGTCGGGTTTGGTGCTGGAGGAGACGGCCCGGCCGGCTGCGTCGACGTCGGTCACCAGGGTGGTGGGCGAGTAGGCCATAGCCAGGCCCGGGCCGGTGGTGTCGATCTCGGTCCAGGACCCGTCGGGCTGTTGCTGGTAGGCGGTCGGCACCAGCCGATGGCGGGGGGTGGCGGCAATCGCCGCCGCCCACGCCGGGTCGCGCAGGTCGCCGGAGCCGATGAGTGTGGCCAGGAGCCCGGCGGCGTGCGTCTCCCAGCCAGCGTCGGTGGTGGTCATGGTGCGGCTCTGGCGAGCAGATCGGCGAGCTGCGCGGTCAGGGGTGCTCCGGTGGCGTGTTCGATGAATCCGTACTGCCCTGCGGGGTTGATCTCCAAGAACACCCACTCACCATCAGGGGTGATCACGAAATCCAACGCTCCATACACCAGGCCGAAGCTGTCCATCAGCAGCTTTATCCCGGCGGTGACCTGCTCGGGTGGGTCCACCAGGTCATAGCTCAGGTTGTCGTAGTCGGTGCGGTAGTCCACATACCCCTGCTGGCTGCCGGCGGTGATGGCAGCAGCCGTGAGGTGTTCGCCGATCACGATCACCCGGCATTCCCGCTGCTTGGGTACCCATCGCTGGAACAGGTGCGTGGTGTGCTCAATACCGCGCAGGTCGGTGAGATCGTCTTCGGTGACCCGGCGGGTGTAGACGTTCTTGCGGACACCGTCCTCGTCGAGCGCCATGCCCCCGATCAGCTTGCTCACAATCGGGCACTCGGCCGCGAACCTGCGGACACCATCAGCCTCGTTGGTGATCAGCGTGTCCGGCACACTCAAGCCGGCCGCGGCGGCCCTGGTCAACTGCACCGGTTTGTAGGCCGCGTCCGCGGCCCTGCTCGGGTGATTGCACCACGGCACCGGTAGTGACGCCAGCACACCGCCAAGCCCGTATTTCGCCTCGACCCGGGCGTGGTGTGCCTCGGTCCGACTCAACTCAGCCGGCATCCGGTACGCCTCTGGTGACCAGTACCAGACGGCATGCACTCCATCGAGGTCCAACGTCCCGTGCGGGACGGTGAGAACACCGTGCCAGCCCGCATCGTGCAGCTCGACCGACACCTGCATCTGGGTCGGAAACCACGCGGTGTTGACCCGGAAGGCCTCGACGCCACGCTCGCCGAGCAGGGTCACCACACGATCGGCGGTGGGGTCGAGGTCCCGAGCCAGAATCAGGACGGTCACGCCGGGTCGCCGGAGTCATCGGGGCAGAAGTCGTATTTCCAGTCCTCGGACTTGCCCTCGTCACCATCGAGGTCGGTGACGGAGTCAGCGCTGGGATCGGCGGCGATGATCTCCAGCATCAGACGCCCATCCACGGTGAGCGCGAGCTGACGGTCATGGTCGTAGCGCCAGGCCACCGGCGGTGTGCCACGGCCCATGACCCGCGCCCCCCGCAGGTTCCAGGGGCGGACCCCGACCGGGGAGGGGGGATCGTTCCCGACTGGAGCTCCGATCGGGCGGCCCAGCCCGAACTGCGCGGAGTGTGAGGCGATCGGGTCATCGGTGAACCCACTCGGTTCGGCTGGCGCGTGAAGCAGCACGGTCATGTGACGTTCCCTCCTCATCGTTCACATCGTCCTCGCGGTGGGGGTAGCCGATCATCCTCCCTCTGCTTGGACCACGGCCAGACCAGAGGGTTGACACCCTGGCCCGCCGTGCCGCCGTGAAGCCCAGGTTTGAGACTGCTGGTGAGCGCCTCGTCGGCTCCACGAACGATGCGCGACGTTGGCCGGTCATCTGCCGGACGGTGATGAGACGTTGCCTGCTGGAGGCCACCCCGTGCCTGGATCGTCTGTCCAGCCGCCTACTGTCAAGTGTCGACGGGCGACGCGGGGGGACGACGTCTGATGAGAGCACCCGGAGGTGGCGGTCATGGAGCGCTTGGAGCCGCGCACGCTGCTTGAGCGGCTCATCCAGGAGAGTGACCGGACCCTCGGGGAGTTGTGTGAGGACTTCGAGCGATGCGCTCGGGAGAACCAGGAACGAGCGGCGACCCTGTCGGTTCGCCAGCTCAGCCGGTGGATGGCCGGGCAGGTGGACAATGCTCGACCAGCATCGAGAAGAGTGGCCCGGCACCTATGGGGTCACAGTTTCAAGAAGCTAGTCGGGCCGCCGGGCGCCAGTGTAGAAGATGCGGAAGACTCCAAGAACGTCGCGTCCGAGAACAGCTCTTTTGGTTTTAGTGTCACGGAGCTGGAAGCGCTTGAGGAGTTGCGTGCCACGTTTCGCAACTGGGCAAGCATCGGCAATGGAGCACTTGCCCGTAAGGCTGTGATTGCTCAGCTCAATGAGGTGATCGAGCGACTTCGTGAGGCCCCGCAGGGTCCGTTGACGGACCGTGCGTTTCGTCTCGCGGCAGGGCTAGCCAGAGTTGTCGCGTCGATGTCCTACGACGCTGGTCTGCACCTGTCAGCCCAGCGATATTACATGACGTCGGTGCAGCTAGCGAAGATTGCCGATGACAAGATGCTTGCCGCTGTCGCGCTGGCCGATTTGGCCCGACAATCATACGATCTTGGACGGCCTGGCGATGGATTGGAAATTGTACAACTGGCGCAGTACGGGACACGCAAGCTGTACATCCCCCGACTCCGGTCGCTACTTGCGACGCGGGAGGCGTGGGCTTACGCACAGCGCGGCGAGAAACAGGCTTTTCATCGCGCTGTCGGGCTTGCCGAGGACCATTTCTCGGAGGGGGCAGCGGAGGATGAGCCCGATTCGGTTCGCGATTTTGACGCAGCCGAACTCGCGGGTGTAATCGGTGCTCGATACCGGGACCTGGCACGTCATGATTCTTCGGTGGCGCAACTTTCTGTACGATATATAGAGCAGGCAGTGGAACGGCGAGAACCTTCACGTACACGAAATCGCACATTTGATCTGATCGGCTTGGCTCGCACGTATGTTATCACCGGTGAGCCTGAGCACGCCTGCGAGTTGGTTGGCCAAGTAATTTCCGTTGCCCGGAAATGGTCAACTGGGCGGGTAGGAACCAAGCTGGGCGACCTCTACTGCGAGACCGAACAGTACAAGATGCTGGCCACAGTCCGCGAAACACGCGACACGATCGATGACTTGCTCTCGCTGACCGGCAAAGACCAGAAGGGAAGCGCCGGTGCCACGCATCGGAATTACCGGCCATTCTGACCTGACCAGTGA
This sequence comes from Pseudonocardiaceae bacterium, assembly GCA_039583705.1. GTDB lineage: Bacteria > Actinomycetota > Actinomycetes > Mycobacteriales > Pseudonocardiaceae > JAVKSM01. The sequence continues at coordinate 11,022 of JAVKSM010000084.1, forward strand.
CTCGGCCCCCCTTGTTTATAATGCTCTGTTGCACGCTTTGCGGGCTGAGCAGGACGATAGCCTGGTTGGCGTGACCTGCCTGGCTCGTGGGGCGGATCAGATATTTGCTCGCGTCGTACTCGATCTCGACGGAAAGGTCGAGGTCATCCTTCCAGCGGCGAACTATCGTGAACACAAGGTCAAGCCGGACAACGCGGCGGAATTCGACGACCTTGTCGGCAAAGCCGACAGCGTGGAGACGCTGCCGTTTCAGAAGTCGAACATCGAGGCGTACATAACAGCGAGCGAGAAGGTACTGGACTTGATCGACAAGCTGGTCGCGGTCTGGGACGGTGGGCCGTCCGGCGGTTACGGAGGCACCGCTGACGTGGTGGAAGCTGCACGTGAGCGCGGGCTACCGGTCACCGTCGTCTGGCCGGACGGTGCCCGTCGGGAAAGTTGAGGTTGGGTAATCATGGCTTTCGAGCCACTCCACCGACAATCCATCCTGTGTCGACAGGGAACTGACGATCTGGCTCCCAAAGAGCGGCTGGGACCAGACCAGGTACCAGCCAATTCCAACCACGAACCAACGACTGCGCCTCGTGACGAGTGCGGAGGGTGAAGGGAGCGCTGGCGTTACGGAACCCTTCCTGCCAGCCCTTGACCTCGTGTCGTGGTTTGCCGTCGCTGACCGGGTGCGAGTAGGCGAGGCAACTACCGGACGGCACGGCGTCCCGGAAGGCCGCGAGGATTCCGGCGGGATCGTGCCCGGCTTACAGGCGTCGGCCGTAATGACTGTCGTGGTCTCGCAGGCCAACAAGGCCCGCCCATGAGTCAGCACCTGGGCGTCTTTGTCCACGTAGACGACGCGAGCGCACGTTGCCGGAAACCTTCATTTTCAAACGCGGTGGCGCGCACCACGCGCTCGCCTATGGCTTCTAAATGCGTTGATTGGCTTCAAGGTCAACCGGGAAGTTGTCCTTACCCCGAAGTGCGGCATTGTACATTCGCGCGGGCGAGGGATTATCAACAGTGAAAGGCACGACATCAGGTTCCTCAAGCGGCGCCGCGGGACGGGGCCAGCGTACCAGGCGACCTGCTGGATCCTCCAACGCCGAGGCACGACGAGATAACACTGCGATCAACTGACCAAGGAACGTGTTGACGTGCACGGTCACTCCCTCACCCGCTCACCCGGCGAAGCTGGTCGCTCTCGGAGATCGCCTCCACCGCTGTCCCCGTCGTGAAGTTCCTGCCCGCCAGCCAGCCCCATCGCGCCCCCGCGCCCAACAGCCTCGTCGTGGCCGTAGCCGCCTTCGTCCGGGGTGACAACGGCCGGGTACTCATGATCAAACGCACTGACAACGACCTGTGGGCCATCCCGGGCGGTGCCCAGGACGTCGGCGAGAGCACCGTCGATGCGGCGCGGCGTGAGGTCGAGGAAGAGACAGGGATCCTCATCGAGGTGACCGGGCTCGTCGGCATCTACTCCGACCCGCGCCACCTCATCGCCTACGACGACGGCGAGGTCCGCCAAGAGTTCTCGATCTGCTTCCGGTGCCGTCCGATCGGCGGTCAACTGGCTACGAGTAGCGAGTCCGAGCACGTGCGCTGGGTCGGGCCCGACGAGTTGGCTGAGCTGATCATCCATCCCTCGATGCGGCGACGCATAGCGCACGGGCTCTCCAACAGCCCTCAGCCGTACCTGGCCTGACCAACTCCAGCTCCGCTCCATCCGCTCGGTGTCGGCGATCCGCTGCCGCGTCAGCAGGGCGGTCCCGGCACTACCTGAAGCTCACCCTGCCGCCGGAGGATCCCGGGGCGGGCCGGGCACGTACGGTGGGGCCCGTGAGCGACGAATCCACTGGTCTGCCCGTCGACTGGGACCTCGCGGTACGGACGGCCCACCGACTGCTGCCGCCGGGACCGTCGGCGTCACCGCACCGGGCGGCGGCCGAGGTCGCGCGGCTGCGCTCCGACGCCACGACCGCCGAGGCCCACGTCCGGGCGCTGACCGGACTGGGAGCGGGCCTGCAGGTGCCGGCGGCCGACGTCGTGGACCGGCCCGGGTGGGTCCGGGCGGCGGCGGACGGCATGGCGCTGCTCACCAACGGTGCCCGGGTGCCGCAGCCGCCGACCGCCCTGGCGCGCCGGGTCACCACGTCGACCTCCGGGGTGCAGGCGGGTGCGGTGCTGGCTTACCTCGGCTCCCGGGTGCTGGGCCAGTACGACCCGTTCGGCGGCCCGGACCGGGACGGGCGGCTGCTGCTCGTCGCGCCGAACGTCTTCGCCGCCCAGCGGGCGCTCGGGGTGCCGGCCGAGGACTTCGGGCTGTGGGTGTGCCTGCACGAGTCCACCCACCGGCTGCAGTTCACGGCCGTCCCCTGGCTGCGTGACTACTTCCTCGGCGAGGTCACCCGGTTCCTCTCGGCGTTGGAGGACAGCGCAAGCGGGCTGCTCGGTCGGCTGCCGGACGCGCTGCGGACGGCGCGGCAACGGTGGTCTGAGAACGGTGGCCTGGACGGCCTGGCGCTGGTCGAGGTGTTGCAGGGCCCCGAGCAGCGCGCGGTGCTCGACCGGCTGCTGGCGCTGACCACCCTGTTGGAGGGCCACGCCGACCACGTCATGGACGCCGTCGGGCCGGAGGTCGTGCCCAGCGTCGCCACGATCCGCCGCCGCTTCACGAGCCGGCGGGAGGGCGTCGGGCTGGCGGACCGGCTGTTGCGGGCGCTGCTCGGGGTGGACGCCAAGGTCCGCCAGTACGCGCAGGGCTCGGCCTTCACCCGCCATGTGGTCGCGGCTGTGGGGATGGCCGGGTTCAACCGCGTCTGGGAGTCCCCGGTGGCGTTGCCCACCCGCGCCGAGATCACCGACCCCGCCGCGTGGCTGGCCCGGGTGTACGGGTCGGCGGCGTAGGCGGGGAAGCCGGGTGAGCATGCCCCCGGGCGAGCGCGCCGGAGGCTGAGCATGCCGGAGGCGACGTCAGGCGCGCCCAGGGCGCCCAGAGCGCCACTGGACACGGCGGTGGCGGCCACCCGTGGCGCGGTGCGGGCGTTGCTCGACCGTGCCGGGGACGCGCCGCTGCTGGTCGCCTGCTCCGGCGGCGCCGACTCGCTCGCGCTCGCCGCGGCGACGGCGTTCGTCGCCGCCCGACGGCAGCTACCGGCGTCCGCCGTGGTCGTGGACCACGGCCTGCAAGCGGGCTCGGCGCGGGTCGCCGAGCGGACCGTCGGGGTGCTCGCCGGGCTCGGCCTGCCGGCGCGGGTGCTGCGGGTCGAGGTCACGGGACGCGGCGGCCCGGAGGCGGCAGCCCGGGTGGCCCGCTACCGCGCGTTGCGGGCCGCGGTGCCCTCGCGGAATGCGCTGGTCCTGCTCGGGCACACCCTGGACGACCAGGCCGAGACGGTCCTGCTCGGGCTGGGCCGGGGCTCGGGGGCGCGCTCGCTGTCGGGCATGCGGCCGCTGTCCCGGCCCTGGGGTCGGCCGCTGCTCGCCGTCCGGCGGGCGACGACCCGGGCGGCGTGTCGTGCGTTGGGGCTGCCGGTGTGGGACGACCCGCACAATGCCGACCCGGCCTTCACCCGGGTCCGGCTGCGCACCGAAGCGCTGCCGCTGCTGGAGGACGTGCTCGCCGGCGGGGTCGCGGAGGCGCTGGCCCGCACCGCCGCCCAGCTCGCCGAGGACGACGAGGCACTGGACGCCCTCGCCCGCGAGCGCCTGGCCGCCACGGCCGAGGCCGGCGGGCTTGCGGTGGGACCGCTCGGCGCCGTGG
>JAVKSM010000085.1:0-14294 GCA_039583705.1 Pseudonocardiaceae bacterium
CCACAGCGCCGCTCGCGGCGTGCCCCGCTGCCTCACCACCGGGCCGGAGGCTTGTCGGCCTGCTGCGGCGATCCTGGGCCGCTCGGCGGCCCGTCCCGCGCGTCTGGCCGAGGGGTGGGCCGGGCGTGCCGTGCGGCGTGGCGGGTGACCTGCTCGTCGGTGATCAGAGGTAGGCGCGGTTCCGCTCCGGCATGGTGTGCTCCGGGTCGGCGATCAGGAACGCGCCCGGTGGGTGAGCAGGTGGGCGTGCCACCCGGACGTGAACGATCCCTGCCCAAGGATCAAATCGGCCGTCGAGGTCCCGCAGGATTCGGCAGGTCATCCAACCATCCCGGAGGCCAACCACATCCGCCGGAGAGTGGGCCCGATTCGGGAAACCGCTCGGACCAACACGGGGAGCCTCCCGTCGCACCCGGGTCCGGGGCGCCGAGTTCCCCGGCTCAGGACGCGGGGGAGGATGAGGGGAGGGACCCTCCGCGTCCTGGCGTTCTCCCTCCTCTCTTGGGCTGGCCTGCCACGGCGCGTGGGGGAGGGTTGTTGCGGTTGTTGTGCTCCAGCCAGCAGTGGAGTAGCCGGCGCATCTGGGCCAGGTCGGTCCACCCGCCGGGATTCACCGAGATACTGTCGATAGCACCCTCACCGCTGTCCGGGCACTCCCGCACCCCGTGGAACACGTAGGCCCTCGCGTCACCGCGGCGCCACCGCAGGGTGTAACCGGCCTGGTGCACCCACCCCACCGCCGCGTGCAGTCCCCCGGGGATCTGGCCTGTCGTCACCGTCGTTCACCCGTTTCGGTTCTTTGCCTTGTCGGTGCCGTCCCCGGCCCCGCCGCCGCGCCCACCGCCGGGCTTGCCGCCGGGCCTGCCGGCGGGAGCGTCGGATCCGCCGCCGGGTGTGGCGCCGCGAGCGGCGCACCCGGCGGCGCAGCTGGCGGTCGAACGCCCGGCAGGGGTCGCCCCACCAGCAGCAGGAGCCCACAGACAGCGGCGCATCCCACACCCGACCGGCTCACCGGCGCGCCGCCGCTGCCGCCGGGAACCGGACCACGCTCAGCGCCGGCTCGGGCACGCCGGCTTCGCGGAGCCAGTGGCAGTAGACGAACGCGCTGTGGCTGTTATGGGATCTCAGGTAGACGTGGGCGTGGTCGTCGCGGCACCGCGGATGGTTGATCTCCACCATGCCCTCGAAGCCGCCCTCGATGCCGCTGCCCCGCACCGGCCACGCATCTCCCGCCACCTCGATGCTGATCCGGACGTACACCGGGCCATCCGTGTAGCCCCCGGGCGGGTGGATGACCTGCACACCACGCCGCTCGCTGGTTTCCGCGCGCTTACCACTCACCCGCATGCCCTTCCTCTGGACCCCGGCGAGACCGGGGGGCCTACCGGGGCATCCCCGGCCCCGCCGTGAAGCTCAGGTACCATTGACGGCCCGAGGGCCGGCTCGTTCAAGGCTTTCGGTGCCGACACCGGCCGACGCGCAACGACCACGCGATATGTCGGTATGGCAGAAGGGAATGGCCCGCAGTGAGGGAGGGAGCGAGGGCATGAACCGCCCGGAGCGTGAGTTGTATCCCGACCGGTCGGCGCTGCACCGCTTTGGTTACGAGCTTCGGACGCGGCGCAAGACGCGGGGGCTGTCTCAGGATCGGCTGGGTGCGGCCGTCCATGTGAGCGGGGATCTGGTCGGGCGTATCGAGATCGGCGACCGGCGACCGGCGCGGGACTTCGCGGAACGCTGCGACCGGGTTCTCGACGCGGGTGGGGAGATGGTGCGGTTGTGGGAGGCTGCCGAGCACGAGCAGCACGAGCAGCGACGCACTGACACGGCACCTGTCGTTGCCGACACCAAGAGTGTCGGAAATGACCTTGTCTTCCTTCCGGCGGCTTCCGGGACAGTCTTCCTGCGCCTGGTGGGTCTGACCGGTCTGACCGGGGAGAGTACTGTAGACATCGTGAACCGGCGTGATTTCCTCGGTAGTGCTGCCGCTCTGACGGCAGTGGCGCTCTTGCCACACAAAGTCACCTCACTTGCTCGCATCGAGCAAGGAGATATTAACCAAACTTGGATCGCGCTCGAACGCCTATTTCAACTTGATGATCAGCATGGCGGCACGATGATTTATCCGGTTGCCGTCGCTATGGCGCAAAAGTTAGACGCGGCGCTCAAGCAAGCTTATTTTACCGACTCGATAAGCCAGCAATTACGGGTTGTTACCGCGACAACGATGGAACATGCCGGATGGCTCGCCTACGACGCCGGTCAAGATGCCAGTGCTCGTCGTTGGTGGCTCGAAGCTATCCATCTCGCCCGCGATCTCGGGAACGTCCCCGATGCCCACATAGCCGCGTTAGCCTCAATGTCTCTCCAAGCAAGCGGCGACTATAGGCGAGCCCGGGAGACAATTTCACTTGCCCAAGCTGCGCGAAGTGCGGCATCTCATCGAACTCCTAGCCCAACACTCCTTTCTATCCTTGCAGCTCGCGAAGCCATAGGATACGCGCAACTCGGAGATAAGGAGGCCGCCAGGTCGTCAATAGCCGAAGCCCGGCGTTGGATGGATCAGGGGCCAACACCGGACGAGCCGTTATGGCTTCAGTTTTGGTGCCCGGCTGATCTAGCCTCGCACGAGACGCGCGCAGCTCTTGCTCTTGACGATAAGATTTCGGCCGAGAAATCAGCCCGCTCCGCGTTGTTACAGTCTGATGAGCAGAGGTTCCCACGCAATCACGCGCTCCGCTCTGTCCGCCTCGGGGCGGTTCTCACGAAGACTGGTCAGCTAGACGAATCAATTTCCGTCACGACGAATACAGTGAAACGAATCGACCAGATTAGCGGGTCGCGGCGGATCGTTAATGACTTGTCGGAAAACCTGAATCAATTGTTGGCGCAGTCCTATGAGCCGGCTCGCCAGTTTGCCATGGCCGCGCAGCGCCTTCTCCCAGTGACATGACTCTCGCAACAGCCACTATCACAGTCTACGGATCCAAAGCCGCGGAACGAGCATTTGATGACGTGGAGGCACTCTACCGCACCGTATTCGCTGAACCTCCCTATTCCGAAGATGAGAGCGACGTCCAGGATTTCGTAGAAGCTCTACCGCGACGAGCGGCACAACCAAACTTTCGTCTCGTCGTGGCCTACGGAATCTCCGCCGCTGCCGTTGGCTTCGCGCTCGGGTACCAGCTTTCACCGCAGACAACGTGGTGGCATGGAGCAATCTCGCCCATAGAAACCGCCATCACTAGTGAATACCTCGGCCGGACATTTGCTGTTATCGAACTTGCCGTGCGTAAGGACTGCCGTAGGTTGGGTTTCGGCCGCAACCTCCATGCACACCTCGTTGCGGGGCTTCAAGAGCAACGAGCGACACTACTCGTGCGACCCGACGCAACAGCGGCCCAAGCTGCCTATCGAACGTGGGGTTATCGTCATGTGGGCCAGATTCAACCATTTCCCAACGGTCCCGTATACGATTCCATGGTAATGCCCCTCAATCCTCCACGGCATCAGGTGATCCCCGGTCAGAGGACGGAGTGATGAGGGTCCACACATGCGCCTCCCCCCGCGCCGCTCACCATCGTGCGCCCGACCCACGACACCGCCAGAGGTAGCCGCTGCACGTCCCGTGACCCCACGCCAACCGGCCACCCAGAGGGCCGGTAGAGGCCAACCAGACCCCCGACAGCGGCCCTGAGCTGCCCGGTAGAGGGGTAGACACCCCCGAGCCGACAGGGGGGCCTGATCCCGGCGGATTCCAGGCATCCTGGCCGCTGCGGCCATCCCCCCGCCGAGATCCGCCGAGGGTCTACCACTCATGATCAATAATCTCTGGAGTCCCCTCCGCGACGCCCCCGACCAAACCCCCCCGGCGCGCACGCGCACGAGCGGGAACCCCTGCCCGCTAGACCCCTGCTAGGGCGCTGGACCGCAGCTCAGAACCATGATCACAGATCTAGGTGGGGCGCTGGGAGCCGCTGGACTGTGAGCACGACCTTGACCCCCGGCTGGTCCACCTGGCCCGGCTGCGCCCCCGACTCGCCCCGGCCGACGGCGTGGGAGTTGGTCGCCCAGTTCCCGCCCGGCCAAGGATCCGCTGCGCGGCGCCGGTAAACCAGACGCTGGGTGTGCTGCCTCCTCGCCCTGGGTGGGCCGCCCGGTCCGGGGCAAGCCGTCGTGACTCCGGAGGGGGCGGGTCGTCGCCGTGTGGGTACGAGCGGTCCCCCGAATCGGACATCGGACTACGCCCTCCGGCCATGAGGATCGCGCTATGTGGCCATTCCGGCCCCGGCGCAGCACGCTGCGATCCCCGATGGCTGGACTGGGCGGGGCGGCTCTGGCGCGGCCGGCTGGGGTCGTGGTACAGCCACGGTGTGCAGCTCCGCCGGTGCTGGCACCACGGCCACCTGATCGAGGGGGGAACGCGGGATGAGCAAACATGAGAAGGAAGACGACAAGAAGAAGTGACCCATACGGAGGCGCCGTCGTCGTGGGCCACCCTGGTCGACGACCTCACCGAGCAGGGCGTGCTCGACCATGCATGGCGCTCGGCGTTCCTTGGTGCCCCGGGAGGTGTTCATCCCGCAGGTGATCTGGCGCTACGCCGGAGATGACCTGGTGCCTCTGCACCGCGACGAACAGCCACAGGAATGGCTGCAGCGGGCCTGAGGTCACCGTGATCACAGGTGACGGGGCGGGCGGCTGTCTAGAGGGGGCGCCGTTTGACCGGGTGCTCTCCACCGTCGCCGTCCCCCAGGTGCCCTATGCGTGGGTGGCCCAGACCCGCCCCGGCGGGCTGGTGCTCACCCCGTGGAGCAGCGCCTACAAAGCCGCAGGGCTGCTGTCGCTGACCGTCGGCCCCGACGGCACCGCCAGCGGGGGGCTGGTCAACACCAGCATCTCGTTCATGGCGCTGCGCGCCCAGCGCATCCCCCGACCCACCGTGGCCGACGTCGTGCGAGACAGCGACACCCCCGACGTCACTGACACCGACCTCCATGCATCCGACATCTGCAACGACGATGCGCCGTTCGCGATCGGGCTTGCGGTCCCCGGCTGCCACCGCAAGTACGAGCCCCCCACTGACGCAGATGGTCACTGGTCGGTGTGGTTCCTCGACGCCGACACCCGTCCACATGGTGGCGGTGCCTGGGCGGTCGGTGCTGGCGCCGATACTGGGGTGATGAGCAGTCCAGAGGAGATCGCGGGCGCGGCGGGGGCGAGCCGCAACTGCGTGCGGTCGCCGGGTGGGGAGTTCGTGGACGGGGTGTGCCTGGCCGGGTGGGAGCAGCAGAGCGTCTGGGGCTTTGACGGCGGCCTGGGCGGGTTCTTCGCGCAGCTGTGGCGCAACACCAGCCGCGCGCAGGCGCCGCAGTTGTCCTTCGGCGGGGTGGGGTGGCCGTGGCCGGGGTGCATCGCGTTGGACATCGTCGAGGCCACGCGGGTGGAGCCGGTGGTCGTGGTGGCGGCGTTGGGCATCGCCGACCCCGACCCGCGGCTGCGCCCGGCAGCCGAGATCACCGCCGCCGCTGGGGCGGTGGGGGCCCAGGTGCGGGCCACGCCGACGGCCGGGCCGGGTGAGTGGTCGGCGGCGGGGTATCTGCGGGGCGAGCTGGAGGCGCTGGCGTGGCTACTCGGCAAGAGCGACGTGTGCCCGGGGCTGCGGGGGGCCTGGCGGGGCGGCCCACCGACCGCCGAGCAGGTGGTCGCTGAGCGGCACATGGTGACCGGGCAGTTGTACCGGCCGGGGTCGGACGCGAGCACATCCGGTGTCGACGCCGCGCTGTGGTGGGCACTGGGATGGGGCGGGCAGAGCCTGTAACCCCGAGACCAGCCTGACGGTCACCGAGTCGCCGATGGGGGACTCGGTGACCCAGGCGCCCATTGTGGAGGCGAAATGTCTGGTCACGCGGGTACTTCGGCTCGACGTACGGAGCAGCCGGCGGAGCGCGGTCCAGCCGGCGGCGCCCCTTGGACGTCAGGTCCAACCCATCCTCTGCACGTGCTTGTCGGAAAAGCACCCTGGCTGACCAGGCGTTGTGATTCCCCACGGCGCCGGGGCACCGAAATCCGCGGCCCGCGTCAACCACATCAGCGACCTTGCGTGAGCCGGCTCAGGACACGTACCTGAAAATCAGCCGAATGTCGTGCTCGACCGCGTCAGCCAGCTTGGCGTCGTTGATCTGGGCCTTCGGGTAGTGTTCCTTGCCGTTGCGAACCTTGCCGTCGTAGTTGAGGAGGTTGGTGGTCGTGCTAAAGGAACCGTCGTCGTTGACCTCGTAGAACACGTGAGGGTTGCCGGCGCGGGTCACGGTGAGGTGGCACAAGTGCCACTCGTCGCTGTCCTTGCTCTTGGTCAACGGCTTGGTGATGGTGATATGCCCGTCGTAGACCTTCCCGTCCAGAGTCACTTCGAAGCCTTCGAGGTAGACCCATCCGCCATCGGACTTCCCCTCATAACTGACCTTCGGCTCGGTGAACTCGACGGTATTAAGACCCCCCAGCCCGGCGGGGAGCCCGCCCGGGTTGATCGCTTCCCACCGCTGGATGGTCGTACTCGCTGACGGCATGACTACCTGCCCTCCCGAATCGCGCTCCCCCCAATGAGGAACGCCACATCTCATATCGTCTGATAGATACGTCCCGTTACACAGTTACACATCCGGCGGCCAGGGGGCGGCGCCCCTGGCCGCCGCGGGCCCCACCCTCCTGGTCCGGCCGGGGACTTGCGCCAGGTGGAACGACACGCGACCACAGGTCGCCCAGCTCCCTCATAGCGGGTCTGATGGCAGCCACCGCGGCCCAGGTCGTCTTCCACCGGAACCCGCCCGCAGCCCGGCCTGCCCGACGGCATCGCCGAAACCCGACCAATAGGGTGAGCGCGGTGAGCACCAAGTCCACCGCCGCGGACCCCACGCAGCTGCGGGCGGCCCTGACAGACTGGCTGTGTCGGCGCGGGCGAATCCGAACCCCGCAGGTCGAGGCGGCCTTCCGCCGCGTACCGAGGCACCTGTTCCTACCCGGCGTCGATGAGCACAGGGCCTACGCCGCCCAGGTTGTCGTGACCAAACGCGCCGCCGACGCCACCGCGCTCTCCTCGGCCTCCTCCCCGGGGATCGTCGCCGACATGCTGGAACAGCTCGACCTCCACCCCGGCCACCGCGTGTTGGAGATCGGCGCCGCGACCGGCATCAACGCCGCGCTCCTGCAGGAACTGGTCGGCCCGGCCGGTCAGGTCACCACCATCGACATCGACCCCGATCTCGTCGACCAGGCCCGCCGCAGCCTGTCCGCCGCCGGATACGGCCAGGTCGACGTGATCTGCGCGGACGGCGCCGACGCCCACCCCACCAGCGCGCCGTTCGACCGGATCATCATCACCGCAGGGGCGTGGGATCTCACCTCGCCATGGTGGCGGCAACTCGTTGCCGCAGGCCGGCTGGTCGTGCCGCTGCGCCTGCACGGCAGCGGCCTCACCCGCTCAATCGCGTTCGACCTGCACCAACCGGACCGGATGCTCAGCAGCTCAGCGCTGGTCTGCGGGTTCGTGCCGATGCGCGGCGCCGACGCCCACCTCGAACACTCCCTCCCCCTCGCCGCCGACGTCGTCCTCCACCCCCGTTCCCACGACCCCACCGACGAGGCGACGGCCAACCACGCACTCACCCATCCCCCACACCAGAACTGGACCGGCATAACGATCAGCGACACCGATCCCGTCGAGCACCTCGACCTGTGGCTCGCCACCACCAGCAGACACTTCGCCAGAATCTCCGCAGGACCCAACGCACGCGACAGCGGGCTGGTCACCCCGGCCCCGCGATGGGCAGGAGGCACACCGCGAACCTGCTCCACCAATGGGCCCGCGAACGACCCACACAACCGGCCATCACCGCCCAACCAGCAGCAACACCAGACGACCAGCTACCGCCGGGACACCACATCGACAAACCCAACACCCGGATCACCATCGCGTGGTAACCCCACGTGTTATCCGGTGAGCCCAGCCTGTTTGGCGAGCTTGATGAGCTGGGGGTTGCTGCGTCGGTGCAGCGAGATCAGGACCCGCAGCACCTCGCGGTTCATCGGGTGGACCTTCGCTTTCTGGGGGGCGACGTTCCACGCCGCCACCAGCGAGGCCTGCGCGCTCTCCCGGTCGCCCAGGTCGAGTCGGGCGCGGGCGGTGCTGGTATGCACATCGACGATCCGGGTCGGCGGCAGGCCAGTGTCGCGGCTGGTCAGCTCCTCGGCCAGGCGGACCACTTCGCGGGGACGGCCGAGGTCGCCCTCCGTGGCCAGCACGTGGGTGGCGGTATTGGCGGGTCCGAAGCGCTCGCCATGCAGTTGCAGGTCGTGCGGGAACTCGTCGGCCGCAGACCATGCCGCATGAATGTGTCGCTGGGCCTCGTTTCGGTTGTTGAGCCGTCCCGCCAGGGTCATGCCGCGCAGGTGCAGGGAGCCGGCGGCGAAGGCCTTCTCCGCACCGCTGAGTTCCGTTCAGCGGCTACCACGGCCCGGTCCACCACGGCGAGCCCGCCTCGAAGTCCCCACAGTTCAGAAAGGTGCCGGCGCATTGCACGGCGGCGGCAGCGCTCGGCAGCGGTTGCTGATCCGCGGCCCAGGCCTGGCGGCTGGGGGCGATCTCGACCAGATCCATCCACCGGTGCCGCGCCGCCAGGTAGTACACGGCGCTGTACACGTCGGCCAGCAGCGCCCACCCCTCCGGGTTGGCCGTGGCGTGCGCGGAGGTGGTGGCCCGGGTCAGCAGGTCCGGCAGCACCCGCCTCCGATCCTCACCCCGCCGCATCTGACCCGACCTGGGCCCTGCGGCGGTGGCTGGACGCCCACCGCCGGCTGCGGCGGATGCGAGCAGCGCGGATCCGGGTGGGACTCACCACGCCGCGGACGGTGCACCGGTGAGCTGGCGGAAGCTGGCGACGCGAGAGGTGGCGCCACCGGGGAGTTACGGCGACGGCCCGGTCTACGTCCGGATCACCAAAGCCCAGGCCGGGAAGGCGTGGCTGCGACCCGGCTACGAGCTCAAGGTGGGCGCACCACCTCTGCTCCTCGGCAGAGCAACGCTGTGTGACCACAACGTCGTCCGGGCGCTCCAGTCTCCCAAGGTCCGCCGGCGTCCACGTCACCACATGCAAGCGGATGTGGCGTATGTAGGCGCAGCTTGAGCCGAGGGGCGGCCTTCGTCCGCCGGTGCAGGCCGTTCTCGTCGGGTTGGGACTCCGCCGCCCTGGCGGGTAGCCGCTTCGGCAGCTACACCTGCGTACCCGCGGGTCGGGTCGGTATCAGCGGTCGTTCGCACCCCTCTGATACACAGGCGGTAACACGTTCGAGGTCATCAACGACACGGCTGGTGGCGTGATGGAGGTGCGACGTGCGCAGAAAGTCACGTACAGATTCTTTTGGGGAGTCACGAAAGGGTGACGTCGAAGACGCAACCCGGCGGTTGATCCAGTCCTCACCCCACTCAGATCACGTCTGGGGAAGACCCGCGGTGGCCTCAGGGCGCATCTCGGGCCTGCAACACATCCCGGGACCCCGAGGTGATCAGGCGTGGACCCCGGCCTTCGACCTCGCCGAAGACCTGACCACGGCTCTTGACCTCCTGCTGCAGACCGAGCAGATCTTCGGGGTGTACGCCGCCAGCGGCGAGGTCAGCTTCGTCGCGGTGACCAACCGGCGCGTGGTGATGGTGGAGACGAAGACCTATGACAAGCCGGTGCTGACCTCGGCGCCGTTCAGCCGCATCAGCAGCGTCTCCTACGTGCTGGCCCCCCGTTCGACCCGCCGGGAGTCGATCGCCGCCGCCACGACAGTCCAGATCAAGGTCGGCTACACCAGCTACGAAGTGGCCTGCAGGGGCAAGGACCAGGCACACGAGATCCACGATCTGATCATGTGGCACCTCGTCAGCAGGTAGGGACACCAGCACACCCCAGGCGAGAGCAGGTGCTCACCACCCAACACCCGCTCGTCGGTGAAAGGGGGCCTGCTGGCGCAGCCCAGCAGGGCGCAGTCACCGACCTACCGCGGCGGGAGGGCGCGACCGAGGTAGCCGCCGGACGCCGGTCTGCTCGACGACCTCACGCCGACCCTGCGCTTGGAAGCCTCAGCGCCGCCCACGGCGGATCACCAACGCCACCACAACCAGCAACGCACCTACCGCCGCGGCAACCGTACCGGGCTTCTCCTGCACCCGCCCGCGCGCCTGCCCCAGCAACTCCTGGGCCTTCTCACCGGCCCGCCCCTTCGCCGCCTCGGCCATCTGCGGTGCCCGCTCCCGCAGCTGTTGCGTCGTCTCCTGCGCCCGCGCCTTCGCCGCCTGGGCCTTTTCGGCGGCCCTCGCCGTGAGTTCCTGCGCCTTGTCCTGCGCCCGGGCCTTGACGTCAGCCTTGTACGCCACCGCGTTGATCGTCGCGGCCAGCTCACCGCGGGTCTCCTCGATGTCGCGGCGCAGCTCCTCCGGATCAGAAGGCGTCGAACCGGAGGGGGTAGTGATCGGTGAAGGACTCATATTGTCTCACGCTCCGTCTGATAGTCGTCTGATAGTCTTCATGTCTTGCTTGGCGCGTGGCCGCCAAGGCGCCCAGCCCGAAGAGCGAGACCAGCCCGCCAGCACCTGTCAACCCGGCTCTCACCCCGACACGCTTGCCTTTCTCCTCAACTCGGCCGACGCCAACTCCTCGCGCACCACGCGCAAGGTCTGCTCAGACAACCACCTGAGCATCTCCCCCAGGAACAATCCACGCAAGTCGCCCTGCCCGCCCAGCTCGCTTATAGCGGGCAAAGATACCCGAACGGGGTTCGCCGCGCCTCCCCAGCACAGAGTGTGGTTCCACCCCCACCGGACCGACCACAGTGGCCCGGCCCCGCGCGCGGCAGGGTCGAAGGCGGGGCCGCGGGGTTCAAATCCTGTCGTCGTCCCGACGACTGTTCTATAGACGGGTCAGGAGGGTGACACCCGAGGACTCGTCTCACGGGAACTGCCGGAGCATCGCCGCCGCACATGATCACCCTGACTGATGACGGCGCCTGCCCCTCGCTACTGCATCACGAGGTCGTTGTACTGCGGTGCCAGGCGCACCGCCCCGCCCAGAGCGGTGATGGGGTCGCTGCAGGCGGTGCGGGTCGACGTCCGGCCGCTCCAGCCCGGCGAGGTGCTCCGCCAACGTTCACGCCGCCATACAGGTACTTCTAGCGTATGTTGATCGAGGTGATCCCTCCCAACCGGGCGGTCAAAGACCAGACGCGCGCGGTCGGCGTGAGGACAGGTCGGTGTGGTGATGGGAGGAGTGTGCCGTGCGTCCAGCCCACGAGCAGACCGGTGCCGGTGAGGTGAGAGGGAAGCTCAGTCGCTTCGACTCCTACCAGCAACGGCACAAGGCGGTGGGTGTGGCGGTCGCGGTGGTGCGGAAGTTCGGCGAGGACCACTCGACCAACCTCGCCACCATGATCGCGTTTTGGGCGTTCTTCTCGATCTTCCCGCTGCTGTTGGTGTTCTTGACCCTGCTGGGCTACTTCCTACCCTCCGGTGTGAAAGGTGAGGTGCTGGGCAGCGTGGCCAGCTACTTCCCGCTGCTGGACACCGCCTCACTGCGCCATCTCAGCGGGCAGTGGTGGTCGCTGGCGCTGGGCCTGGTCAGCGCGCTGTTCAGCGGATCGTTTGTCGTCATGACCGTGCAGGACGCGTTCAACTCGGTGTGGGAGGTCCCCTACGTCCGCCGACCCAAGCTCGCCGAGACCGTCAAACGCATCCTGTACGTCCTGGCCACGATCGGCCTGGGCCTGGTCCTCAGCACGATCATCAGCGGCTATGTCACCGGCACCGCCACCGGGATCAACCTCGGCGTGTTCGGTCGACTGGCCGGCTACCTCATCGCCATCGCGCTGGACGTCGGGCTGTTCATCGCGGCCTTCCGTATCCTCACCGCCCGCGAGGTGTCCACCCGGGACGTGCTGCCGGGCGCGCTGCTGTCGGGGGTGGTCTTCTGGGTGCTCCAGCAGCTGTCCTCGCTGATCATCTCCCGGTACCTGCACAACGCGCAGAGCACCTACGGCAACTTCGCCACCGTGATCACTATGCTGTGGTGGTTCTACCTGCAGAGCATCGTCACCCTGCTGGGCGCCCAACTCAACGTGGTACTCACCGAGCGGCTCCACCCCCGCGGAATCATCGACGCGCCCGTCACCGAGGCCGATCACCGCGCCTATCAGGCCTACGCACAGGAACGCACCTACCAGGAGCAGGAGCAGGTCCGCGCCGAGTTCCCACCAGAATCCCCCCCGGACCACACCAAGACCTGACGCAGCACAAATTATACTTCTTGCCCGCCCACCGGGTGGTGGCGCTGCTGGAGTCGCTGACCGGCGCCGCCCCGTCGGTCGGGTTCGCGCACGGCATGCTCGCCCGCGCCGCGGGGTGCCTGGCCGTGGTGCACGAGCGGATCCGCGCCCTGATCACCGGGTCCTACGCCGTGTCGTGCGACCCGCTGCGGGTCGGGCCGGCCACCCCCGGCGAGGTCTATCCCGACGCCATCTGGCCGACCCAGATCGCCGACGTGCTGCGCGGCCTGATCCATGCGGCCAACCTCGCCCGAGCCGCCGGCCAGCCCGCCATCGACACCGCCGTGCGCGACGAACTGATCACAGCGTTTCGCCACGGGGTGCTCGTCGGGCTGTCGCAGACCACCAGCCACGGTGAGCGCCCCGGACAGCGCAAGGCCCGCAACCTGCTCGAGGTCCTGCGCGACCGCGAACCACAACATGCTCACCGCGCTCCGCGACGCCCTCACCGGCCAGCCCTGGACGCCCGCCCTACCCGCACCCACCTAAGCGCGCACCCAGAACCACCCACCACCGGAAGGCCCACAGCCCCACCGGCGATCACGCCACGCCGCGCCTGCCCACCGGCTGAATGTTTACCACCCGTGTGGGACCGGCGCCGCCTCCAGGGCGGCGGTAACGGCGGGAACTCTGCGAGCGCGGCGGTCACGTCCTCGCCGATTCACGAGCGATGATCTCGGGGCGCGGGGTTGTCGAGATCTTTGAGTGAGGAGTCGCGCCGCACCAGGCGGGCGTCTCGCTGGTCGGCGCCGGTAACCTCGGAAAGGTCAGCGCATGGCTGACTGAGAGCGAGGAGCCGACATGTTCAACAGGCGTCAGCGCGAGCAACTGGCCGGTGCGCGGGCCGAGGTCCAGGGCTGGCTGGCCCGCCTCGCCTCCGACATCAGCACCCTCGACCCGGGCGATGACCCGCTGTGTCGCCAAGCGATGGTCGACGCCAGCGAACGACACAACGCCGCCAGTGGCCTGCTGTCCTCGGCCACCACCCGATCAGAGCTGCAGGTGGCGCAGAGGATTGTCGTCGAGGGGCTCACCGCTACCCGCCTCGTGCGGCAGCACCTCGGGCTGCCACTCGGACCCGAGCTCCCCACGCTGGCCACCGCCACCGTCTCCGAGCCCACCCCGGTGAACGTCAATGACGAACGCCACATCGCACACCCCGACTACCACCCGGAGCGGCCGCATTTCTTCGGTGGCGGCTCCTTCGACGGCTCCACCGCACCAGCCGGCTACTACCGCACCCCGTTCTGGAAGAAAGCCCTCGCGATCGGCGGTGCGGTGGTCGGCGCGGAGATGGTCGGAGACCTGGTCGGGGACATGTTCGACCCCGACCGCAGCCTCGGTGGCGGATCGTGGGACAACGACGGATACGGCGGCGACAACTGGGGCGGCGGGGGCGGCGGCGACATCTTCTAGCCCGGCTTGTAGAAAGACCATCTCGTGCTCGACGCGATCGACATGGGCCAGAGCACCAGCGGGAAAGCCGAATAGGCCGGCCGAGCACCCACGCCCGGAAAACCAGACCATCCACGCGGTGCATCCAAGCTGAGACGGCCTGCGGGCGTGGTGCCGGATTTCCTAGCGGCCGGTTGTCCTGTTCGGGGTATTCTCGACGTGTTGAGCACCGCGTGGAAGATTTCGTGGCGTCACGGTCGTACAACTTGTGGGTTTGGTTGTACGCGTGGTGTCGGTATCGGCATTTCTATGTAGGTGCCGGCGCCGGGTGCGCTGTCGATGCGCACGGTGCCCAGGGGGATTTCAAAGTCGCTTTGGGCTGGTAGCGACTGCGATGATGGGGAGGATTCGGGTCCGGTCGGCGGCGATGCGTTGCAGGGTACGCGTGATCTCGGTGATTCCGGCCAGGCGTAACAGCCCCAGGGCGAGGTTACTTAGGGTCGCCATGACCTGGGCGCCTGTCCCTGCGTAGGCATGCTGGT
>JAVKSM010000086.1:0-14153 GCA_039583705.1 Pseudonocardiaceae bacterium
CGACTCACCGGGTCGTCGTGCCCAGCGTGGGCGAGCAGCTCGGCCAGCGTCTCCCGCGCGGCCGGGTTGCGCTGCACGACGTGGGGCAGGGTCGTCTCGGCGCGCCGCAGCGCCCGCACCGCGTCATCCCGCCGGCCCCGCACGCGGGCGAGCGCGCGGCCATAGTGCACCCAGTACCGGGCGTGGCATACCACGTTGGGCTGAGCCTGCGGGTGCAGGCCCGCCGCGATGACGACGGCGCGCTCCGGGTCGCCGGACTCCAGCGCCACGGCCATCCGCCACAGCCCGACGTTCGTCGGCCCGAACCCCATCCAGTAGGCGTCACCCTCGCCGGTGCGCTCGGCCAGCTCGGCGGCGTGCGCCAGCGCCGCGTCCGCGTCCGCGGCACGGCCGTCCGCAGCGGCGACCAGGGAGTGGCACAGTGCGATCCCACCCGCGAGCTGCATTGACTCCGGACTGTCCGTGGGCACGCTCGCCGCGTTCAGTGCGGCCCGTGCGAGGTCGAACGCTCCGGCGGTGAGCAGGACATTGGGCGTGGCCCCTGCGGCGAGGCCCAGCGCCGCCGGGGTGTCGCGGCGCTCGGCGACCTGGCGGGCCAGCAGCACGCCGTGCTGACGCAGGTCGAGCGGGGCGCCCGCAAGGCGCAGCCACGGGTTGGTGAGACCGGCGTGCAGCAGGGCCGCCAGGTCCAGCAGCTCGGCCACGTCCCGCCCGGCGTTGATCGAGGTATGCACGTCGCGGATCAATCCGGGCAGCGCGGCGCCGGCCTCGCGGACCTTGCCCTCGTGACAGCGAGCTTCCAATGCCGCGCTCACCCGTTCCCGCAGCGCCTCGACGGGGAGTACCTGCCCGCCCGGCTCGCCGTAGCTGACGGCCGTCACGGCCATACGGACGGCTTGGATGGCTTTGTCCATGCCGCCGTTGCCGGGCGCGGGCACCGGGAGCGCCACGAGGTCGGAGGGGGCGACCCCTAGGGCCTTCGCGAGGTCCACGATCACCGAGAGTCGGTCGAGGGTGCGCTCGCCGGTCTCCAGCCGCGACAGTTGCGAAGTGCTGATCTTGGCGAGTCCGGCGACGACTTCCAGGCTCTTGCCACGGGCGCGGCGGATCCGCCGGACCCGCCGGCCGATCGTCACGGGGTCGGGCAGCTCGACCGGCTCGACCGGCTCGTTCGCCACGGCGCACCCCTCCTGATCCCCGGTTGCCGTCCAGCCAACGGTAGACCAGCCTTCCGGGCGCGTTTATCGGACGCTTAGAGTCACGGTCGGTTACGGGACGCGCGAGGTCGCTGCCTGCTCGCGGGGCTCGCCCAGGTGGCGGTAGATCGTCGAGCGGGTCACGCCGTAAAGAACATGCGCCCGCCCGCCGTGGCGGTGTCGATGGACTGGTGCAGCACCCGCAGGTCCACGCCGAGGCTGTGCAGCCGCGCCGAGCGCCTCGGTCACGAGGACGCAACTCTGGTGTTGACGACCTATGGCCACCTGATGCCGGACAGCGAAGATCGCACCCGGCGGGCCTCGACACGGCGGGGAATGCGGTTCCGGACGGCCCCGGCGAAGCCGGGACGGCCCAGGGACGGCCCAGGGACGGCCCCAGTGATCTCCATTGGCGCGTCACCGCTGGTCATGCCCGGTTTCCCGGCGTCAGTCAGCCGTGTCCGAGCAACAGCAGCAACAACGCCACCGCCGGCAGCAGGTTGTTGAGCTGGTGCGCGACGACGCTGGCCAGCAGGCGCCCGGTGAGCAGCCGGGCCGCACCGATCGGGAGTGCGATCACCAGCAGCAGCGGCGTCCGGGTCAGCTCCAGGTGGGCGAAGGCGAACACCAGCGTCGTCAGCCCGAGCACCATCCACCGGTTCCACCCCCGCCGCTCTATCGCCCCCCAGAGCAGACCGCGGTAGACGATCTCCTCGCACAGCGGCGCCACGAGCAACACCCCGAAGAACACCGTCCAGGCCAGCCCGGGCGACATGTGCAGCCCGGAGAAGGCCTCACCCACGGCCGAGTCGGCGTGCGACGAGCCGACGGCCGCCGCCCACACCGCGCTCGCGGGCACGGTCAGCACCAGACCCGCCAGCCCGAGACCCGAGCCGATCGCGAGGTCCCGCCAGGACCAGACCAGCCCGAGGTCGCGCCGCGGCCCGTTGCCGCGCACCAGCGTGGCCACCAGCGCGGTGCCGGCCGCCAGCACCGTCGGCACGATCAGGCCGAGCACCAGCGCGATCGGCGGCAACCCGGTGTCGCCGCTGCCGAACGGCAGCAGCACCAGCACCGAGGTCAGGAGGAAGACCGCCTCACACAGCAGGTAGGCGCCGAAGCCCCACCGGTGGGTGCGAAGCACCGGCAAGGGCCGGGTCGGCGCGTCGGCGAGCGGGCCGACGGGTACGACGGATCCACGGTCCGGCGGGGGGGCCACGGCTCAGCCCACCACACACCCACGAAGCAACACACGGGACGGGCTGCGCAGGGCGCCGAGGTCGGCGCGGGGGTCGGTGTCGACGACGAGCAGGTCGGCCGGCGCGTCGTGCTCCAGCCCCGGTCGGCCCAGCCAGCGCCGCGCGGCCCAGCTCGCGGCGCCCAGCGCCGCCTCGGCGCTCAAGCCGACCTCGCGCAGCGCGGTCACCTCGTCGACGACCCGGCCGTGCTCGACGCCGCCCCCGGCGTCGGTGCCGACGTAGACCGGGATCCCGGCCTCGACCGCTGATGCGAGAGTCGAGCGGGCCCGGGCGTGCAGGTCGGTCATGTGCGCGGCGTACCGCGGGAACTTGGCAACTGCGGCGGCCGCGAACGAGGGGAAGTTGGCGACGTTGATGACGGTCGGCACCAGCGCCACGCCGCGGCGCGCCATCTCGGCGATCGTGTCGTCCCGCAGACCGGTGCCGTGCTCGATGCAGTCGATGCCGGCTACCAGCAACCCGGGCAGGGCGTCCTCGGCGAACACGTGGGCCGTCACCCTGGCCCCACGCGCGTGCGCCGCCGACACCGCCTCGGCGAGGACGTCGTCGGGCCACAGCGGGGCCAGGTCCCCCGATGAGCGGTCGATCCAGTCCCCGACCAGCTTGACCCAGCCGTCGCCGAAAGCGGCCTGCTCCGCGACCGCGGCAGGCAGCGCTGCCGGGTCGTCGAGCTCCACCGCCAGCCTCGGGACATAGCGCTTGGTCCGGGCGATGTGCCGGCCGGCCCGGATGATCTCCGGTAGGTCGGCGCGGCCGGCGAGGGGACGGGTGTCGATCGGGGAGCCACAGTCCCGGATCAGCAGGGTCCCCGCGTCGCGGTCGGTCCCGGCCTGGCGGGCAGCCTCGTCGAGGTCCACCGGGCCAGCCGGGCCGAGGCCGACGTGGCAGTGCGCGTCGACGAGGCCGGGCAGCAGGAAGCCACCGTCGGAGAGCGTCTCGGCGGCGGGCACCGGTTCCAGGCTGATGCGACCGTCCGCCACCCACAGCTCGCGCACCTCACCCTCGGGCAGCGCAACACCACGCAGCCGATAGCTCACGTGCGCTTGGGCAGCTTGAAGACGGAGGGGTCGAAGCCGGGCGGCAGCTCGTCCAGCCCGGCCAGTCCAGGTGGCAGCTCCCGCAACCCTGGCGGCATGGCCGACAGGTCAGGCATCCCGGCGGGCTGTCCGGACAGGCCGCCGGGAATCTTGGTTGGGGTGGGGCCCCGGCCCCGACCCTTCTTGCCCTTCCGGGCACCCTTGCGCTGCCGGTTGCCGCGGGTGCCGGGGATCCCGAACTGGCCGGCCATCTGCTTCATCATCTTGCGGGCCTCGAAGAAGCGGCCCACCAGTTGGTTGACCTCGCTGACGGTGACGCCGGAGCCGCTCGCGATGCGTTGCCGCCGCGATCCGTTTATGATCTTCGGATCGGACCGCTCGGCGGGGGTCATGCCGCGGATGATCGCCTGCACCCGGTCCAGTTGCTTCTCGTCGACGGCCGCGAGCGCGTCCTTCATCTGGGCGGCGCCCGGCAGCATCCCGAGCAGGTTGGCGATCGGACCCATGCGCCGCACGGCGAGCATCTGGTCGAGGAAGTCCTCCAGGGTGAGCTCCCCGGTACCCATCTTCGCCGCGGCGGCCTCGGCCGATCGGGCGTCAAACACCTGCTCGGCCTGCTCGATGAGCGTGAGCAGGTCGCCCATGCCGAGGATCCGGCTTGCCATGCGGTCGGGATGGAAGACGTCGAACTCGTCGAGGCCCTCCCCGTTGGACGCGAAGAGGATCGGCTGCCCGGTCACCTGCCGGACGCTCAGCGCGGCCCCACCGCGGGCGTCACCGTCGAGCTTGGTCAGCACCACCCCGGTGAACCCGACGCCGTCGCGGAAGGCCTCGGCGGTCGCCACGGCATCCTGGCCGATCATGGCGTCGACGACGAAGAGGATCTCGTCGGGCCGCACCGCGTCGCGGATGTCGGCGGCCTGCGCCATGAGCTCGGCGTCGACGCCGAGCCGGCCGGCGGTGTCGACGACCAGGACGTCGTGGTGACGGCCGCGCGCCTCGGCGACGGCCCGGCGGGCGACGTCCACCGGATCCCCGACGCCGTTGCCCGGCTCGGGCGCGAACACCGTGGCCCCGGCGCGCTCGCCGACCACCTGGAGCTGGGTGACGGCGTTGGGACGTTGCAGGTCACAGGCCACCAGCAGCGGGGTGTGGCCGGCCTTGCGCAGCCACCGGGCGAGCTTGCCCGCCAGCGTCGTCTTGCCGGAGCCCTGCAGGCCCGCAAGCATGATCACAGTCGGTGGCGTCTTGGCGAACCGCAGCCGGCGGGTCTCGCCGCCGAGGATGCTGATGAGCTCCTCGTTGACGATCTTCACGACCTGCTGGGCCGGGTTGAGCGCACCGGAGACCTCGGCGCCCTTCGCACGCTGCTTGACCTGGGTGACAAACGCGCGGACCACCGGCAGCGCGACGTCGGCCTCCAGCAACGCGATCCGGATCTCGCGGCAGGTGGCGTCGACGTCGGCCTCGGAGAGCCGGCCCTTGCCTCGCAGGTTGGACAGGACGGAGGTCAGCCGTTCGGAGAGCGTGTCGAACACGGGGCGTCGACTCCCAGGTGTCATCGATGGCGGTCCCCTGCGAGGGTAGCCGGCCTGCTCTGCCGGGGTCTGGTTCATCCAGGTGGTTCGGCCGGCCGATCAGCCGGGTTACCGGGCGGCGGCGAGGACGGCCTGCTCGATGCCCTGGCGGGCCGCGGCAGACAGGCTCCCGTCCGGACCGGTGCCGGTCAGGCAGAACGAGTCGAGCACAGAGGTGCCCAACGTGACCACCTTCGCCCACCGCAGGTCGACATGGCAGCCCTCGAGGGCAGCCGCCAGCTGGTGCAGCAGGCCGATACGGTCGGCTCCCCGCAGTTCGAGCACGGCGGCGCCGCTCGCCTCGTCGTCGAACCACAGCACCCGGGCCGGGGAGGGAACAGGTGCCGGACGGCCGTAGTCCCGCTCCTTGGCCGCCAGCCGCTCGTCCAGCCGCAGCGTGCCCTCCAGCGCCCGGACCAGGTCCTCCCGCAGCAGCGCGGCATCCGGCAGCGAGCCGAACCGCGGCGAGACCGTGAAGGTGTCCACCACGACCCCGGCGTCACCGCGCAGCGCCGCGGCGTGCACCTGCAGGGAGTGCAACGCGAGCACCCCCGCGGCCCGGGAGAGCAGCCCGGGCCGGTCCGGTGCCGCCACCGTGACGGTAGCCGGAACCGGCTCCGCGGCGACGAGCACCTCGGGGCGCCCGCTGGCCGCCACCGCAACGGCGAGCTCCCGCTGGGCGTCGCTCAGCGGGTCAGGCTCCGGCATCGGGCCACCGGACATCACGACCCGGCAGCGGGCGACCAGGCCGTCGACCAGCGTGGAGCGCCAGTCACTCCACACCCCCGGCCCGGTCGCCAGGCCGTCGGCCTCGGCCAGCGCGGCCAGCAGCTCCAGCAGCACGGCGTCGCCGGCCAGAGTGTCGACGACACGCTGCACGGTCGCGGGATCCTCCGGATCCCGCCGGGTCGCCGTGTGCGGCAGCAGCAGGTGGTGGCGCACCACCCTGGCAAGCAGCTCGACGTCGTGCGGCCACAGCCCCAGACGCCGCCCCACCTGGCGGGCCAGCGAGGCCCCGACCTCGGAGTGGTCGGTGCCCCGACCCTTGCCGGCATCGTGCAGCAGCGCGCCGAGCAGCAGCAGGTCGGGCCGCGTCACCCGGGTGGTCAGCCGGGTGGCCTGGGCGCAGGTCTCGACGAGGTGGCGGTCGACGGTCCACACGTGGCTGCGGTCCCGCGGCGGCAGGTCCCGCACCGCGCCCCACTCCGGGAACAGCCGGCCCCACAGCCCGGTGCGGTCCAGCGCCTCGACCACGCCGACCATGCCGCGACCGCTGCCCAGCAACGACAGCAGCTCCGAGCGGGCCGCGATCGGCCACGGCTCGCGCAGCTCGGGCGCGGTGTCGGCCAGCCGTGCCAGGGTGCCGGCAGCCACCGGCAGGCCGGTCCGCGCCGCGGCGGCGGCCACGCGCAGCACCAGCGCGGGGTCCCGGGAGGCGTGGGCGTCGCGTGCCAGCACCACCTCGCCGCCGTGCTCGACCACACCCTCGTCGAGTGGCCGCCGCACCGGGACGCGGCGCAACGCGGCCAGCCCCCGGCGGGGCAACGCCGCGCGCGCCCCCCGCAGCGCGACGTCGAGTGCGAACACGACCGTGCGGGCCGCCCCGGACAGCTCCCTGGCCAGCTCGAAGCGGTCGGCCACCCCGACCGCGGCGGCGATGTCGTCGGCGTCCTGGGCGCGCAGCACGTCCCGGCCGCGGCCGGCGTTGCGGTGCAGCTCGGTACGGACGTCGAGCAGCAGCGTGCGCGCCGCCCGCACGTTGGCGCCGGCCCGGTCGACGAGCTGCGCGGTGGCCAGCGCATCGAGGAGTTGGACATCGCGCAGCCCACCGTGGCCACTCTTGAGGTCCGGCTCGACCCGGTGCGCGACCTCGCCGGTGCGCAGCCAGCGCTGCTCCGCGGCACCGACCAGCTCGTCGAAACGGGTGCGGATGCTGCTCCGCCACGTCTGCCGCACCGCACCGATCAGCCGGTCGGTCAGCGCCCCGTCCCCGGCCAGGTGGCGGACCTCCAGCAGGCCCATCGCCGCCCGCAGGTCGGTGGCAGCCACCGCCACGGCCTGCCCCACGGTGCGCACCGAGTGGTCGAGCCCGACGCCCGCATCCCACAGCGGGTACCACAACTGCTCGGCCAGCGCGGCGATGTCGTTCCCCCGGGCGTCCCCGCCGCCGTCGTGCACCAGGACGAGGTCGAGGTCGGAGTACGGCGCGAGCTCGCGACGGCCCAGGCCGCCCACCGCGACCAGCGCGATGCCCGTGCCGTCGCCGCCGGCCATGCCGAGGCTCACCGCGCGTGAGGAGAGCCAGAGGTCGTGCAGGTCGACCAGTGCGGCACGCAGCGCCTCCGCGCCGAGCCGGCGCTGACCCGGACCCGCCCCGAGCAGCACGGCCCGCGCGCGGACCAGGTCCTCCGCGGTACCCGGGCTCACCGTCGTCATCTCCCCGACCTCCGCTCCTGCCGTGGCGCGAGAATCCCGTCACAAGGCATCGGTTCCCCGCTCGCCGGTGCGCACCCGGACCACCGTCTCCACCGGGGTCACCCAGACCTTGCCGTCGCCGATCTTGCCGGTCCGGGCGGTGTCGACCACCATCTCGAGGACCTTGTCGACGACCTCGTCGCCGACCACCACCTCGATGCGCACCTTGGGGACGAAGTCCACGGCGTACTCCGCACCGCGGTAGACCTCGGTGTGCCCCTTCTGCCGGCCGTAGCCGGACACCTGGCTCACGGTCATGCCGAGCACGCCGAGCTGTTCCAACGCGCCCTTGACGTCCTCCAGCACGAACGGCTTGACGATCGCCGTGACCAGCTTCATCGCGGTGCCCTCTCCCTGGTTGCCGAGCCGACCGGGGTGGCCGCGCACAGCCCGGCGCCGCGGATCCCGGCCGCGAGCTACATGATCTTCTGATCGTGTTACGACAGGGGTCGGCGACATTTCGGGGCCGTGAACTCAATCCGCGGAGCCGTTACGGATCCGTTTCGGCCCGGCCCGGCCGGGGATCGGGTCCGGGATCGGCCCGGGATCGGCCCAGGAAGGCGTGCCGGAACCCCGCCGTCGCTGGGGCGGCCCCGTGACCGCCTGTGCCCTACAGCGCGTCGGTGCCGCGTTCCCCGGTACGGACCCGGACGACCGTCTCCACCGGCGTCACCCAGACCTTCCCGTCGCCGATCTTACCGGTGCGGGCGGCTTCGAGGACGGCGTCGACGACCTTTTCCGCCGTCCCCTCGTCGGTGAGGACCTCGACCCGGACCTTGGGGACGAAGTCGACCGCGTACTCGGCGCCGCGGTAGACCTCGGTGTGCCCCTTCTGCCGGCCGTAGCCGGACACCTCGCTCACGGTCAGGCCCAGCACGCCGAGCCGCTCCAGCGCGTCCTTGACCTCCTCCAGCACGAACGGCTTGATGATGGCCGTCACCAGCCTCATGGCGTCAGCTCTCCTTTCCGACCGACGCGGGGACCCGCTTGACCGGCGAGGGCACGGTGCGGTTCACCGCATGCGTCCCGAATCCGCCGAGGGTCGAGAAGTCGTAGGCGGTCTCGGCGTGCTCGGCCTCGTCGATGCCGCCGACCTCGTCCTCCTCGCGCACCCGGAAACCGATCGTGTACTTGATCGCCAGACCGAGGATGAGGCTGACCCCGAACGAGTAGCCCATGACCGCTCCGGCGGCGACCGCCTGCCGGCCGAGCTGTGCCCACCCGCCGCCGTAGAACAGCGCGTTCACGCTGCCGGAGTTGTAGGCGCTGGTGCCGAAGAAGCCGATGAGCAGGGTGCCGACGATGCCGCCGACCAGGTGGACGCCGACGACGTCGAGGGAGTCGTCGAGGCGGAAGCGGTACTTGAGCGAGATCGCCAGCGCGCACACCGCGCCGGCGATGCCACCGACCGCGATCGCCCCGAGCGGGCTGACGAAGGCGCAGGCGGGAGTGATGGCCACCAGCCCGGCCACCGCGCCGGAAGCCGCGCCCAGGGTCGTCGGCCTGCCGTCGCGGACCTGCTCGACGACCAGCCAGCCCAGCACCGCGGCACAGGTGGCGATCATGGTGTTCGTGAACGCCACGCCCGCGAGGTCGTTGGCGGCGAGCGCGGATCCGGCGTTGAACCCGAACCAGCCGAACCAGAGCAGGCTGGCACCCAGCAGGACGAACGGCAGGTTGTGTGGGCGCAGCCGCTCGTCGGGCCACCCCTTGCGCCTGCCGAGCACGAGCGCGAGGGCCAGGCCCGCGGAGCCGGCGTTGATGTGCACCGCGGTGCCGCCGGCGAAGTCCTCGCCCTTGAGCTTGTTGGCGATCCAGCCCCCGACGGCATTCGGGCCGGTGAAACCGTCGAAGGAGAAGACCCAGTGCGCAACGGGGAAGTAGACGATCGTCGCCCAGAGCACCACGAAGATCGTCCAGCTCCAGAACTTCACGCGGTCCGCGATGGCACCGGAGATGAGTGCCGGGGTGATCACGGCGAACATGAGCTGGAACATCGAGAACGCGAACATGGGGATCTTGTCGGAGCTGGGACCGACGAGCTGGCCGCCCATCCCCTTGGACCCGACGTGCTCAAGGCCGCCGACCAGTCCTCCGAACGCGTCCGTGCCGAATGCGAGGGAGTAGCCGTAGAGCGCCCAGAGCACACCCACGACGGCCAGGCACATGAAGTTCATCATCAACATGTTGAGGACGCTCTTCGAACGGACCATCCCGCCGTAGAAGAAAGCCAGGCCGGGGGTCATCAGCATGACCAGCGCCGCGCTGGCCAGCACCCAGGCGGTACTCCCAGGGTTGATCACGTCTGCCCTCCCGTTCGTCAGCCAGGGGGGTGAATGATCACTGCGCTGTGTTACCGGCAACGACGCTGTCCGTTTCTGCTGGATGAACAGCCTGGCGCCCGAAGTTACGAAAACGTTGCGCACCGTCTCACGGCTCGCACCTGCCATAGCACCCGGCAACCACACGTGAAGCCCCGACGGCGGTGTCGGAAGCCCCTTCCGACACCGCCCGGTGACTACCGCTTCGACCGTCTCACGCGAGGAGGGCGTCGACGAAGGCCGCCGGCTCGAACGGCGCGAGGTCGTCCGCACCCTCGCCCAGGCCGACGAGCTTGACCGGGACGCCGAGCTCGCGCTGTACCTGGAAGACGATGCCACCCTTGGCGGTGCCGTCGAGCTTGGTGAGGACCACTCCGGTCACGTCGACGACCTCGCGGAAGACCCGGGCCTGGACGATGCCGTTCTGGCCGGTCGTGGCGTCCAGCACAAGCAGCACCTCGTCGACCTCGGCCTGCCGGGAGACCACGCGCTTGACCTTGCCGAGCTGGTCCATGAGCCCGGTCTTGGTGTGCAGCCGGCCGGCCGTGTCGAGCAGGACGGCATCGATGCCGGTCTCGATGCCGCGCTTGACCGCGTCGAAGGCGACGCTCGCCGGATCGGCACCCTCCGGACCGCGCACCACCTCGGCGCCGGCACGCCCGGCCCAGGTCGCCAACTGGTCGACGGCGGCCGCCCGGAAGGTGTCGGCCGCGCCGAGCAGCACAGTGCGGCCGTCGGCGACGAGCACCCGGGCGAGCTTGCCCGTGGTGGTGGTCTTGCCGGTGCCGTTGACCCCGGCGACGAGCACCACCGCCGGGCGGCCGTCGTGGGGCAGCGCCCGCACCGAACGGTCCATCTCAGGGCGCAGCGCCTCGGTGAGCACCACTCGGAGCATCTCCTGGGCCTGCTCCGGGGTGCGCACGCCCCGGCTGGCGATGTGCTCCCGGAGCATGGCGGTGATGTCGGCGGTGGTGGCCGCGCCGAGGTCGGCGAGCAGCAGGATGTCCTCGATCTCCTCCCACGACTCCTCGTCGAGGTCGCCGGCGCCCAGCAGGCCGAGCAGGCCTTGGCCGAGGGCGGAGCGCGAGCCGGCCAGCCGTCCGCGCAACCGTTGCAGACGGCCGGCCGTCGGTGCGATCGGCTCCGCCGGGCGCAACCGGGCTGGCTCGGGCTCGGGGACCGGCTCGGGCTCCGGAACCGGTCCGGGTCCGGGTTCGGGTTCGGGGACCGGCTCGGGTTCGGGGACCGGCTCGGGTTCGGGGACCGGCTCGGGCTCCGGAACCGGTCCGGGCTCGGGCTCCGGAACCGGCTCGGGCTCGGGCTCCGGAACCGGCTCGGGTTCGGGTTCGCGGAGGGGTTCGGGCTCAGAAACGGGCACCGGCGCCACCGGCGGCGGCCCAATCCGCGGCGGCTCGATCGTCGACGTTCCCCCGCCCGCGGAGAAACTGATCGTTCCGCCCGCCTGGTACCCGCCACCGGCGCTTCGCTGCGGCGGCTTGTCGGGCTGGGGCGCCTCAGGCTGGGGCTGCTCCGGCTCGCGAATGCTGATCCGCCGCGAGCGGCGCAGCAACAGGCCGCTCAGCACCGCGAGGAGCAGCACCACGACGATGACGCCGACCGCGATCCCGATGACCGCGGCCTGACCGAGCCCACCCGCGGCGAGGATGGCCTGCGATAGTACCGACGAGTCCGAGGCGTGCATTCGCCCATCCTTGCAAGCCATCGGCCGGCTGGCTCGGGTAGCCGGCCGATGGCCGGGGAAGGTCGGAGGTCAGCCCACAGCCGGAGGGGAGCCCGGCGGAGACGTCCCGGCGCTTCGCAGTCGCTGCGAGACGACCGTGCTGATGCCGTCGCCGCGCATGCTCACCCCGTAGAGTGCGTCGGCGATCTCCATCGTCGGCTTCTGATGGGTCACGACGATGAGCTGGGAGCTGTCCCGCAACTCGCCGAGAAGCCCGAGGAGCCGACGCAGGTTGGCGTCGTCCAGGGCGGCTTCGACCTCATCGAGCACGTAGAACGGCGACGGCCGCGCCCGGAAGATCGCAACCAGCATGCCCACGGCGGTCAACGACCTTTCCCCGCCGGACAGCAACGACAGGCGCTTGACCTTCTTGCCCGGAGGTCGGGCCTCCACGTCGACCCCGGAACTGAGCAGGTCCTCGGGGTCGGTGAGCAGCAGCCGCCCTTCGCCGCCGGGGAACAGCGCGGGGAACACGACCTCGAACTGGGCGGCGACATCGGCGAACGCGGCGGCGAACACCTCGAGGATCCGGTCGTCCACCTCACGGACCACGGCGAGCAGGTCGCGGCGGGTGGCCTTGAGATCCTCGAGCTGGGTGGCGAGGAAGCGGTGGCGCTCCTCCAGGGCCGCGAATTCCTCCAACGCCAACGGGTTGACCTTACCCAGGGTCGCGAGGTCCCGCTCGGCGCGGCGAGCGCGGCGCTCCTGGGTGGCCCGGTCGTAAGGCACCGGAGGTGGCTCGGTCAGGTCCCCACCGCGCTCCCGCACCGCCTCCCGCTGCGTCGCCGCGGGGTCGCCCAGCTCACCGGAGGTGGTCGGAACCGGCACGTCCGGGCCGTACTCGGCGACGAGCTCGTCGGTTCCGATCCCGAACTCCTCGACGACCCTGGTCTCGAGCTGCTCGACGCGCAGCCGCTGCTCGGCGCGCGCCACCTCGTCGCGGTGCACCGTGTGGGTGAGACGCTCCAGCTCTCCGCTCAGCTCCCGGACGTTGGTCCGCACCTGCTCCAACTCCCCGCTGAGCTCTGCCCGGGCGGCCGCTGCCGCATCCCGCTCCTGCGCCGCCCGGGCCAGTGAGACCGTGAGCCGCTCGCCGGCGAGCGCCCCGGCGGTCACGACCGCCTGCGCCACGGCGGCCCCGCGGGCCCGGGCCGCTCTGGCCGTCTCGGCACGCTGCCGGGCCGCCCGCTCGGATCTGGCCTGCCGTCGCAGCGATTCAGCACGTCCGTTCAGCGTCCCGGCGCGCTCCTCGGCGGTACGCAACACCAGCCGGGCGTCGACCTCCTCGGTCCGGGCGACGGCCAGACTGGCCGCGGTCGCGTCCCGCTCGGCGGTGTCCGGCTCCTCGGTGACCGGCTCGCCCGCAGCCGAGGCCAGCCGCTGCTCCAGCCCGCTCATCTCGCCGAACGCCCCGGCCCTGGCCCGCTCGACGGTCTCGCGCTGGGCGCGCAGCCGCGCTGCCTCCGCAACCGCCGAGCGAGCCGCCTGACCGAGCCGGCCGAGCTTCTCGGCGACGGCCGCCAACCGGGCGTCCGACGCGTTCAGCGCCTCCTGGGCAGCCTCGACATCGGCGAGACGGGCCGACTCCTCGGAGCGGGCACCGTCGACGCCGGCCCGCAGCCGGGCCAGCCGGGACTCTGCCTCACCCAGCCGGTCGGTCGCCTCGTCGACGGCGGCCTGCACCTCCAGCACGCTCTGGCGCTCGCCCGAGCCGCCGACCGCCCAGCCCGTCGCGAGCACGTCACCGGCCATCGTGACCACCCGGAGATCGGGGTGGCGCGCGAGCAACTCCCGCGCCGTGTCCAGGTCGTCGACGACCGCGACCTGCTGGAGCACCTGGTGCAGTGCCGGGCGCAGCGAGCCGGGAGCGGTGACGAGGTCCGAGGCCCACCGCGCGCCGCTGGGCAGTGCCGGATGGGGCGGTGCCGGACGGGGCACGGCGTCGGACTCCGTCTGGGTACCCACGAGCAGGCTGGCCCGGCCGGCGTCGGCGGCCTTGAGC
Source organism: Pseudonocardiaceae bacterium (assembly GCA_039583705.1). Classification (GTDB taxonomy): domain Bacteria; phylum Actinomycetota; class Actinomycetes; order Mycobacteriales; family Pseudonocardiaceae; genus JAVKSM01. Next base: position 13,609 of record JAVKSM010000086.1, read on the forward strand.
AGCCGCAGGGCGGCGAGGGCGGTGTCCGGGCCGGCGACCGCGACCGCGTCCGCGACGACGCCGAGCGCAGCCGCCACCGCGGCCTGCGCACCGGGCTCGACGGTGAGCAACACCGCCACCGAACCGAGCAGCCCAGGCAGCCGGTCCCCGGCGGCGAGCAGCGCCCCGGCCCCGTCCCGTCGGGTCAGGCCCAGGGCCAGCGCTTCCATCCGCGCTTTCCAGTGCGCACGGTCCTGCTCGGCCTCCCGCTCGGCGGCGACGAGCTGCTCGACGCGCTTGCGGGCCTGCTCATAGGCGTCGACGGCGCTCGCGTGGCACTCGTCCAGGCCCACCTTGCCGGCGTCGAAGGCGCCCACCTCGGACTGCAGCGCCTGGTGGTCGGCCTCGGCCAGCTCGGCGCGGCGCACGGCATCCGCCGCGGCGGTCGCCAGCCGGTTGATCTCTTCCGCTGTCGTGGCCGCCCGGGTCCGCAGCGCCTCGACCTGACCGGTCAGCCGCGCCAGGCCCTCCCGGCGGTCGGCGGCCGCCCGTACGGCGGCCAGGTG
>JAVKSM010000087.1:0-14149 GCA_039583705.1 Pseudonocardiaceae bacterium
CCTTCCCGCAGCCCTCCGGCACGCAGCCCTCCGGCACGCAGCCCCGTGACCCAGCCCCGCCGCTGCCACGCCGGCCCCGGCTCCGGGCCGACCTGCAGGTGCTGTGGCGCTCCCCACAGAGCGTGCAGCTCGGTCTCGACCCGCGTCACGCCGTGGTCGTCGACGGCCTGTCCCCCGGGCTGGCCCGGCTGTTCGAGCTGCTCGACGGCACCCGGTCGGCTGCCGACGTCCTGGCCGACGCCGCGCTCGCCGGCGCCCCGGCGGCCGACTGCCGGGCGCTGCTGTCCGACCTGGCCGCCGCTGGTCTGCTCGGTGACGCCGACCCCGCAGGGCCACCGCGGCCGGCTCCTACCGGGCACTGCGTGCTCGTCCGGGGCGGTGGGCGGGTGGGCGTCGGGGTGGCGAGCCTGCTCGCCGCGGCCGGAGTCGGCCGGGTTCGCGTGGTCGCGTCCGGCACCGTGCAGGCCGACGACCTGGGGTCCGGATACCTGCCGTCCGACCTCGGACGTCCCCGGGCCGCTGCCGCCGCCGACGCGGTACGCCGGGCAGGGCCCGACGTCGAGACCGCGGCGCCGGGTGCCCGGAGGGTCGACCTGGTCGTGCTCGCCGACGCCCTCGTCGTCGACCCGGTCGTGCTCGCCGAGCTGAGCGCCGAGCGCATCCCGCACCTGCCCGCGCGGGTCCGGGAAGGCGTCGGGCTTGTCGGACCGCTCGTGCTGCCCGGCAGGACGAGTTGCCTGCGCTGCGCGGACCTGCACCGGGCGCAGGCCGACCCGTGCTGGCCCGCGCTGGCCGGGCAACTGCTCGGACGGCCCGCCGTCGCGGCCCTGCCGTGCGCGGTGGCCACCGCCGCGCTGGCCGCCGAACAGGTCCTGGTGCTGCTGGCCGGTCCCGGGTCCGGCAGCCTCCCGCTGACCTGCCTGGATACCACGCTCGAGATCGACACCGTCGCCGGTCGGCTGGACCGCCGACCCTGGACGCCGCATCCCGACTGCCGGTGCGGGGTGGCCTGAGCCGCGCCCGGACGGGCCCCGCGAGCGGGACGGGTCTGCTGCGGGCGCCCCGGGTCTCGGGAGACAATCAGGAGATGGCCGAGATCCCCCGCCGCGCCGCGGCGCGCACCGCCAAGCTGGCCAGCCTGCCGCTCGGCTTCGCCGGCCGGGCCGCGGCCGGCTGGGGTCGTCGGCTGGCCGGAGGGGACAGCGAGGAGATCAGCGCCGAGCTGGCGGCACGCAGCGCGGAGCAGCTCTTCGCCGTGCTCGGCGAGCTCAAGGGCGGCGCCATGAAGTTCGGCCAGGCGTTGAGTGTCTTCGAGGCAGCGGTGCCCCCCGAGCTGGCCGAGCCCTACCGCGACGCGCTGACCAGGCTTCAGTCCGCCGCGCCGCCGATGCCCGCGACCACCGTGCACCGGGTGCTTGCCGAGCAGTTCGGCCGCGGTTGGCAGCAGCGGTTCGCCGACTTCGACGACACGCCGGCTGCCGCCGCCAGCATCGGTCAGGTGCACCGGGCCACCTGGCGTGACGGTCGCGACGTCGCGGTCAAGGTGCAGTACCCGGGTGCCGACGTGGCACTGCTCGCCGACCTGCGCCAGCTCTCACGTTTCAGCCGGCTGCTGCAGCCGCTGATTCCGGGGATGGACATCAAGCCGCTGCTCGCCGAGCTGCGTGAGCGGATGGCCGAAGAGCTCGACTACCGCGACGAGGCCGACAACCAGCGGGCCTTCGCGGCGGCGTTCGACGGTGACGAGCGAGTGAAGGTGCCGCGGGTGGTGGCCGCGGCGCCGCGCGCGATGGTTTCGGAATGGGTGGGGGGCACGCCGCTGGCCGCGATCATCCGGTGTGGCAGGCCCGCCGTCCGGGACCAGGTCGCGGCCCTGCTGGCGGAGTTCCACTACTCGTCTCCGACGCGTGCCGGGTTCATGCACGCCGACCCGCACCCAGGCAACTTCCGGCTGCTCTCCGACGGGCGGCTGTGCGTCATCGACTTCGGCGCGGTGGCCCGCCTGCCTGACGGGCTGCCCCGCCCGCTGGGCGAGCTGACCCGGCTCGCCGTGGACCGCCGCCCGGACGACCTCATGGCCCTGCTGCGGCGGGAGAACTTCGTCCGTCCGGGCACCGCGATGGGCGCCGCCGAGGCGATGTCCTACCTCGGCCCCTTCGTCGAGCCGCTGCGCACGCCCGAGTTCCACTTCACCCGACGCTGGTTGCAGTCGCAGGCCGAGCGCGTGGGCGACCTGCGCAGCCCGGAGTTCCGCACCGGGCGTGGGCTGAATCTGCCGCCGCAGTACCTGCTCATCCACCGGGTGACGCTGGGCTCGATGGGCGTGCTCTGCCAGTTGGACGCCCGGGTGCGGCTGCGCGAGGTCGTTGAGCGCTGGCAGCCGGGCTTCGCCGTCGCCCCCGGGTAGTGGCGTGATCTCTATCCCGGGGGCGGCGGGTCAGCGCCCGGCGCTGGTGGCATGTCAGCGACCGGCGCTGGCGGCACGTCGTTCGGCGTAGGCGGCCAGCCGCCGCCACCGCCGCGCCGCCAGCAGCCGACGCGCCGCCCGGCGCTGCGTCGCGACGCGTTCGGCCTCGCGCATTCGCTCCCTCGCCAGGGCTTCCTCGATCGTGACGATGCTCTCCTCTGTGGGTCGGTCGGCCGGGCGGTTCATGCCGCGGCCTCCTGGCCTGCGGAGCCGGTGGCCGCGAGCTGTCGGTCGCGCTCGAGGTCGGCCTTGCTCGGCCGGCCCCGGGGGCGCTTGCGGGCGACGACGACGCCGCGCTCGAAGATCTCGCCCCCCCAGACGCCCCAGGGCTCGCGGCGGTGCAACGCACCAGCCAGGCACTCGGCCCGGACCGGACAGCCGCCGCAGAGCCGCTTGGCGCGCTCCAGATCGGCCGGAGCCTCCGCGAACCAGAGGTCGGCGTCGGCACTCCGGCAGGGCAGCCGCAGCCCGGCGGCGGGCGCGGCGTCCAGCAGGTCCGCGACAACGGCGGCGGGATCTCCGCCCTCCGGTGGCGCGGGCAGCGCCCCGCCGGTCAGCGGGGCGGTCGCGGTGGACACGGTGGGTACCTCCTGATCACCAAGCGGATGGAGCGGATACAACGGGTTGGAGCAGCCCCAGGGGGCCGGTAGATACATGAAGGCCGCGGATCCCGGTGCGGGGTCCGCGGCCTCGGTGAGACTGCCGGAGTCTGCTGATCTCCTCAGGGACTCCGCCCAGGCGCGGACACACGCGTGCGGTCAACCGTCGGCACGGTCATAGCCGGGACATTTCCGATCAGGGCGAGGGACGAAACGGCGGACGCCGTCCAGCGCTCCTGCCGCCTGTCCTCGATCCCGCTGCCCCGGACACCGCGGTGCCGAACCCCGGGCGCGCCGCAGCCCGCGGGTACCGGGAGGCCGCAGGAGACCGTGCAGTAGCTGCTGAGCATGACGGCCACCTCCCCCCGGCTGGGCAAGGGCGCGGATCGCGCCGGTGCCAGGAGGCTACGGGGCACCTCGCTCCAGCGGCAACCTTGTTTCCCCCCCGACATTCACCTCACACCGGCGAGGACATGCCACCTCACACGGTGACGACCTTCACCTCACACCGGTGACGATCGCGAGGACGTCGGCGCCGTAGCGGCCGAGCTTGGTGGCCCCGATGCCCGGGATGGCGACCAGCGCGGCGTCGTCGGCCGGGCGCTGCTCGGCGATCGCGGTGAGCGTGGCGTCGGTGAACACCACGTAGGCCGGGACCTTGGCCTCACGTGCGGTTGCGCTGCGCCAGGCCCGCAGCCGCTCCAGCAGCTCAGCGTCCGCATCGGACGGGCAGTCGGGGCAGCGCCGGAGCTTCAACGCCTCGGAACCATCCAGCGCCCCGTCACACACCCGACATCGGGGCCGGGCCGGGCCCGGCCCGCGACGGGTGGCCGGCAACCGGGCCGCGGGGTGGTCATCGGGAATCAGGCCGTAGAGGAACCGGCTGCGCCGCCGCCCGCGCCGGCCGCCCGGCGAGCGGGCCAACGCCCAGGACACCGACAGGTGCACCCTCGCCCGGGTCAACCCGACGTAGAGCAGCCGCCGCTCCTCCTCGGTCGCCGCGTCGTCCCCCTCGGCGTGCTGGATGGGCAGCGTGCCTTCGACGACGCCGACGACGAACACCGCGTCCCACTCCAGCCCTTTGGCGGCGTGCAGCGAGGCCAGCGTGACGCCCTGCACGGTCGGCGGCTGCTGCGCCTCGGCTCGGGTCGCCAGCTCCGCGGCGAACCCGGCCAGGTCCATCCCCGGGATCGTCGCGGCGCATTCGGCGGCCAGCTCCGCCAGCGCGGCGAGCGACTCCCACCGCTGCCGGGCCGCTCCACCCGCCGGTGGCTGCGGCGCCAGCCCCTGCCCGGCCAGCACCTCGCGCACCGCGTCCTGGAGCACGGCATCGGCCGTCGGGACAGCAGTGCGCAGCGCCGCCATCGCCGAGCGCACCTCGGGCCGGGCGAAGAAACGCTCCCCGCCGCGCACCTGGTAGCCGACGCCCGCGTCGGCCAGCGCCTGCTCGTAGACCTCGGACTGGGCGTTGACCCGGAACAGCACCGCGATCTCGCTGGGCGGCACGCCCGCCTCGACCAGGCGCGCGGCCGAAGCCGCCACCGCGGCGGCCTCGGCCGGTTCGTCGTCGTACTCGGCGAACTCCGGCTCCGGCCCGGGCGGGCGCTGTCCCAGCAATGCCAGACGCGTCCCGGCGACCCGGCCGCGGGCGCGCGCGATCAGGCGGTTCGCGGCCGAGACGACCTGGGGCGTGGAGCGGTAGTCGCGGGTCAGCCGGACCACGACGGCGTCGGGGAAGCGCCGGCTGAACCCCAGCAGGTGCCGCGGGCTGGCCCCGGTGAAGGAGTAGATGGTCTGGTTGGCGTCACCGACCACGGTGAGGTCGTCCCGGTCGCCCAGCCACATGTCGAGCAGGCGCTGCTGGACCGGCGTGACGTCCTGGTACTCGTCGACGACGAAGCAGCGGTAACGATCCCGGAACTCCTGCGCCACGTCGGCGTGCTCCTCCAGCGCGCCGGCCGTCACCAGCAGCAGGTCGTCGAAATCCAGGAGCCCGGTCCTCGCCTTGAGCTGCTCGTAGCCACCGTAGACGGCCGCGACCTGCTCCAGGGGAGCCGGGGGATCGCGGCGGGACGCGGCTGCGGCGGCCGGGTAGCGCTCCGGGCTCACCAGGCTGGCCTTGGCCCACTCGATCTCCGAGGCCAGGTCGCGCAGCGCATCCGCGCCGGTGGCCGCTCCGGCCCGGTGCGCTGCCTGCCCGACCAGCCGGAGCTTGCCCTCCAGCACCTCGAACGGCTCGTCACCGACGACGCGGGGCCAGAAGTAGCGCAGTTGGCGCAGCGCCGCGGCGTGGAAGGTGCGGGCCTGCACACCGGACACCCCCAGCGTGCGCAGCCGGGTGCGCAGCTCACCGGCGGCGCGGGCGGTGAACGTCACCGCCAGGACCTGCTGCGGCGCGACGTGACCGGCCCGGGCCAGGTGCGCGATCCGGTGGGTGATCGTGCGGGTCTTGCCGGTGCCGGCCCCGGCAAGCACGCACACCGGTCCGCGCGGCGCGAGCGCGGCGGCACGCTGCTCGGCGTCGAGGCCGGCCAGCGGATCCGTCACGCGGCCATCCTCTCAACCCGGCTGGCGCTACCGGCGGCGGGCACGCTGTGGTCGGCGGGGTGGGACCTGCGCCGCCGGGGTGTGACGCAGGCCGCGGATAGCACCGGAAGGCGCGACGCCTACCCGGTGTTGCACCTGCCGTGGCAGAGCTGACGATGTACACGACGACGTGGTGCGGCTACTGCCGCCGGCTCAAGTTGCTGCTCGACCAGGCCGGTATCGCCTACCGCGAGGTCGATGTCGAACGCGACCCGGCGGCCGCCGAACTCGTCCAGCGGCTCAACGATGGCAACCGGACCGTGCCCACGGTCGTCTACCCCGACGGCAGCAGCGCCACCAACCCGAGCTTCGCCGAGGTCCAGCAGGTCTTCGCGGCCTCGTGAGTGGTGTCCGTCCCGAGCCGGCCCGGCTATTCCCGGACCACACCACCCAGGCCGCCCAGCGCGGTGCCGAGCGCGTCGGCGTCCCCGACGACGACGCCGGTGAATCGCGTCGGCGCGAAGAAATCCGCGGCGGCCCGCGCCACGTCCTCCGCGCCGACCCGCTCCAGCCGCTTCGGGTGCTCCCGCAGGAACTCCGAGGACAGTCCGACCCCGGCCAGCCCGCACAGCGTGGCCGCCAGCCCGGACTGGGTGTCCAGCGAGATGAGCAACGAGCCGATGGCGTAGCGCCGCACGGAGTCCACCTCGGACTCCGTCGGTGGCACCAGACCCAGTCGGCCCAGCTCGTAGCGGATCTCCAGCAGCGCCGCGGCGGTCGCCTCGGAGGCGGTGTCGGTCTCCACCAGCAGTGCCGCGCCGTGCGGGTCGAACTCCAGGTAGGACGACGCGTGGTAGGTGTAGCCCTTGTCCTCGCGGAGGTTCTCGACCAGCCGGGAGGAGAAGTAGCCGCCGAACACCAGGTTGGCCAGTTGCAGCGCCGGGTAACGCTCATCGGTGCGGGGTACCGCTGCCGCCGACAACCGTAGCTGGGACTGGACCGCGCCCGGCCGGTGCACCAGCAGCAGGTCCGCGCCGTGCAGCACGGGCAGTGGCGAGAGCTCGTGAGCCGGCGCGGCGGCGTGCCACCCGGACAGCGCCCGCTCGACCATGCTGACCGCCCGGGCCGGCGAGAGGTCACCGACGAGCACCAGCGTGGCGCCGCCCGGCACGACGGCGTCGGCGTGCAGCCGGCGCACCGCCGCCGCCGTCACCGCCCGCACCTCCTCCGCCTTGGGCGTCTCCCTGGCCACCGGATGGTCGCCGTAGCGGCGGCGCTGCAACGCCTCGCGGGCGATCGTCCCCGGCTGGGCCGCGGCGATCTCGAGACGGTCGGCCAGCCGCTCCCGCTCCCGGGCCAGCTCGTGGTCCGGGTAGGTCGCGCCGGTCAGGATGTCGGCCAGCACGTCGAGCATCGTCGGCAGCCCGCTCGCCAGCGCGCTGCCGGAGAGGAGCAGCCGCTCGGGGTCGACCCAGGCACCGACGTCGGCGCCGATGGCGGCGAGCTCGTTGTCGATCTCGACACGGTCCCGGCGCCGGGTGCCGAACAGCAGCGTGCCGGCCAGCAGCTCCGCGCGTGCGGCGTGCGCGGGGTGCTCGCCGGCGAACGGGATACGCAACCGCAGCTCGACCATGGGCACCCCCGGTCGGCGCACGGCTATCACCCGCAGCCCGCTGTCCAGCACGGTGTCCACCTCGGAGGGCGCTCGCCCGGTCCGCTGCCGGCCCAGCGGTGGCAGTGGCCGCGGGCCGGCGGGCGTGTGGCCGATCTCCGCGGCGCTGCGGTGCGACACGATGGCAGGTCTCATGCGGCGCCTCCGGGTTCGAGGATGAGCACGGCGCGGGCGTCCGGCGCCAACCTGGCAGCGGCAGCCGCGACCTGCTCCGGGGTGACCGCGGCCAGCCGGGCGGGCAGCTCGTCGGCCAGCTCGGCCCGACCGTGCAGCAGCTCGAGGGAGCCGAGCGAGAGCATCCGGCTGCGCAGCCGGTCGTAGTCCCGGAACAATGCCGCGGCCCACCTCGCGGTCACTCGGTTGATCTCGTCCGGATCCGGGCCGTCGCGTCCGAGCCGGTCGACCTCCTCGTCCAGCGCATCCAGAACCCGGTCCGGGTCGACGCCCGCGGGGTGGAAGGCGGTCACGGTGAACGTGTCCGGGTCGCGGGCGTCCAGCGGTGGGCCCAGCAGGCCACAGCCGGCGGAGATGTCGGTGACCAGAGCGTCGCGGTGCACCAGCCGCTCCTGCAGCCGAGCCGCCTCCCCGTCGGAGAGCACCGAGGCGAGCACGGCGTGCGCCAGGTAGTCGTCCAGCTCGGCCACCGGATCCGGCAACCGGTAGCCGACCGCGAGGGCCGGCAGCGGGGCGTGCCCGTCCACGGTCTTCTCCCTGACCTCCGCGCTCGGCGGCGGCTCGGCAAAGGACGGGCGGGCCGGCACCGGACGGGACGGGATGTCGTCGAAGTGCCGGCGCACGATGGCTTCGGTCTCCTCCGGGTCGAAGTCGCCGGTCACCGTCAGCACCGCGTTGCCCGGTGCGTAGTAGCCGTCGAAGAACGCCGCGGCGTCGTCGGTCTCGGCGTCGGAGAGGTCGGTGAAGTCACCGTAGCCGTTGTGCGCGTTGGGGAAGCTCGTGTAGAGCACCGGCGGCAGCAGCAGCCAGGGGAAGCCACCGTACGGGCGGTTGAGCACGTTCAGGCGGATCTCCTCCTTGACCACGTCCACCTGGTTACGCAGGTTCTCGGGGGTCAGCGTCGGGGCGCGCAGCCGATCGGCCTCGAGGAACAGCGCCCGCTCCAGCGCCGCGCCGGGCAACACCTGGTAATAGTCGGTGTAGTCCTGATGGGTGGCGCCGTTGAACGTCCCGCCGGCGCCCTGCACGTGGTGGAAGTGCGCGAGCTTCTCCAGGCTCTCACTGCCCTGGAACATGAGGTGCTCGAAGAGGTGCGCGAACCCGGTGCGGCCCTCCGGCTCAGAGCGGAAGCCCACGTCGACATGCACCGCGACGCCCACGACAGGTGCCGCGCGCTGCGGCGCGAGCAGCACCCGCAAGCCGTTGGGAAGCACGAGACGGTGCAGCTCGGTGGTCATGGCCGGCACCGCTGTGCGGCGAAGGGAGACAGGCACGACGCCGACCTTAACGCCGCGCGCCGCCCGACGTCGGGGTAGTCATGCCGGACCGGCCCCTCACATGATCACGATGCCGGCCTCGGCGGCCCCGGCCACCAGGGTGTCGAGCCCGAACGCCTCGACCGGGCCGAGGGCGCCGACGCGGGCCACGCCGTGCTCGGCGGCGTAGCCGGCCGCCCAGGCCAGCAGGTCGGCGGTGATCGCGTAACCGTCTGGTGCCTTCAGCCGCACCGTTGCGACCGACGCCCCGGCCGCGTCGGACACCTCGGCGACGAAGTACGACTTCGCGTCGGCCAGCGCGACCGGGTCGGGCTCGGTGGAGACGCCGCGGGTCGCGAGGCCGGCGATCGACGAGACCACCTGCCGGGCGCCGGGCAGCCTCGCCAGCACCGGCACCACCCGGGAGAAGAGGTGGACCGCCCGTGTGGCCGGGCCCGGGCCGCCGCCGAAGTAGACGCCGACCTCGCGCAGGCCCGGAGCGAGCCTGGGCAGTGCGAAGTGCTCGCTGGCGCCGATCGACAGCGCCAGCCGCATCCGGCCCGCCACTTCGAAGCTGCGCACCCGGGCGCCGAGGGACTCGGTGCGCAGTGCGTCGTCGTGCCAGGTGTACCCGGGCTCGAGCAGGTTTTCGAGCAACGAGTCCAGCGTGCCCCTGGAGAACGCCTGGCCCCCCCCGGTGCCGGTCATGAAGTAGCCGATGTGCACCCGGTGCGCCCGTTCGCCGGCCTGCCGCAACGCCAGCGCGCCGGCGAGGTTGCCCGGGACGTAGTCGTTGCCGAAGGCGGTGAGCAACGCCGCGCCGCGGCGGCTGGCACGCGGCCCGAACTCCTCGAAGACCCGGCGGATGAACGGCGCCTCGCCGGTGGAGTCGACGTAGATCGCGCCGGCGGCGGCGGCAGCGGCCACCGCCGGCTCACCCAGCCGGGAGAACGGCCCGACGGTGCTCACGAGCACGTCCTGGGCGCCCACGAGGGCGCGGACGGAGTCCGGGTCGGCGACGTCGACAGTGGCCGTGGACAGCCGCAGCCGCCGCGCGAGCGGGTCGAGCTTGGCCGGGTTGCGGCCCGCGAGCACCGGCGTGAGGCCGCGAGCTGTCATCGCCGCCGCGGTGCGGGCACCGGTGTAGCCGGTGGCCCCGAGCAGCACGATGCGCCTGGTCATCCGCCAGATGCTACTCGCGGGTAACCCCATCTGGCCGTTCGCGCCGCCCACCTTGCGAGGCATAGCGCGGCGCGTTGGGATCCACACCCGGCACGTAGGGGACCACCGGCGGGTCGGCGCCGACCAGATGCCCCAGACCGACGCTGCGCGCCAGCTCCTCACTCGCCCCGTCCCCGAGCACCGGCGCCAGTGCCGCGACACCCGCGGCGAGTGCCGCCTCGGCAGCCATCCGGGCCAACCGCACGATCTGCTGACCGAGGCGCTGCGGCCCCAACCGCAGCGCCTCGGGGGTGAGCTCCAACCCGGACAGCGCGCCGTGCACGTCGACGGTGACCCGCACGCTCTCGGCGTCGTCCACCGCCCAGCCGCGGATCCGCGCGATGCGGGCAGGCAGGTCCTCGGCGGCCTGGAGCCGGTCCTCCGCGTCGGCGAGCAGGCGCTCGGTGCTGCGCTCGGGACCTGCATGCTCCACGGGCTCTGTCACCGGCCCCCCGCCTGGCGGTGCCGACCCAGCGGGTCGTCGGTGAGGCCGTGGTCCTCGGCGAGTCCGGGGTCGTAGGACAGGCCGGCCGCGTCCATGTGACGCTCCGTTCGTGGCCCCAGGGTCGAGCTGATCGCGACGTGCGCGCGCTCGTTGACCCGGGCGGTGGCCTGCTGGGCGACGGCGAGGATCGCCCGGGACAGCGCCTCGGCGCCGAGCCCGAGCGCGCACGGCGTCAGCCGGACCGCGCGCAGGCCGCCACCGAGGCCCACGGTCACGCTCACCGACCCGTCGTCGCTGGTCGCGGTCGTGGTGATCGGCCGGCTGCCCAGCGCCTGCTCCACCCGCCGCCGCTGCGCCCTCATCGACTCCGCGAGCCGATGCTGCTCCCATCCGAGCTCGTCCCCCAGGGCCGTCACGCGGCCAACCTAGGTCGAGGGCCGGTAGAAGCCGAGAAACTGGTCACCTGCATTGGACGTCCGCAGCGGCACGAGGTGACACACCGCGCCGGCGTGCGGTTCCTCGATCATCTGACCGTTTCCGACGTACATCGCCACGTGGCCCTTCCAGACCACGAGGTCGCCGGGCGCGAGCTGCGCCGCGTCGATCTTCTGTCCGACCGTCTGGGAACCGGAATAGTGGGGCAGCCCGATGCCGGCCTGGCCGTAGGCGTACTGGGTGAGACCACTGCAGTCCAGGCCGTGGCCGGGCGACGTGCCGCCCCACAGGTAGGGCACACCGAGCTGGCCCAGCGCCGCGCGGACCGCGATCGCGGAGCGCTCGTTGGGCGCGGTCACCGTGCCCAACCCGTTGGGCAGGTTGACCTTCGTGCCGCTGCCGAACTGCGTCGAGGGCGGTGTCACCTGGGCGTGGCCGACCGCCGAACCCGAGCCACCACCAGCCCCACCGCCAGCCTGAGTCCCGGCGCCACCCTTGCTCCCGGTGCCAGCCGGGGCACCGACACCACCCGGGGCACCGACACCACCCGGGGCACCGACACCACCCGGGGTACCGACACCGCCGACCACGGGGCTCGGTGCCGGCACTCCAGCCGGGGCGGTGCCGGCAGGCTCGCCGACGGTGACGAGGAGCTGCTGCTTGGCCCCGCCGACGACCTGGGCGGCAGCCGCCGCGTACCTGGCGGCCATGCCCGCCAGAACCGCCCGCACCTGGATCGCCACTCCGGGATCCTGGCCGGACGTGCTGGCCGCGAGGGCCACCAGCGGCGCGGCGCCAGCCCTGAACTCAGCGATCAGCCCGTCGACCTGCTGCTGGGCGGCCGTGAGCATGGCCGCCGCGTCACCAACCGTGGCGGCGGTCTGTGCCGCGTGGCCGGCCGCCTCGTCCAGCGCGGCCGTCACCGGCAGTGTGCGGGCGCCGAAGGTGTCGCCGCGCTCACCCTGCCAGTCCGCCTGCACTGCTGAAGCCTGGCGCTGGTGGTCCTGGCTGTAGTCGGCCAGGGTGTTCGCCGCGTGGGCCAACGCGACCTGCACCTGGTCGGCGGCACCGGCGTCGACCTGCAGCTTGACCCGGGCTTCGATCATCGGCGACTCCAGGTCGATGAGGACGCCCGTCATGGTCCCGGCGCTCCCCAGCCCTGCAGCCGGTGGAAGGACGCCGCGGCGTCCTGCTCGTCGGTCTCGTAGTCGCGGCGGGCCCTCGCCGCGGCCTCACCCAGGCTCCCCATCGAATCGGCGAGCTCGTGCAGGTGGTCGTGCAGCTCGCTGATCCGGGCGGCCAGCGCCGCGTGCACGCCGGTCTCCTCACCGAGGTCGCCGAGCAGCGTCGGCGGGATCGACCGGTGGCCTGCAAGCTGCCCCGTGGCGACCGCCCTGACGTCCTGCGCCAACCCGCGGGCACGTTTCGCGTAACCGGACAACGCCGAGAGCTCGACGGAGATGTCCTCACCGACCATGCCGCTGCCTCCCGTGTTCGCGCTGCCTCCGCGATAGCGCCCGACAACCCCCGGCGGAGGATCACCTCGCGCCCGGGGCCGCCGTGGGAACGGATCGCCGTGACGCTACCGGCACGGTCGCCAGCAGCGCACGTAACCCGTTCGGGTCAAGCAGATCGGCCGGACGCAGCGTCACGTCGGGGCGTACGTAGTGGAAGGCCGCGCGCACCCGTTCCAGGGGGCTGCCCGACAGGGCCGCCCACGCCACGCGGTAGGCGGCCAGTTGGACGGCCAGGGCGGCGATGTCGGCGGCCGGCGGCAGCGCACCGGTCTTCCAGTCGACGACCGTCCACCCACCGTCCGGATCGGGGAACACGGCGTCGATGCGACCCCGCAGCGCCACCCCGTCCACCTCGGCCTCGAAGGGCACCTCCACCTCGACCGGCGTGCGCGCCGCCCACGCCGAGCGGAGGAACGCGGCCTGCAACTGCTCCAGCGCCACGTCGGGCGCGGCGCCCTCGTCGGCGGCGCCCGGCAACTCATCGAGGTCGAGCAGCCGACGGGCGCCGAAACGCTGCTCCAGCCAGGCATGGAAGGCGGTGCCCCGGCGGGCGTGCGGGTTGGGCGGGTAGGGCAGCGGACGCCGCAACCGCCGCGCCAGCGCCACCGGATCCCTGGCCAGCTCGACGAGCTGGCTGACCGACAGGTGCCCGGGCAGCACGACCTGCTCCGCGGCGGCCCCGGCCGCCAACTCGGCGAGCAGCACGTCCGCGTCGGCCGCCCACCCTTCGGGGTCCGGGTGCCCGTCGACCGTCACGCGGCCCTCGTCGAGGCAGTCGAGGACCATCGCGGCGCCGCGGGCCACCCCGGCGCGCCGGGCGCCGAGCGGGTCGACCGGCCAGCGAGCGGTGCGCGCCCGGCCGCCGACCGCGTTCTGCCCGTCGGCGGGTTCGTCGGCGGCGGGTTCGTCGGCCCAGTGCTCGACCACCCCCAGCCCGCGGGAGGACGTGAGAGCCTGGGTGATCTCGGTGAGAAACGTCGACGGGCCGCGTGGGATGCCGCCGGTCTCGGCCCACCAGTGTCCGGAGAGCAGCAGCACCCGCTCGGACCGGGTCAGCGCGACGTAGAGCAGCCGCCGCTCCTCGGCGAGGCGGCGCTCGTCGAAGGCCGCTTCGTGTGCGTCCACGGCAGCGCCGGCCTCCTTGCGGTCGGCGCACCCGGCCAGGTCGAGTCGGGGAAGGTCGAGGGCGTCGCCGCGCAGCTCGGCGGGCAGCTCGGTGGCGGTCCGGAGCCAGGAGCTGGCTCTCTTGGCGGCCGGGAACACCCGGGCGACCAGGTGCGGCACCGCGACGACCTCCCACTCCAGGCCCTTGGCGGCGTGCACCGTGAGCACCTGCACCCGATCGGGGGCCACCGCCACCTCCCCGGGCTCCAGGCCGTCCTCGGCATCCTGCGCGGTGGCAAGGTAGTCGAGCAGTGCCGGAAGCGTGGGAACCTCGGCGCCGGTGGCGAACTCTGCGACGACGTCGGCGAAGGCGTCCAGGTGCGCCCGCCCGACCGCGCCGGGACGGGCGGTGGTCTCCACGTCGAGCAGCAGCGCGCGCTCGATGTCGGCGACGAGGTCGGGCAGCGGTGCGGCCGTCCGGCGGCGTAGCTGCGCCAGCTCGTCGGCGAGGCGGCGGATCCGGGTGTAGCCGACCTCGGAATAGCGCGCGGGGCTGCCAGGGTCGTCCAGCGCGTCGACCAACCCGGCCTGCTCGGCACGCTCCCCTGGGTCGGTACCCGGCGCCCCGCCCGCCAGTTCGCGGGCGCGCCGCCACAGCGCGGCAAGGTCGGCGGCGCCCAGCTGCCAGCGGGCGCCGGTGAGCAGCCGGACCGCGGCGGTGCCGGCCAGTGGG
>JAVKSM010000088.1:0-14007 GCA_039583705.1 Pseudonocardiaceae bacterium
CCACGGGCGTGGTCCTGGCTGAGGTGGCCCGGCGACGCCGGGCCACCTCGCGGCGGCGGTGAGGGTCAGGAAGCCGGCGCGCCCAGCGCCTTGGCCAAGGTCGGCCAGGACTTGGCGAACTCGATCTGCCAGTAGGCCCACCAGTGCGTGCCCGCCACCGGGTGGTCCGTGACCGCCGGGATCCCGAGCTGGCTCAGCCGGAGCTCGAGCTCGTGGGTGGTGATGTTGGACAGGGCCTCCAGAGTGGGTCCCATCACGGCCGGCTGCAGGTGGCTCGTGTCGCCGGAGAGCACCTGGGTCACGTCGGTCGCGAGCGACTGGTCGTACTTGCCGGGTTCGCCGGTGGCCGAGGAGAGGAACAGCGCGGTGCCCTTGAGGCCTTGGGCGAGGTTGTACGGGTCGTTGGCGTCCCAGACCGAAGCCTGCAGCGTCGGGTCCCCCCAGATCGCGTCCGGGTTCACACCCTCCTGCTGCATCATGTACTGGCAGAAGCGGTCGATGCCGGGCATCGTCGTGTGCAGCAGGCCGCTGTAGGACGCCGCGGCGACGTACATCCCGGGGTTCTTCGCCGCGTAGGTGATCGCGCCGTAGCCGCCCAGCGACAACCCGGCGATGGCCCGGCGGGTGCCCCCGCGCCACGCGGACTCGATGATCCGCGGCAGCTCGCGGGTGTGGTAGGTCTCCCACGCCGGTGGGCCGTAGTGACCGCCGTTGTACCAGTTGGTGAAGAATCCGGCCATGCCGTCGCTCGGCAGGACGGTGAGGACGTCCTTGTCGGCGAGGAAGCTGGCGACGTTGGTGTAGTAGGTCCAGGCCTGGTAGTCGCGGATGTCGCCGTACCCGGGCAGCAGGTAGAGCGTCGGCCAGGTGGCGTTGGGCCGGGCGTTCCAGTCCTTGGGCAACAGCAGCCGCGCCGTGGTCGTCGTCCCCAGCGCCGGTGAGTCGATGGTCAGGTCGACCATCTGCGGGTTGATCTGCTTCACCCCGACGACCTTGGCGCCGTCGTCGGCGGTGGCCGGTTGCGGGGCCGGCGCCGCGGGGCCGGTCAACGCGCCGACCGCGGGTAGCGCCGCTGCCGCCGGTGCCAGCGCCTGCTCCGGGGAGCCACCGAGGACGGACGTCGACCGGGACGCCGGCGTGCCGGCCGGGCCCGGAGCGGACTGCTGCTGGGGCGCTGCGGCACCGAGCAGTCCGGTGACGGTGCCGAGCGATCCCGTGGCGGCGCTGCGCCCGAGCTGGGTTCCCGGTGCGGATTGGGCGGCCGATCCGGTGTGGCTGGCCGGGGCGGCGAGCGCGATCCCGGCGGTGACCAGCGGCGTGACGAGTGCAAGCGCGATGAGAGCCGGCTTCCGGCGCAGGCGCCGAACGGCCAGCTTGCGGTGCTGCGGCAACGTCTCTCCCTCGACGGCAATCCGAACGGCAAGCCCCCCACCTGTCGTTTCAACGAGTTGGTTGGGCCCCGGTCACGACGGGCGTCAGGTGAACCCGCCGTTAGCGCGAGCTCCCAGGGCGCGCAACAGGTTTCGGGGGAGCACTCTAGTGAGCCCGACGATAGCCTTGTACCCCAACCCCGGAACTGACACGACGCGGCCGCGTCGGAGGTCGGCGAGACACTCGTCGACGACGCGATGCGGCTCGAGCCAGACCGCGTCCGGCGAGCGCGGCGCCCGCTCGGCACGCAGCCGGCGGTTCGCCTCGGTGAGCGTGAACCCCGGGCACAGCACCACCACCCGCACCCCGGTGCCGGCCAGCAGGCCGGCGAGGCCCTCGGAGAAGGAGGTGACCCAGGCCTTACTGGCCGCGTAGGTGGTCCCGGTGCCCGGCAGGAAGCCGGCGACGCTGGAGACGTTGACGACCGCGCCCCGGCGCCGGAGCAGCATTCCGGGCAGTGCGGCGTGGGTCAGCCGCAACACGGTGGTCACGTTGAGGTCGAGCTGGGCTTGCAGCGCCTCGACCGCGACCTCGGGGAAACGGCCGTCCACCGCGGTCCCGGCGTTGTTGACGAGCAACTCGACCGGCCGCTCCGGCGCCCGCAGCCGGTCCTCGACGCGGGCCCGCGCGGCGGCGTCGGAGAGGTCTGCCGGTAGCACCTCGACGAACCCGCCATGGGCCGCCTGCAGCGCCCCGGCCAGGGCCTCCAGCCGCTCGACGGTGCGGGCGACGAGGACGAGGTCGTGACCGTCCGCCGCGAGCCGGCGGGCGAAGACCTCGCCGATCCCGGAGGAGGCGCCGGTGATCAGTGCGGTGGCCATGACAGCTCCACGGCGCTCGGCGGGGCCGAACACGCCAGCGCGGCCGCGTACCCGGCTGGCGCCGGCAGCTCGGCGAGCCAGTACCGGCGGGCTGCGAGCCACACCGCCGCCGGCCGCTCGGCGGGCACGGTCAGCGCCGCCGGCCGCACCGACAGACCCTGCCCGGAGGCCTTGAGCACCGCCTCCTTGGCCACCCACAGCCGGATGAACGCCGCCGCCCGCCGTCCGGCCGGGACGGCGGCCAGCGCGTCGAGCTCGGCGGGAGCGCACACCGAATCCAGCAGGGAGGCCGTCGGGCACCCGCCGACACGCTCCACGTCGACCCCGAGCTCCTCGCGGCCCACCGCGAGCAGCCCGTGCGAGCCGGAGTGCGAGACGTTGAAGGCCAGATCCACCCCCCCGGCCAGCGCCGGCTTGCCGTGCTCACCCGTGACGAACCGCAGCGCAGCGGGATCCACCTCGAGCATGCCGCCCAGCGCCACCCGGAGCTGGCCGCGGCAGGCGACGAACCGCCGCCGCAGCTCGTCGAAGGCGAACCGCTCGGCCCGCGCCCGCTCGTCAGGCGAGAGCACCTCCCGCAGCGGTCCCAGCTCGGCGGCGCCGAGGTCGAGGCACAGCGGCAGCACGAGCACCTCGCCGACGGCCGGGCGGCGGCAAGGGCCGAAGCCCGTCGCGGAGGTCGTGGTCAGCGGGGCCCCGGTCACGGGCCATCGGGTCACGGTGCGGGTCATAGGGCTCCGTCACAGCGTCCGGTCACAGGGGCATCGTGTTGTGCTTGCGCGGCAGCGGGGTCTCCCGCTTGGTGCGCAGCATCCGCAGCGCCGTCGCCACCTGGACGCGGGTCTGCGACGGGGCGATGACGGAGTCGACGTAGCCGCGCTCGGCCGCGACGTACGGGGTCGCCTGGGTGAGGCGGTACTCCTCGACCAGCTTGGCCCGCAACGCCGGCGCGTCGGCACCCGCGGCCGCCAGCTCGCGGCGGTTGAGCAGCTCGACCGCCGACGCGGCACCCATCACCGCGATCTCGGCCGTCGGCCAGGCGAGGTTGACGTCCGCACCGAGGTGCTTGGACCCCATGACGGCGTAACCGCCGCCGTAGGCCTTGCGGGTCACCACGGTCACCTTGGGAACGGTCGACTCGGCGTAGGCGAAGATCAGCTTGGCGCCCCGGCGGATGATGCCGCGGGTCTCCTGCTCGACCCCCGGCAGGTACCCGGGGACGTCGGCGAAGGTGAGCAGCGGGATATTGAACGCGTCGCAGAACCTGACGAAACGGGCGGCTTTCTCCGAAGCGTCGATGTCGATCGCCCCGGCGTTGACCGACGGCTGGTTGCCGACCACGCCCACCGAGTGCCCCTCCACCCGGGCCAGCCCGCAGATCATGTTCGGCGCGAACAACGGCTGCACCTCCAGCAGCTCGCCCTCGTCGACCACGCGGCGGACCACCTCGTGCATGTCGTAGGACTCGCGCGGCGAGTCTGGCACCAAGCCGTCCAACTCCCGGTCCGCGGGGGTGGGAGCGGGTGCGGCGGGAGCGTCGTATGCGGGCGGGTCGGCCAGGTTGTTCTCCGGCAGGTACCCCAGCAAGGCGCGCACCCAGTCGATGGCGTCGTGCTCGTCGGCGGCGAGGTGGTGCACGTTGCCGGCCACGACGCTGTTGGTGAACGCACCGCCCAGCTCTTCGAGGCTGACCTCGGCGCCGGTGACCGACCGGAGCACCTCCGGGCCCGTGACGAACATGTGCGAGAGGCCCTCGACCATCACCGTGAAGTCGGTGATCGCCGGGGAGTACACCGCACCGCCCGCGCAGGGGCCCAGGATCAGCGAGATCTGCGGCACCACGCCCGACGCGCGAACGTTGCGCCGGCCGATCTCGGCGTAGTACGCCAGCGACGCCACGCCTTCCTGGATCCGGGCGCCACCGGAGTCGTTTATTCCTATTATCGGGCAGCCGACCTCCGTCGCGAGATCCATGACGTCGATGACCTTCTGTCCGAAGACCTCGCCGAGGCTCCCGCCGAAGACGGTGAAGTCGTGCGCGAACACGCACACCCGCCGGCCGTCGACCGTGCCATGTCCGGTGACCACGCCGTCGGTGTAGGGCCGCGCCTGAGCCATCCCGAACTCGGCGCACCGGTGTCGCGCCAGCGCCCCGGTCTCGACGAACGAGTCCGCGTCGAGCAGCAGCGCGATGCGCTCACGCGCGGTGAGCTTGCCCCGGGCGTGCTGGGCGGCCACGGCACGCTGCGAGCCCGGGTGCCGGGCCTCCTCGCGGCGCCGACGCAGGTCAGCGAGCTTGTCGGCGGTACTGGTGGCTGGAACCGGCGCGCCGGTCTCGCGGCTGCCCATGTCACCTCCGGTGGTGGCGTGGCCCGGTGAGCAGGCCGGCGAGGTGGGTGGCGACGGCCTCGACGTGCGGCGGGTCGATGACCGAGATGTGGTCGCCGGCTACCCGGACCACCTCCAAGGCGCCGCACAGCTCCGCCCAGCCCGCGGTGGCGTCGCTGCGGTGGTAGCGGGGCTCCATGCGCATCCCGGGCAGGAACGGTTCGGTGGCGCGGTAGAGCACGACGCGCCCGTCGTGGCGGTTCGCCCGGTGCCGCTCGGCCACCCTGGTGTCCACGAAGGACTCCCGCTGGTGGCGCAGTACACCCGGGCTCATGCCCAGGCCGGCGGCCGCCACCCGCGCCATGACGAGGTCGATCTGGGCCGCCTCGTCCTGCGCCACCAGCTCGTCGAAGTCGAGGCGCACCGGGCGGCCGTAGGTCTGGCTGACGTAGTCGGCGAACCGCAGGAACCGCCGGGCCGTCGAGACCCGGGGTGCGGCGTCCGGGTCGGGCAGCGGCCGCATCGTGTCGATCAACGCGACGAACTCGACGGCCTCACCCGCGGCGGTGAGCTGGCAGGCCGCCTCGTAGGCCAGCGCCCCGCCGAAGGACCACCCGGCCAGCCGGTACGGCCCGCGGGGCTGGATCCGGCAGAGCAGGGCGAGGTGGCGGGCCACCCGTTGGTCGAGGTCGCCGTCGGGGACCCGCTCGAAGCCGTAGCAGGGGACGTCGTCGAGCAGCTCGACCAGAGGCGTGTAGACGCTGCACGGGCCACCGGCTGGGTGGAACAGGTGCAGCGGGGCGGCGTGGCCGCCCTCGCGCAGCGTCCGCACCGGACGGCGGTCCGCGCCGCCGTCGAGCAGCGGCCGCAGCAGGTCGGCCATCCGCTCGATCGTCGGGTGGGTGAACAGCCGGGCCGCTGTCAGGTCCCGGCCCACCTCGGCAGAGAGCCGGGCAGCCACCCGACCGGCCCGGAAGGAGTCGCCGCCGAGGGCGAAGAAGTCGTCGGTGACGCTGCCGGGCCGCCGTCCGAGCTCGGCCTCCCACATCCGGGCGAGCACCCGCTCGGCGGTGTCCCGCGGGCCGATCACCGGCTGCGCCGGCTCGGGTTCGTGCCGACCGGAGAGCCCGAGCAGGCCGGCGACGTGGTCGGCCAGGTCGGCCAGGCTCGCGCCCCGCAGCATCCCGGGCACCAGCGGCGGCACGCGCAGGTCGCGCTCGGCAGCGTTCTTGATCCGCACCGCCATGAGCGAGTCCAGGCCCAGCTCGACGAGCGGCCGGCGCGGGTCCATCTGGTCGGGGCGGAAGCCCATGATCGCCGCGACGATGTCGCGCAGCCGCTCGTGGACCAGCTCCCTGGTCAGCTCCGGTTCCGGCGCTGGTTGCGTTGTTGATTGCATGGGCGGTTCCGGCTCCGGAGCCGGAACCGGTTCGGCGGGAACGTCGCGTTCCCGCCCGCCGGTGGTATCAACGTCACGTTCGCGCCGGCGGATCCGGGCTGTGGCGAGCAGGAGCCAGGTGCCGCCGCAGGCCCGGGCGTGCAGCGTGACCTCGCCGTCGGGCCGCAACGTCGTGGTGAGTGCCGAGCCGGCCGCGACGGAATGGTGCGTGGTGAGCGCGAGATCACAGTCGGCGGGGTCGGCGGGGAGCTCCGGGTCGGCGGGGAGCCCGGCCCGCCCGGCGGCCCGCACCAGCTCTTCGTAGCCCACCGCAGGCACCGACTCGGTCTGCCACACGTGGGCGCCGTCGGGCAGCTCGACGTGCACCCCGAGCAGCGGGTGACCGCAGCGCCGGGGATCCGGAGCGGGCCGCCGCACCCAGTACCGGCTGTGCTGCCAGGCCGTGTGGGGCGCGTCGAGCAGGCGCCCCGTCGGGACGCCGCGGCGCCAGTCCACCGGCACGCCGGCGCAGTGCAGCACGGCGAGGTTGGTGCGGAACGTCACCGCCTCGTCCGTGCCCCGCCGCAGGCTCGCCGCCACCACCGGCTGCTCGACTCCGGCTGCGGTGAGCGTCGCCGCGATCGCGCCGGCCGCCAGCGGGTGTGGGGAGACCTCGAGGAACGCGGTGTGGCCGTCGGCCGCAGCGGCCCTCACCGCTTGGGCGAAGCGCACCGGACGGCGGGTGTTCGCCGCCCAGTACACCGCGTCGAATGCTGGCAGCTCGCGCGGGTCGTCGAGCACGGAGCTGTAGAACGGGACCTCGGGCCGGGTGCCCCGCACCGCCGCGAGCGCCAGCTCCAGCTCGGCGAGCACCGGGTCGACGGCGGCCGAGTGCCCGGCGCCGCGCACCGGTAGCAGCCGGGCGGTGCGACCCATCGCGTCGACCCGGCTCCCCAGCCTCGCGACCGCCTCGGCATCCCCGGCGACGGTGAGCTGCTGCGGACCGCTGTAAACGGCAACCCCGACGCCCGGGTGGTCGCCGGCCAGCCCCTCGAACTCCGCCTCGGTCAGTTCGACGGCGGCCATCGCGCCACCCCCGGCGTCGTCGAGCCCGGCCAGCAGCCGGGAGCGGGCGGCCATCACCCGCACCCCGTCCTCCACGCCGATCGCGCCGGACACCACGGCGGCGGCGACCTCGCCCATGGAGTACCCGATGACGGCTCCGGGCGTCAGCCCGGCCGAGCGCCACAGCGAGGCCAGCGCGACCTGGGTGCCGAAGATGACGAGTTGGGTCCGCTCCAGGCCCGCGATCTCGTGGCCGGTCTCCAGCACCTTGCGCAGCGAGAACCCGGCGTGCTCGGTGAACAGCGGGTCCAGCTCGTCCACCGCCGCTGCGAAAGCCGGCTCGTCGGCGAGCAGCCCGGTCCCCATCCCGGTCCACTGCGAGCCGTACCCCGAGAACACCCACACCGCTCCGGTGCCCCGGCGCTCCGCCCGGTCGGCGAGCACGCCGGCCGGGCGCCGGCCGTCGGCCAGGGCTTGCAGCCGTTCGACGAGCTCGTCGGTGCTGCGCGCCACCAGGGCGGCGCGCAGCGGGCCGCTGCCGCGGCGCGCCATCGTGTAGGACACCTCGTGGGGCGTGCACCCGAGGCCGGCCGGGCCGGTCAGCCAGTCCGCGAGGTCGCGGGCGGTGCGGCCCAGCCGCGACGGGGTCGGCGCCGACAGCACGACGACCTCGGCGCCGGGGGTCGGCTGGTCTTCCGGCGCCGCCCGGTGTTCCTCCAGCACGACGTGGGCGTTGGTGCCGCCGAACCCGAACCCGGACACGCCCGCCCGGGCGACCCCGCCGTAGCGCGGCCACGGCGTCGGCTCCGTTGCCACCCGCAGCCGTCCGCCCTCGAAGTCGATGTGCGGGTTGGGCTCGCTGAAGTGCAGGCTCGCCGGGATCTCGTCGTGCGCCATCGCCAGCACGACCTTGATCAGCCCGGTCACACCCGCGGCCGCCTCCAAGTGGCCGAGGTTGGTCTTCACCGATCCGAGCAGCACCGGGCGGTCGGCGGGGCGTCCGGCACCGAGCACTGCTCCCAGCGCGCCGGCCTCGATCGGGTCACCCAGCAGCGTCCCGGTGCCGTGCGCCTCGACGTAGTCGACGGTGGACGGGACGACGCCGGCCGCAGCGTAGGCAGCGGCGAGCAGCGCCTGCTGGGCGTCCGGGTTCGGCGCGGTCAGGCCGTTGGACCGGCCGTCGGAGTTCACCGCGGAGCCGCGGATCACGGCGAGCACCCGGTCGCCGTCGGCGCGGGCGTCCGACAGCCGTTTGAGCACCACCATGCCGCAGCCCTCGGCGCGGGCGATGCCGTCGGCGGCCGCGTCGAAGGTCTTGCAGCGGCCGTCGGCGGCCAGCGCGCCGCCCGCCTCGAAGTTCACCGTGGCGGCGGGGGACAGCAGCAGGTTGACCCCGCCGACCAGCGCGGTGGCGATCTCACCGGAGCGCAGGCTCTGGCACGCCTGGTGCACCGTGACCAGCGAGGACGAGCACGCGGTGTCCGTGGCCACGCTCGGGCCTCGCAGGTCCAGCACGTAGGACAGCCGATTGGCCGCGATGCTGGCCGCCGCGCCCGTCGCGCTCCAGGCGTCCACCGCGGTGAGGTCGCCGAGGGTGAGCTGACCGTAGTCGTGGGAGCAGACCCCGACGAAGACGCCGGTGTCGGTGCCCCGCAGCGACTCCGGTGGAATGCCGGCGTGCTCCAGGGCTTCCCAGGTGACCTCGAGCAGCAGCCGCTGCTGCGGGTCCATCAGGGTGGCCTCGCGCGGCGCGATGCCGAAGAACTCGGCGTCGAACCCCGTGACGTCGGCCAGGAAGCCGCCCCAGCGGTGGGTGCGCGCGAGCAGCTCGTCGGTCGCCGCCGAACCGCCCGCGAAGTCCGCCCACCGGCCGGCCGGCACCTCGCTGATCGCGTCGGTACCGGCCGCGAGCAGCTCCCAGAAGCCCGCCGCGCCGCGCGCCCCGCCGGGCAGGCGGCAGCCGACGCCGACGACGGCGACCGGCTCGCCGGCCCGGTGCCCGGGACCGGGCAGTTCCGCGGCGGCGCTACTGCGCGCCTGCTCCCCGGCCAGCCGGCGGGCCAGCGCGGCAATCGTCGGGCACTCCCAGAGCAGGGTGGCGGGCAGCTCCACGTCGAGCAGCTCCTCCAACTCGCCCGACAGGGCCACCGCGTCCCGCGACGACAGGCCGTACTCCTCCAGCGGGCGGTCCGGGTCGATCTCCATGGGTTCGACGGCCGCGGCCTCGGCGACGCGCTCGGCCAGCCAGCCCCGCACCGCGACCGCGTCCGGGATCCGGTCGCGTCGGCCCTCGGTCACGCGGTCCCTCCGATCAGGGCCAGCTCGCCCGCCAGGTACCGCTCACGGCAGGCGCTGCGTGCCAACTTGCCGCTCGACGTCCGCGGCACCTGTCCGACACGCACGAACCGGAAGTCCCGGACGGTGACACCATGCCGCTCGGCGACCGCCCGGCGCACCGTCGCCGCCACCGCGCGCGGCTCGAGGCCCGGCCCGGCCTCGTGCGCCCGCTCGGCGACGACCACCAGGCCCTCGCCCTCGTCGGTCGGCACCGAGAACGCGGCGACGTATCCCGGCCGGATCGCGGGGTGTGCGGCCTCCACAGTCGCCTCGACGTCCTGCGGGTAGTGGTTGCGGCCGTCGATGATGACCAGATCCTTGATCCGCCCGACGATGTAGAGCTCACCCTCGTGCACCACGCCCAGGTCGCCGGTGCGCAGCCAGGGACCGGGCGGGAGGTCGTCGCCGTCCGCCAACCGGGCGCCGAAGGTCGCGGCCGAGGCCTCCGGCTGGTTCCAGTAGCCGGCTCCGACGTTCGCGCCGTGCAGCCAGATCTCGCCGACCTGCCCGTCCGGCCGGCGCCGGCGCTGCGCCGGGTCGACGATCGCGAGATGCTGCCCCTCGGGGGCGCCGCAGGAAACCAGCAGGCTGCCGCCGGTGCCAACGGCGGGCACCGCGGTGCCCGCCGCGAGCAGCTCGGTGTCGAACCAGGTGGCGCGAGGCACGACGGCGGGGCCGCTGGCGGCGACGAACACGGTGGCCTCCGCGAGGCCGTAGGAGGGCCGGTGGACCGTGGGGTCCAGGCCGCAGGGACCGAAGGCCTGCGCGAAGCGCTCGATCGTTCCCGGTCGGACCGGCTCGCTGCCGTTGATGAGCACCGCGGCCCGTTGCAGCCGCAGCTCCGCACGGTCGGCTTCCTTGACGCGGCGCACACAGTACTCGAAGGCGAAGTTGGGTGCGGCGGTGACGCCGCCGGAGTGCTCGCTGAGCATCCGCAGCCAGCGTACCGGACGTTTGACGAAGGCCATGGGGTCCATGAGCACCGAGGGCACGCCGAGCACCAGCGGCACCGCGACCGAGAGCACCAGCCCCATGTCGTGGAACAGCGGCAGCCAGACCACGATGGTCGAGCGGTCGGCGGCGATCTGGTAGGCGTCGGCGATCTGGTTGGCGTTGACCACCACGTTGCGGTGGGTGATGACCACGCCGGCGGGGGTGCGCGTCGAGCCCGAGGTGTACTGCAGGTAGGCGACGTCGGAGAGGTCGGCCGGGCGGGACACCCACTCGTCGGCGAGAGCATCGGAGACGGCGTCGACAAGCACCACCTCGCGTGGCCGGGCGCCGTGCTGGACCTCGAGGAAGGCCCGCACCGCGCAGGCGGTCGCCGAGGTGGTGAGCACGCAGGCAGGTTCGCAGTCGGCGAGCACCGACTCCAACCGGTCGGCATGACCGGGCAGCTCCGGACCGAACAGCGGCACGGCCACCAGCCCGGCGTGGATCGCCGCGAGGAAGCCGACGACGTACTCCAGGCCATTGGGGGCGAGGATCGCGGCGCGCTCACCGGGCACTGCCACCCGCTGCAGGGTAGCCGCGACCGCGCGCACCCGCCGGTCGAGGTCAGCCCAGGTCAGGCTGCGGGCGACGCCCTCACGGTCGGCGGCGTAGTCCATGAAGGTGAAGGCGCGCTCCGGAGCGCGGGAGGAGGCCCAACGTTCGAGTGGGTTGGTCAGCGACCGGACGCACGAGGTAACGTCGGCTCCGCCGCGTTCGTCCACCACGAGGACCACAGGCAACTCCCGGACGCTGGAATCAACTTCCGTGTCGCGGTTACAACGAACCGGCTCCCCCGGGGGTTGTGCGCGGGAGGAGGACCGCACCGAGGGTACGGCGGGCGTCGCTGGACGGTCCGAGGGACCCTCGCCGGCGAGCGTCATCACTCCTGGTCACCCTCGTAGCGCCGCTCGGCTCATCGGGCCGACCTCAGAGCCGGGAAGCGGGCCCGGGGCCACCGGAGGCGGCTGTCCATAGTGGAGGGATGGGCTGGCCGGTTGCCGTAGGATCACGGCCGTGGCAGCGCAGGTCGTGGCGGTCAGCCGCAGCGTCGGGCACACCTTCAGCAAGCCCTGTCGCGAGAGCATCCGGCTGCTCGCGGGCCTGGGGGTGGAGGGTGACGCGCACCTCGGCGAGCTGGTTCAGCACCGCTCCCGGGTGGCGCGTGACCCGACCAAGCCGAACCTGCGCCAGGTGCACCTCGTCCACGCCGAGCTTCACGACGAACTGCGGGTCGCCGGGTTCGTGGTGACCGCCGGAGACCTCGGCGAGAACGTCCTCACCCGGGGCATCGACCTGCTCGGGCTGGCGACCGGCACCCGGCTCCACCTCGGCGAGGATGCCGTCGTCGAGGTGACGGGCCTGCGCAATCCCTGCGTACAGCTCGACCACTTCCAGTCCGGCCTCATGGCGGCAGTGCTCGGCCGTGATGCCGAGGGCAACCTCGTGCGCAAGTCAGGCGTCATGAGTGTCGTGGTGAGCGGTGGCACGGTCCGGCCGGGCGACCCGGTCCGGGCGGAGCTTCCCGCGCCACCGCACGAGCCGTTGCGGCCGGTGTGACAAGCGGTCCTCCACAGTGGACCGAACGGGGTCGGCGCGCCTGCGCGCGGCCCGGTTACGCTGGGTGCAGGATGCCCGCACTGATCTTCCGGAGGAGGTTTCCGCCGTGGCCATCGCTGTCATCCTCGCGGACATGCCAGACCTGTGGCAGCGGTTGCTCGTCGAGCATGTGCCCGACCGCAACGGCCGATGCTGGGAATGCCGCGACTCCGCCGGAAGCGCGGCGAAGTGGCCGTGCGTGACCCGTCAGATCGCCGAACAGGCCGAGGCGCTCTACGAGGGCCGACGTCAGGGTGGGGCCAACGTCCGGGTGCCGGTGCCGCGACGCGGGCCGACCAACTGGTCGCGGCCGATGCGGTAGCTCCCGGCCGGGGTAAGCTCCCGGCCGGGTAGCTCCCAGCAGCTTTCCGCGCCGCCGGTGCTCGCTCCCGGCACTGCCGGCAGGCTTCCGGGGCCTCTACTGAACCGTTACCGTCGCGGACATGTCGCCGTCACCCTCTCGTCGCCCGGCGACACTGGCATCGGTCGCCGCTGAGCTGGGGGTGTCCCGCACCACCATCTCCAACGCCTACAACCGTCCCGACCAGCTCTCGCCGCAGCTACGCCAGCGGGTGCTGGAGACCGCGCAGCGCATGGGCTATCCGGGACCGGACCCGGTGGCGCGCTCGCTGCGCACCCGCAAGGCCGGTGCCGTCGGACTGCTGCTGACCGAGGCGCTTTCCTACGCCTTCCGCGACCCAGCCGCTGTCGGGTTCCTCGAGGGACTGGCGCTGGCCTGCGAGGATGCCGGCCAGGGGCTGCTCCTGGTGCCGGTGAGCCCGGAGCGGACCGACGTGGCGGCGGTGCACCGGGCCGGCGTCGACGGATTCGTCGTCTACTCGATGCCGGACGACGACCCGCACCTCGGGGCGGTGCTGCAACGGCCGGTGCCCACGGTGGTGTGCGACCAGCCGTCCCGGATCGACGACGTCGACGTGGTGGGGATCGACGACCACGCCGCGATGCTGGGCCTGGCGCGGCACGTGTGCCGGCTCGGCCACCGCCGGATCGGGGTGATCTGCATGCGCCTGACCAAGCAGCGCCACGACGGGTTCGCCTCTCCGCAGCGGCAGGCCGGGTCGCACTACCACGTGCAGCGCAGCCGGCTGACCGGGTTGCAGGCCGGGCTCGCCGAGGTTGGTCTGGACTGGGGGAGGGTGCCCGTCGTGGAGCGCTTCGACCACACTGTCGCGGCGGGTGTCTCGGCGGCCGAGGCCCTGCTGGGCGGGCACCCTGGGCTCACCGCTGTAGTGTGCACCTCCGACATCCTGGCGCTCGGGGCGTTGCAGCACGCCGGCCGCCTCGGCGTGCGGGTGCCCGAGGATCTCACCGTCACCGGGTTCGACGGGATCACCGAGTCCGAGCGGGTGGGGCTGACGACGGTGCGTCAGCCGGTGCGGGAGAAGGGCCGGGTCGCCGGCCAGTTGCTGCTGGACCGCGGCGAGCGGGTCTGCCCCCGCACGCTGACGCTGCCCACCGAACTGCAGGTCCGCTCCAGCAGCGCCCCGCCCCGGGTGTGAGAACCCCGCGAGCGGCTGGTTGGCCGGGGTCAGGGGGAGCGGCGCTTTCGCCGGCCGGCGTCACGGGGACCGCCGCTGCGCCACGAGGCATTCGAGGAGCGTGGTGACGTCGGCGGGGCCCGGGAGGCGGTAACCGGCGGCGGTCGCCCCTTCGCCGACCTTGACGCCGACGTCCGCTCCGGACAGCCGCGTGAACGCCCGCTCGTCGGTGACGTCGTCGCCCACGAAGAGCACCGCGTCGGCGCCGCAGCGGTCACGGAGCAACGCGAGGGCCGCACCCTTGTCGGTCTGGACCACCGCCAACTCGATGACAGCCTTCCCTTCCGTGACGGTGATCCCGGACCACCGCGCCGGGCCGGCCCGCACCGCATCCATCACCTGCCTGCCGACCTGCGGATCGGCCCGGCGCACGTGCACCGCGACGCTCGCCGGCTTGACCTCGAGCGCCACTCCGTCCCGTCCGGCGGCCAGCTCGCGCAGCGCCCGGCGCAGCTCCACCAGCCGGGCGACGGCGGGCTCCGGCAGCTCCCAGCCGGCG
>JAVKSM010000089.1:0-3784 GCA_039583705.1 Pseudonocardiaceae bacterium
GGGCGCGTCGACCCGCTGGACCCGCCGTCCGGTGTCGCGGGTAAGGCGGTGGTGGCCCGGCAGCGTCGGGTCCTGCCGCTGGCGGAGTTCCGGGTGCCGTTCATCCTCGCCCGCAGCGAGATCGAGGACGCCGAGCGGGGCGCGGTCGACCTCGATCTCGATGATCTCGACCGCGGGGCCCGGGTCGCCGCCGAGATCGAGAACCGAGCGGTGTTCCACGGCTGGCCGGCCGCCGGGATGGCGGGGATCGCCGACACCTCACGGCACCCGGGGATCGAGCTCGGCACCGAGGCCCACGGCTACCCCGGCGTGGTCGCCCGGGCGGTCGACACGCTGCGCTGTGCCGGCATCGAGGGTCCTTACGCGCTGGCCATCGGACCTACCGGCTACACCCGCATCGTGGAGGCCACCGAGCACGGCGGTTACCTGCTGCTCGACCACCTCCGCCGGATCCTCGACGGGGAGGTCGTGTGGGCGCCGGGCCTGGACGGCGCGGTCGTGCTGAGCCGCCGGGGCGGCGACTTCCTGCTCGACGTGGGGCAGGACCTGTCAATCGGCTACAGCCACCACGACGCCGACACCGTCGCGCTCTACCTGGAGGAGAGCTTCGCCTACCACACGGCGGAACCGGACGCTGCCGTCGTGCTGACCGCGGCCAGCGTCGGCGGCGGCGCGGGTGGTGGTGGCGGCTCGGCGCCCTGACCCGCGCGACGCTCGAAGGGCGAGAAACGGCAGCGCGATCTGGCACCGACGAGGCAGTCCGTCATGCCCGTTCCATCGGCGGCCGCGCCCGGCCGGCGGCCAGCGCGGCGAGGACCTCCTCGTCGCTGGTCTGCCGGAAGTCGCGGTACCACCGGCTCACCCCGCCGAAACGGGCCGGCGCGGCCACACACACCACGTCGTCGGCGGCCTCGCGCCGCAGCGCGTCCGCGGATTCCCTCGCGCACACCGGGGCGGCGAAGACCAGCCGGCGCGGTCCCACCGCGCGTAGCTGGTGCAGCGCCGCCCGGGCGGTCACCCCGGTGGCCAGGCCGTCATCGACGAGCAGCACGTCGTGGCCGGCGACCGGCAGCGAGTCGCGGCCCTCCCGGTAGCGGTCCAGCCGGCGGCGGGCCTCGGCCCGCTCCCGCTCGCAGTCAGCGCGCAGATCCTGCGGGGTCAACCCGAATGCGGCGAGGCTCGGTTCGTCGTAGCAGGCCGGGCCGTCGGGGGTCACCGCGCCCAACCCGAACTCGGGCTGCCACGGCGCCCCGATCTTGCGGGCCACCGCCACCTCCAGCGGCGCCGCCATGGCCTCGGCGACGACCGCCGCGACCGGCACCCCCCCGCGAGCCAGGCCCAGCACCACCGGATCCGACCAGACCAACTCCCGCACCCGGGCGCCCAGCCTGGCGCCGGCCTCCCGGCGGTCCGCGAACAGCGGAGGGCGCAGCTCGCCCGGATCGCAGCCGACCATCGCTTCCACGTCCTTCCGTGGCGGCTGGCTTGCCTGACTGCTGGATAGGGCTGTACCCACCGTGGTGGGTCGGTAACCGGAGGATGCGGGGCGCGAGCCGGCCGTGCCGGACAGCGCTCGGGTAAACCGGGGACGCCGGGCGAGCCGGCCGTTCCGGACAGCGCTCGGGAAGGCGGGGTGGCCTCCGTCGGGCTCAGTCGGCGGTGAGGGCGGTGACGACGGCCGCGGTGACCGTGCCGTAGGCCACGTGCGGGATGACGTCGGAGGCCCAGCCGACGGCGCCCCAGGTTCTCGGGTCGGTCACCCCCAGGGCGGTCATCGGCACGTTGCTTCCGGCCATCGCAGCCGTGCCGAGCAGCACCGACAGCGCCGGCAGCGGCAGACGCAGCTTCGCCGCGAGCGGGCCGGCCAGCGCGCCGACACCCACCCCGGTCGCGATCCCAGCCAGTGCTCCCAGGGCGGACACGCGGTTCCGGCGTGTCTCACCCTCTCCAGGAATCCTGATGCCGGCGGCTCCGGCGAGCCGCTCGACGGTGTCCTCGGGCGTGCTCGACGCCGGCCGGGCCCGCACCGCCATGTCCATGTACGTCAGCAGGTTGAGGGCGGACGTGCCGGCCGCGCCGGCGGCGGCTCCGGCGAAAAGCGCCTTCCACAGAGATCTCACGGTGGCTCCTCTCGAACTGGTGGTCTTCGGCTCCCCCGCTTGGCCTCGATCGGGTCGACGCCCTCGCGTACCCCGCCGCCGGTCGCGGTATCCGCCTCACCCGGGTGCGGACCGGCGGCCACCGTCGGGGTCGTGTTCGGTGCCCCCGGTCTGCTCGACGAGAAGTTTCGGTGTCCCGGTCTGCTCAACGACGATGTGGGCAAGGTGGTGGGCAAGGTGGTGGGCAAGGTGGCGGGCAAGGTGGCGGGCAAGGTGGCGGACATGCAGGTCGTGCAGGAGGCGCCGTACCGCTTCCGGATCGAGCGGCACGGCGAGATGCGGGTGCCGGGAGTGGTGTTCGCGTCCCGGTCGTTGCTGCCTGACACCGGGGCCGATGCCGCACTGGAGCAGGTGGCCAACGTCGCCACGTTGCCGGGCATCCGCGGCGCCTCCTATGCGATGCCGGACCTGCACTGGGGCTACGGCTTCCCGATCGGCGGGGTGGCAGCCACCGACGCCGAGCAGGGTGGCGTGGTGTCGCCAGGCGGGGTGGGCTTCGACATCTCCTGCGGGGTGCGCCTGCTGACTGCGGACCTGCACCGGGACGACTTCGGCCGGTTGGCGCAGCAGGTGATGGACGGGCTGGACCGGGCGGTGCCCCGCGGTGCCGGGCGGGGCGCGGTGTGGACGTTGTCCGGGCCGGCGGAGCTGGAGCGGGTGCTGCTGCACGGCTCACGCTACGCCGTCGAGCGCGGGCACGGCGAACCGCGGGATCTGGAGCGCTGCGAGGACGGCGGCGCGGTGTCCGACGCCGCCCCGGCGCAGGTGAGCGCTCGTGCCGTCGACCGCGGGCTGGGGCAGGTCGGCAGCCTCGGGTCGGGCAACCACTTCCTGGAGGTGCAGGCCGTCGAGGAGGTCTACGACCAGGCGAGCGCGGAGGTCTTCGGGGTACACGCCGGGCAGGTCTGCGTCATGGTCCACTCCGGGTCGCGGGGGCTGGGCCACCAGATCTGCACCGACCACATGCGGATCATGGACCAGGCGATGCCGCGCTACGGGATCAGCGTGCCGGACCGGCAACTGGCGTGCGCCCCGGTCGACTCGGCGGAAGGTCGCGCCTACCTCGGCGCGATGGCGGCGGCCGCCAACTACGGGCGCGCGAACCGCCAACTGCTGGGTGATGCCGCCGCCCGGGTGTTCCGGCGGGCCACCGGCCGGGGCCTGGAGCTGGTCTACGACGTGTCGCACAACCTGGCCAAGCTGGAGATCCACGAGGTGGACGGGGCGCCACGGCGGCTGTGCGTGCACCGCAAAGGGGCGACCCGCGCGCTGCCGCCCGGCCATCCCGAGCTGCCGCCCGACCTGCGTCCGGTCGGCCAGCCGGTGCTGGTGCCGGGGTCGATGGGCACCGCCTCCTACCTGCTGGCCGGGGTGCGCGGGGGCGGGGCGTGGGCGTCAACCTGTCACGGCGCGGGACGCGCGCAGAGCCGCCATCAGGCGGCGCGCTCGGTCGGCGGCGGGCAGCTCCGTCGCGAGCTGGAGCAGCGTGGGATCGCCGTGCGGGGGGCGTCGTTGCGCGGTCTGGCCGAGGAGGCGCCGGCGGCTTACAAGGACGTCACCGCCGTGGTCGAGGCCGCCGAGGGCGGCGGCCTGTGCCGCCGGGTGGCCCGGCTGGTCCCGCTGGG
>JAVKSM010000089.1:3884-14003 GCA_039583705.1 Pseudonocardiaceae bacterium
GGTGCCGCCCGGGGCCATCGCGGCCTGCCGCACACTGCGGACATCCGGGTGCAGGCGTGGGCGCCCACCCGCGAGGAGTGCATCGCCGAGGCCGTGGCCGGCCTGGTCGAGAGCTTCGCCGACACCTCGGGCCGGCGTCCGCAGTGGAGCGTCACGGCCGACGTCGCCGCGCAGACCGACGAGGAGGTGCTGGTCGCCGCGCTCGATGAGGTGATCTACGTCTTGGACACCCAGGGTGGCGTTCCGGTACACACCGAGGTGACGCCGGCCGAGGGCGGGCTGCGGCTGCGGCTACACCTCGCCGCCGTCGACTCGGTGCCGCTCTGCGGTGCCGCACCCAAGGCGACAGCCCTGCACGGGCTGCGCTTCGACGACGGCGACGGCACCTGGTCCTGCGAGGTCACCATCGACGTCTGACCGGCGACGTCTGACCGGCGGGGTCTGACCGGCGGCACGGCGCAACGGGGTTCGGGTGCTCCAGCTGAGCGAGCGCGACGGTCACGGCACGAGGCCGCGGGGACGTGCCAGGCTGGCGGGTGTGAGCCCGCTCGACGCCCGGCTCCGGGTCGCCGCCCGCGCGGCCGTCCCGCCGTTCCACGTGATGGACGTGTGGGCCGCCGCCGCGCTGCGCGCCCGCACCCGGGGCGATGTGGTCAACCTCTCCGCCGGCCAACCCGCCACGCCCGCTCCGGCCACCGTGCGGGTGGCTGCCGCCGAGGCGCTCGGGCACGAGGTGCTCGGGTACACCGAGGCGCTGGGTGTCCCGGCACTGCGTGCCGCCATCGCCGCCTTCGCCGCGGCCCGCTACGGCATCGACTGCGCCGCGGCGGACGTGGTGCTCACCACGGGCTCGTCGGGGGGTTTCCTGCTGGCGTTCCTCGCCGCGTTCGACGCCGGTGACCGGGTGGCCCTGGCCCGCCCCGGCTATCCCTGCCACCGCACCATCCTCACCGCGCTGGGCTGCGAGGTCGTCGAGCTGCCGTGCGGGCCGGCCACCCGGTTCCAACCCAGTGTGGCGATGCTGGAGGAGCTGGACCCGCCGATCGCCGGCCTGGTCGTCGCCAGCCCGGCCAACCCCACCGGAACGATGCTGGCGCCTGCGGAGCTGGCGGCCCTGGCGCGCTGGTGCGAAGCGCACGGGGTGGCGCTGGTCAGCGACGAGGTCTACCACGGCATCACCTACGGCCCACCCCACGGCACGGCCCCCGCGCCCAGCTCGGCGTGGCAGACCTCGCGCGAGGCGATCGTCGTCAACTCTTTCTCCAAGTACTTCTCGATGACCGGCTGGCGACTGGGGTGGCTGCTCGTGCCGGAACGGCTGCGGCGGGCCGTCGGGGCGCTGGCCGGGAACTTCACGATCTGCCCTCCCGCGCTGCCGCAGCACGCCGCGCTGGCGGCGTTCGACCCGGCCGCCATCGCGGAGGTCGACGGGCACGTGATGCGCTACGCGGCGAACCGCGCGCTGTTGCTCGACGGGCTGCCGGCGCTGGGGATCGACCGGCTCGCGCCCGCGGACGGCGCGTTCTACGTCTACGCCGACGTCGGGCACCTCACCGAGGACACGATGGCGTTCTGCGCCCGGATGCTCGCCGAGACCGGGATCGCGGTCGCCCCGGGCGTCGACTTCGACACCGTCGACGGGCCGCGGTTCCTGCGGATGTCCTTTGCCGGGGCGGGCGCCGACATCACCGAGGCGCTGCGACGGCTGGAGCGTTGGTTACCGACCGGTGAGCCGACGACCGGGGCTGTGAGCCGATCACCGAGCCTGTGACCCGAGGGCCGGGCTGTGACCTGATTTACCGGGGCTGTGGCCCGCTCCGGGCGATCCGGTCCAGGGCCTCGGTGACGTCGGCGTGGGTGACGTCGGCGTGGGTGACGAAGCGCATCCGGCCGGCCATCGGCGACGCCCGTACCCCGGCCGCCTGAAGGGCGGCGAGGGTGGCGGCGAGGTCGGGCACCGCGGCCAGCACGATGTTCGTCTGGGGCTCGTCGACGTCCCAGCCCTGCTCGCGGAGCCCGTCCGCCAGCGCGGCCGCCTTCGCGTGGTCCTCGGCCAGCCGCTCGACATTGCCCAGCGCCACCAGCCCGGCGGCGGCCAGCACCCCGCCCTGGCGCACCCCGCCGCCGAGCATCTTGCGGACCCGCCTCGCCTCCGCGACGAACGCCGCAGACCCGCCGACCAGCGAGCCGACGGGCGCGCCGAGGCCCTTGGACAGGCACACCTGGACGGTGTCGACGCCCGCGACCAGCACCCGCGGCGGCACTCCCAGCGCGACCGCGGCATTCCAGATCCGGGCGCCGTCCAGGTGCACGGCCAGCCCCGAGGCGCGGGCGGCGGCGACCAGCGCGGCGTGCTGCCCGGTGGTCGTGACCGCGCCGCCCGCGGCGTTGTGGGTGTTCTCCAGGCACAGCAGGGCGGTCCGCAGCGTGTAGTACGGCCCGGGCAGGCCGGCGGCGGCCGTCACCGCCTGCGGAGACGGGCGGCCGGGGCCGGCGTCGTGGGGTAGCGGCCGTGGCATCCCGCCCGCCAGCCAGGCCGGGGCTCCCAGCTCGGCGTCGAGCACGTGCGCGTGCTCCGGGGCGAGGAAGGTGTCCCCGGGGCTCAGGTGCAGCATGAGCGCGACGAGGTTGCCCATGCAGCCGCTGGGCACCCACAGCGCCGCGTCGACGCCGAGCAGCCCGGCGACGCGTTCCTGCAGCGCCGCCATCGTCGGGTCGCCGTCGAGCACGTCGTCCCCGACCTCCGCCCCGGCCATGGCCGCCCGCATCGCCGGGGTCGGCGTGGTGAGCGTGTCGGAGCGCAGGTCGATGGGGTACACGGAGTTCCATCCAAGCACGGCACACCCTGGACGTGGTCAGGACGGATCGAGGCTTGTCTCCCGAGTCAGGCTCCCCCACTCTCGTGGGATCATGTGTGGGTGACAGGCCAACACGGATCCGCCCTCATCCTCTGGGATGTTGACCATACGTTGGTCGATGTCGGTCCGGTGAGTCGGGAGATTTATGCCACGGCGTTCGCCTCGGTCACGGGTCAGCCGCTTCGAGAAGTCGCCGACATGACGGGATGCACCGAACGCGCCATCCTCATGGGCACGCTCGCCGTGCACGACATTGCTTACCCCGAGGACAAGCTCGATGACTTCTACGCCGCGCTGGCGGTCGCGGCGAACGAGCTGCGTGGTCGCATGCGTAGTGCCGGGCAGCGGCTGCCGGGTGTACCGGAAGCGATTACTGCTCTGGCTCGTGAGGGGATCGTACAGACCATCGTGACCGGAAACATCAAGCCAATTGCCATGACAAAACTGGAAGTGTTCGACCTGGCGGATCGATTGGACTTCGAAGTGGGCGGCTACGGATCAGACGGGAACAGCCGGCCGCCGCTGATCCGGCAGGCATGGCAGCGAGCCGAACAAAAGTACCGGGTGCAGTTCCCAGGTCAGCGAGTGATCATTATTGGTGATACCCCGCTTGATATCGCCGCCGCACGTGAGGTCGGCGTCCGTTCGGTCGGCGTGGCCACTGGCAGCAGTTCGATTGATGAACTCACGAGCGCGCAGGCTGACGCAGTTGTCCCGGATTTGACGGACACGCCGGTTTTGATCCGCGCAGTGTTCGGTCAGGGCAGGCAAGAATAGCTGGTCACGAGTCTTCTCCGATTTTCGACGCAAACAGCTCGTGGAACTCCTGAGCCATTTTGTTGTGCTCAAACGGCTTCAGGGCATCGGTAAACTCCTTGAGTCGCTCTGTGACCCGAGCCGAGCCAATGGCGCCACTGAGCGTCACGGCCTCGGCCGCCACTTCACAGGCCCGCTCGACTTCCCGGTCAAGCAGAAAGCACTTAGCGAGACGTGAAAGATAGTGCACCCGGTCACGAACGCGGTGCGGAGCATCCGCCTGGAGTAGGTCAAGCGCGCGGATCAAAGAGGCGGACGCCTTGGTCGTCATTCCCAGGTCGAGGTAGCAGGCGCCTACTTGCGCCGCGACCTCAATCCGATCGACATAGGAGATCCACAACGGTTCCTGGTCGCTGCCCGCGTCGCTGAACACGGCGTGCGCCTGGTCGAGCGCCCCAAGACAGCGTGTGGCGTTGCCGACTCCAGCATATGCTCGCGCGAGGCGAGTGCTGAGCATCGTCCTGGTGAGCGGCGTGAGGTTGCCGTTGCCCGTCGCAAGGGCCGTCTCAGCCAGCGAGAGCGCCGAGCCGAAACGCTCTCGATACGTCTCTTGCAGGCTTATGTAGGCAAGCGCGCTGGCCGCCAGCCGTGGGTCGTCAGTTTCATGCGCGACATAAAGAGCCGTCGTGAAATAGCGCCGCGCCCGTCCGTGACGATTCGCATCCAACGCTAGCCAGCCCACCATCTGACTCAGTTGACCGAAGGCCGCCAAGCCGAGACCCGGGTCTCTCTCCACGGTGACGGCCAGGCGGGCGACGTATCGCGAGAGCGGCAGGTAGAGGATGTTGCCGCCGAGTTCGTTATCGAGGTACAGAAACAATTGCAGCAGTAAGTCAACCTTCGCGTTCAGTGACTCACCGGTGCTTGCGGAAATACCGATATGGAAAACGTCCTCGCCGGAATCGAACAAAGGGAGGCGATGGGTGGTGAGTCCAGCTAACAGCGACGTCAGCTCAAGGCTCTCGTCGCTCAGGCTTCCGATCTGGCCCTGCTGCCCAATGGGCCCGCGGTGGGTCCGAGCGGCCTGGTGGGCCTGCTTGACGGCGACCAGTTCATCATAGTCGCGGAGCAGGACACCGCCCGCGGCCAACGCGGTGTCGGCCCGCTGCCAGAACTGGCGGGTGCTGGGCTGGTGGCCATTCTCGATGTTGGACAGCGAGGCGCGCTGGTAATGGAGTCGGCGAGCCAGTTCAGCCTGGGTGAGCTGGGCAGCACGGCGGAAGGTGGCGAGACTACGCCCGAGGGCTCGTCGCCGCTCGGCGACCTCGGCTGGCTCGCGTGCCATGGCCCCCTGCTCCTGGCTCTCCTCATACGGCACGAAGACATGCAGCTTAACTGGCCTGACTAGGCGCCATGTTTGCCGTAGGTGTGGAGCGAGGACAAAAGCTATCACACCCGCGCGCATCCTGCTTGCCTGGTGGCTTCACGGCGGGACCGGAGTGCTATCTCTCCCCCTACGCCTTCGGCTTCGCCGTGGTCCAGCACGCGAGGAGAAGTGCGGTTCTCGGCCGCAAACAGGCGGTGAGCCATGCCGGTATGAGGAGCTGGCGGATGTGTGCCCACGCTAGGGGCGATCCCGGCCGCACCAGCTAGGGTCGTACCGGGGCGGGTCATCCGGTTACGACGACGAGGCGCGTGCCTTCGCGTGCGCACACTTCCGGCGGCTGGGCATCCCATCCGTGCTGGATGACCTTCTCGTCTTTTCCGGCGGCGCCAAGGGCGTGTTTCTCGCGTTTTGTATGGCAATTATGTGCAGACGTGAGTTCGAGGAACTTCACCATCAAGGTGGCGTCATCCTGGCTCCCACCGGCTACTACCAGTCGTTGCGCCTGATCCCACCCGTGTTCGGTGGCATCATCCACGTCGAGCACGAGTTGAACGGCGATACCGTAATGTCCTGGTTGACCGACACGATGCATGTGACTGGCCGGGCAATCTACCTGCCGCTGGTCAACAACATGGACGGTCGGGTGCTGACCCGCGAGCAGGCGTACAGTATAGCCGCCGCCGTAGTGAAGCACAATAGGGCCAGCGGCTCGAATCCCGTCTACGTGATCGGCGATGACGTCTACGCCGGCTCGTACCTGGCCGAGAACGTCGAGCCGACGCCGATTGGCGCCGCGCCGGGCATCGCCCCGTGGTGCGTGTCGGTCATCACGCCGTCGAAGACCTTTGCGCTGCCGACCGGCCGGGTCGCCTTCGCCACTACCGCGAACCTCAAGCTGCGCCGGGCTCTCGGGCACTACCGGACGGTGTCGACACGCTGAACCGCCAGCTCGGATGTGAGGTGTTCCGCATCGACCAGCCGCAGGGCGGTTGGTATGTGCCGCTGCGTATCCGTCGCAGCCTGTTTGGTGATGCGGTCCGGTCGAGCGTCGACGCGCATGCGGTATTTCTGTACTACGGCGAGGACGACCCGAAAAGCGGGGTGGCGCTGTTGCCCGGTGAGCTGTTCGGGCAGGGTTGCGAGGACGACTGGTTCCGATTGCGCGCCAACTTGGCCGGGGACGGCTGCCGCCTCGGGGAAACCGTCAACCGGTTGCGGGACATGGCGACAGCGCTGCGCGGTGATCGTCGTCAAGAGATCGTCGACTATGCCCTGACCCGGTCACGGCGGGTCGTGCCGCACTTGGAAGCGGCCGTGATCAACCGAAGGTATTGATCGGTTGACCTCGCCGGCCACAGCGGCGGTCACGCGATGTAACAAGATCGCAACTCAGGAGCTGATCGAGTGTGGGCTGGAGCGCGACGGTCGTCAGCTTGCTCCGGCGTGGCATCACCGAGGTTGTCGGTGGGCTGCGCTACGGTCTGGACTACATGTAGTAGTGACAACAATGTGAGACACCACAGCTTGTGTTTCGGAGGGAGCGGATCGTGAAACTCCAGGTCAGCCGCCGACGCCTGCCGCAGCGTCGCGCCGGGTACACGCACTCCGCGAGCGTGAACGACGCCGACCTGTTCGTGACCGCCAACCGGTTCGAGGACGGCTCGGTCGGGGAGGTGTTCGCGAAGTGGGGCAAGGGAGGTAGCACGGCGTGCGGGTTGATGGACGCCTTCTCCATCGTGCTCTCGCTCGCTCTGCAGTACGCCGTGCCGGTGGAGACCATCGTGTCGAAGCTCAAGGACATGCGGTTCGAGCCGATGGGCCTGACCGACGATCCCGACATCCCCGAGGCGTCCAGCGTCATGGACTGGCTGGCTCGCCGGCTCGCACTGGACTTCCTGGACCCCGACCGGCGCGCCGAGCTGGGTATCTACTCGGTGGACGAGGAAGCCCGCACGCTCGTCGACGGGCGGGCGGCGGTGCTCACGGAATGACCCCACCTCGCCGCCGACGCCAGCCTCCCGCTCGCCGCCCTGGCGCGTAGGCTCACGCGGTGATACCCAACGTCCTGGCCGCCCGCTACGCCAGCCCGGAGCTGGTCGACCTGTGGTCCCCGGAGCACCGGGTCCGCGCGGAGCGGGAGCTGTGGCTGGCGGTGCTCGCCGCGCAGCGCGAGCTGGGCGTCGAAGTCCCCGACGGCGTGCTCGACGACTACCGCCGCGTGCGGTCCAGAGTGGACCTGGAATCGATCGCTGCGCGGGAACGGGTGACCCGCCATGACGTGAAGGCCCGCATCGAGGAGTTCGACGAGCTGGCTGGCCACCAGCACATCCACAAGGGACTGACCAGCCGCGACCTCACCGAGAACGTGGAGCAACTGCTGATCCGGGACTCGCTGCGCCACGCCCGGGACCGGGTGGTCGCCCTGCTGGCCCGGCTGGCCCGGCGCGCCGCCGAACACGCGACCACGGCGATGGTGGGACGTACCCATAACGTCGCGGCACAGGCCACCACCCTGGGCAAGCGGTTCGCCTCCGCGGCCGACGAACTGCTCCTGGCTTACCAGGGCCTCGACGAGTTACTCGCGTGCTACCCGTTGCGGGGCATCAAGGGCCCCATCGGCACCGCGCAGGACATGCTCGACCTGCTCGGCGGCGACCCGGCCGCGCTCGCCGAACTGGAACGGCGGGTCGCGCGACACCTCGGGTTCGCCCGGGTGCTCACGAGCGTCGGGCAGATCTACCCGCGCTCGCTGGACTACGAGGTGCTCGCGACGCTGGTACGGCTGGCCGCGGCGCCGTCCTCGCTGGCCACGACGATCCGGCTGATGGCGGGCCACGAGCTGGTGACCGAGGGCTTCCGACCTGGCCAGGTCGGCAGCTCCGCCATGCCGCACAAGATGAACGCCCGCTCCTGCGAGCGGGTCAACGGCCTGGCGGTGGTGCTGCGCGGATGCGCGGGGATGGTCGGCGAGCTGGCCGGCGGGCAGTGGAACGAGGGGGACGTGTCGGACTCGGTGGTGCGCCGGGTCGCGCTGCCGGACGCGTTCTTCGCCTTCGACGGGCTGGTCGAGACCATGCTCACGGTGCTCGACGAGTTCGGCGCCTACCCGGCGGTGATCGCCCGCGAGCTCGACCGCTACCTGCCGTTCCTCGCCACCACCGCGGTGCTCGTGGCCGCGGTGCGGGCGGGTGTCGGCCGGGAGAGGGCGCACGAGGTGATCAGGGAGCACGCGGTGGCCGTCGCGCTGGAGCTGCGCGAGAAGGGCGGCGAGGGCAACGACCTGCTGGCCCGGCTGGCGGCCGACGACCGGCTCCGGTTGCCGCCCGCGACCGTGGCGGCGCTGGCCGAGGAGCCGCTGGCATTCACCGGGGCGGCAGCGGCCCAAGTCGCCGCGGTGGTGGCCCGGGTCGCCGAGGTCGCCGCCGCCCACCCCGAGGCCGCCGCCTACGCACCACGCCCAATCCTCTGACAGTTGCTTGGGCCGGCTTCGCCGGCCCAAGCAACCTACCGTCCCGGGAAGCGAAGCATCCCGGGACGGCCTTGCCGTGGCGGCCACGCCTACGCTGGGCTGCCGTGGCTGTCCTCGCCGACTATCCGCACGTCGCGTCCGGGAAGGTCCGCGACCTGTACGCCGTGGACGACGAGCACCTGCTGTTCGTCGCCTCGGATCGGATCTCGGCCTACGACCACGTGCTCGCCACGCCGGTGCCCGACAAGGGGCGGGTGCTCACCGCGATGAGCGTGTTCTGGTTCGAGCTGCTCGCCGCCGTGCCCAACCACCTGGCCGGCCCGGTCGACGACCCGCGGATCCCCCGCGAGGTGCGCGGGCGGGCGCTGCTGGTGCACCGGCTGGACATGGTGAGCGTCGAGTGCGTGGCGCGCGGCTACCTCGCCGGCTCCGGCACCGTCGACTACCGCCGCGACGGCGCGGTCTGCGGGGTGGCGCTGCCGCCGGGCCTGGCCGAGGCGTCGAAGCTGCCGGAGCCGATCTTCACGCCGGCCATCAAGGCGGAGCTCGGCGCGCACGACGAGAACGTGAGCTTCGACGCCGTGGTCGACGCCGTCGGACCCGAGCTCGCGGCCCGGCTGCGGGACGCCACCCTGCGGATCTACCGCCGCGCTGCCGCGCACGCCGCGTCCTGTGGCCTGCTCCTGGCCGACACCAAGCTGGAGTTCGGCCTGGACGCCGGTGGCCGGCTGGTGCTCGCCGACGAGGTGCTTACGCCCGACTCGTCGCGTTTCTGGCCCTGCGACGACTACTCACCCGGAGCGCCGCAGCCCAGCTTCGACAAGCAGTACGTGCGCGACTGGCTGACCTCGCCCGCCTCCGGCTGGGACCGGGCCTGCGACGCCTCCCCGCCGCCGCTGCCCGCCGCCGTCGTGGCCGCGACCAGGGACCGCTATGTCGAGGCCTACGAGCGGATCTCCGGCCGGTCCTTCGCCGCCTGGCCCGCCACAGAGCCAGCCGCCGAGCCCGCCACAGAGCCAGCCACAGAGCCCGCCGGCTGACGTTCGCCGACCAGGCGCCGCAGGGTCAGCTCGCCGTCACCTCGGCGCGCTGTCCTGGATCCGTGAGTTCGCAACTGGTGGTGTCGTTGTCGGGCCTCGACCTCGGCACCACACCGCACGTCCTGGACCTTGCGGCGGAGCTGGCCCCCCGGCGCGTCGCCCTTTCGCTGCTGGTGGCACCGCGCCCGGACCCATCCGGCGACGCGCTGGACTGGGTGCGCGGCCGCCGGGCCGGCGGGGACGCGGTGGTGATGCACGGCTACGGACTCACGCACGGCAACGGCTCCGGCATCGGCAGACCGGCCCGGCTGCCGTCGCACGAGGCCGGGCTCGCCCTGGTCGCGGCCGAGCGGCGCTTCGAGACGTTCGGCCTGGCAGCCGACGGTTTCGTGCCGCCGCGCTGGGTGGCCTCGCCGGGTGCGCTGGTCGCGTTGCGGCAGCGGGACTTCCGGCTGTGCGCCGACCTGCTCGGAGTCCGGCTGCTGGACTCGGGGCAGACACTGCCCGGCCGGGTGCTCGGGGTCGGGCGCCGGCATGCCACCGAGCCGTGGTGGTGCGCGGCGCTGGTGCTCGGGGCGGCCCGGACCGCGCGCCGCGGCGGCCTTGTGC
>JAVKSM010000090.1:0-13985 GCA_039583705.1 Pseudonocardiaceae bacterium
GTGCTCACCCGCGCCGCCCCCGCCTTGACCGCCTGCGGCGGGATCCGCCTGCTCACCGGGCGGCGATGGGCGGCCGGTCCCGCGCCAGGCCCGGTCGGGGCGCTCGCCGACCGCGCGGCCGAGGTGGTGGCACGGCGCCGGGAACGACAACGCGGCCGGGTGGAGCTGGTGCGCAGATATGCCCAAAGCACGGGGTGCCGCCGGCGCACCCTGCTGGAGCTGCTTGGGGAGAGCCGCGACGAGCCGTGCGGCTATTGCGACAACTGCGAGGCCGGCCGGCCCGGCGACCCCGGAAGCCGCGCTGCCGGCGACCCGGCACCCGGTCAGCGGGTCGACCATCCCGAGTGGGGCCGCGGCGTGGTGCAGACCGTCGAGAACCACAGCCTCGTCGTCCTCTTCGATGCCGGCGGCTACCGAACCCTCTCGCTGCCGGCCGTGCGGGAGGGCAACCTCCTGCGGCTGGATCCGTAGCCACCAGCGGTTCAGGGCTGCAGCGTCGCCCAGGACGGTGTGGGGACGGCGAGCAGGTCGGCACCACCCGGGGCCATGGCCAGCGCGACGAGCGCGCCGCCGATGCGCCGCAGCGGAAGCACGAAGTCGACGCAACCGGTGGCGATGGCACTCGACGGCATCCCCCCGGCGCGGGCGGTGCTGGGATCCTCCACGAGCACCCGGCCACCCTGCCGTTTCACCGCCCGCACACCGGCTGCGCCGTCGCTGAGCATGCCCGTGAGCACGACGGCGACGGCTGCCGGGCCGAGCACCTCGGCCACGCTCACGAGCATGGCGTCACCCGGACGCATGTGGTCGACCTCGACCAGCCGCAGCGACCGCTCGCTGTCGACGATGGCGCCGTGCCCGTGGGGCACGACGTTGACGCCCGGGCTTTCCAGCGGTTGCTTGTCGGCGGCGGTACGGACCGGCAGCCGGCTGTGGCGCGCCAGCAGGAGCGCCAGCCGCTCCGGATGGTCGCCGCGGCGGCCGTGCTGCATGACGTACACCGGCGTGGGGAACTCGGTCGGCAGGTCCGAGAGCACGGTCGACACCGCGGCCAGGCCTCCGAGAGAGGCGACGATGACCACGGCCCCGAAGGGCGTCACGACAGGCCCTCCAGGTCCGGCGACCGACACCGCTCCAGGATAGGGCTATGTCCGCTGCCGCACATAGCTCGCACGCGTCCGGGTATTCTTCCCACCGCCGAAACGGAGGCCGAGAAGGAGGTCGCGGACATGCCCGAGGTCGACCCCCGAAACAATTCCCTCCTGCGGACCCTGCCCGCCACGGAGTACGACCGGCTGCGGCCGCGGCTGGAGGTGGTGGAGAGCACGCCGCGGGACCAGGTCTATGCGCCCGGGAAGCCGGTCGACCAGGTGTACTTCCCGCTGGGCGCGGTGTTCTCCATGGTGGCGTTGGTCGCCGGCGAGGTCGCCGTCGAGGTCGGCACCATCGGCACCGAGGGGATGGTGGGCCTGCCGGTGTTCCTCGGCGCGGTCACCAGCCCGAACGCCGCGTTCTGCCAGATCGCCGGCCCGAGCGCGCGGCTGTCGGCCGAGGGGCTGCGCGCGGCGCTGGTCGGCGACGGCGCGCTGCACCAGACCCTGCACCGCTTCACCCAGGCCACCATGGTCCAGCTCTCGCAGAACGTGGCGTGCAACAGCGTCCACGTCGCCGGGCAGCGCGCTGCCCGGTGGCTGCTCACCACACAGGACCGCGTGGGCCGCGACGAGTTCGAGCTGACCCAGGATTTCCTGGCCCAGATGCTGGGAGTTCGCCGGGCGACCGTGTCCGAGGTGGCCGGGGGGCTGCAGTCCGCCGGACTCATCCACTACAACCGGGGGGTCATTGCGATCATCGACCGCCCTGGCCTGCAACGCGTCGCCTGTGAGTGCTATGAGACCCTCCGGTCCGAGTTCGACCGGCTCCTGGGGGGGGACTGAGCCGTCAGCCAGGCTTCGGTCGGGTTCAGGAGCAGTTCCCGCCCCCCGCTGGAGGTATGTCACCCGGTCGGCGAGCCCGCGGCGCCGCACCTCCCGCTGGAACTCTGACAGCGGCGAGGCGAAGATGCCGTAGTCGTCGTAGTGGACCGGCACCGTACGGCGCGGGTTGACCAGCTCCAGCACGGAGGATGGGCAGTGAGCGGTCCAGCCCCCCACGGCCCTGCCGCCAGCTCAGGCCGCCCTCGGGTGCAGCACGACCTTGGTCCAGCCGTCCTCGCGCTTGTCGAAGTGGTCGTAGCCGGTCGGGGCCTCTTCGAGCGGCAGTTCGTGCGAGACGAGGAAAGAGGGCCTGGCCCGGCCCTTGGTGATGAGGTCGCGCAGTTGGCGGTTGTACGCCTTGACGTTGCACTGGCCACTGGCCATCCGCAGGCCCTTCTGGAAGAA
Organism: Pseudonocardiaceae bacterium; assembly: GCA_039583705.1. GTDB lineage: Bacteria > Actinomycetota > Actinomycetes > Mycobacteriales > Pseudonocardiaceae > JAVKSM01. The sequence continues at coordinate 2,382 of JAVKSM010000090.1, forward strand.
CGCACCCATGTCGAAGGGCAGCTTGCCCTGCTTGGCCAGCTCCGAGCGGGCGCCCGGGTCCTCCGGGACATAGACCCCGACGACGCCGATCGCGCCGGTGAAGCGGACACAGGCGACGAGGTCGTTGAGCACCATGTCGGGTTGCTCGTCACCCTGCGGATCGTGCGCCTGATAGCCCACGGCTTCCACCCCCTTGTCGGCGCCCTGCCCGTCGGTGAGCTCCTTGACCTGCTCGACCACGTCGCCGGCCGCCCGGTTGACCGGGATCACGCCGATCTGCTCGCACAGTGCGAGCCGGGAGGGGATCTGGTCGACACACATCACCATCGACGCGCCGCGCAGGGTCGCGCTGTAGGCCGCCAACAGCCCGACCGGGCCGGCACCGAAGACGACGACCGTGTCACCCGGTGCCACGCCGGCCAGCTCGGTGCCGTGGTAGCCGGTGGGGAAGATGTCCGAGAGCATGGTGTAGTCGAGCTCGTGCTCGTCGCCCTCGGGCAGCAGCAGGGCGTTGAAGTCGGCGTAGGGCACCCGCAGGTACTCCGCTTGGCCCCCGGCGTAGGGACCCATCGACGCGTAACCGTAGGCGGCGCCGGCCATGCCGGGGTTGACCCGCAGGCAGAACCCCGTCAGCCCCTGCTCACAGCTGCGGCAGATGCCGCAGGCGATGTTGAACGGCAGCGACACCCGGTCGCCGACCTTGACCCGCTCCACGGCGGCCCCGACGTCGACGACGACGCCCATGTTCTCGTGGCCGAGAATCTTGCCCTGCTCCACGTCGGTACGGCCCTCGTACATGTGCAGGTCCGACCCGCAGATGTTCGCCGTCGTGATCCGGACGATGGCATCGCCCAGCTTCTCGATCTTCGGCTCAGGCACGTCCTCGACCGACACCGCGAACGGCCCCTGGTAGACCAGCGCTCTCACACCCGTCCTCCCTCACTCCCGGCTGCCGCTCGCATACCCGGCGAGGTCATGACGAAACGATTGTGCGGTGCCGGTCTGGGTAACCCGCACCCGTGATGACGGAGCGCACGACGTTGCACGGGCTCGCGGCGGCGGGCCGCCAGAAGGCTGCCGCGGCGGCCCGGGCGAGCGCTCGGGAGGCTGCGGCGTACCGGGACGGCGCGGAGCGCCCCCTGTCCGGCTACACCGCGGTGATGGCGGTCTACGGGCTGCTCGTCGGCGTCGTCGGCGCGGTCGCCGCAGCGACCGGACGCCGCCTGCCGGAACGGCTGCGCCCCGACGACCTCGCGGTGCTGGCGCTGGGCACTCACAAGCTGTCCCGCACGCTGAGCAAGGACGCGGTGACGAGCCCGCTGCGCGCCCCCTTCACCCGTTATGCCGACAGCGGCGGCCCGGGCGAGGTCGTGGAGAAGGTTCGTACCGCCGGCGGGCTGCGCCACAGCCTGGGCGAGCTGTTGTCCTGTCCGTTCTGCCTGGACCTGTGGGTGGTCACCGCCTTCACCGCCGGGCTGGTGTTCGCCCCCAGGGCCACCCGTCTGGTCGCGGGCGCGTTCGCGGCCCTGACCGGCGCGGACTTCCTCCAGTTGGCCTACGCCCGTGCCCAGCGGGCCGCCGGGGCCTGACCACCGGGCGGCGAGCGCCAGGCGGCCCAGACGGTCTTGCCGTCGGTTCGCGGCCACACCCCCCAGTTCTCGCTCAATGCCGCGACGAGCAGCAGGCCCCGCCCGCGCCGCGACGACGGATCGGCGGGCTGCAGTCGGGCCACCTCACGGCTCCAGTCTCTGACCCGGACGCCGAGCCATTGGCCCCTGAGCTCCACGGTGAGCCGGCTCGCGCTCTCGGCGTGCTCGACGGCATTGCTCACCAGCTCGTTGGCCACCAGTTCGACCGACACAGTGTCGACCACCTCCCAGTCGTGGCAGCAGCCCCGGACCAGCGTCCGCGCCTGCTTGGCGGCAGCCGGCTCCGGGCGCAACTCGCGTTGTGCCCGCACGCACGGGGGACGGGCGTCGATGGCCCCCACCGCGGCGACGACCGACTGGTGCAACGGGACGCAACGGGGCACGCGGGCGGCGCCGAGGGCGGCGGCAACGGGAGGGCTGGCGGCGGCCAGCGCGAGCCGCACTCTCGGCCACCCGCCCGCCCCCGCCAGCACGGCGGGAAAGAGCTGCAGGCAGGAGGGGTGGTCCAGGCGCAGCCGGGACAGGTCCACGACCAGGCGGTCGTGGTTCGACAGCGCTTTGAGCAACGCCCGCCGGGCCTCGGCGGCCGACCTCACCGAGAGCGCACCGTCCAGCCGGAGCACCGCGATGGCTTCCCCGGCGTCGAGCTGGCAGCGCAGCCCACTGTCCATTTTCTCCTCGATCCGGTCGGATCCTCATTTCCCCGGGAACGTTTGGTGTACCCGGGGTGTCCGGCCTTGACACGGTGACCGGGGATCCGCTCTCCGCGCATGGCGCCGGGAAAAACCGGTCCGGCCGCTGCCTTGCAGATGACGGCCACCCCTGCGATCCTGACGCCATCGCCGAGTTCGTGCGTGGGCTGCCTTGCCGCAAGGTGGTCGTGGTGGGCGCTTCCGCCGGCGGTGTCGAGGCGCTGCGCCAGGTTGTGACGACCTTGGACCCGGTGCTTCCAGCGCCGGTGCTCGTCGTGCTGCACCAGCCGTCGAACTACCCGAGCGTGCTGCCCGGGATCCTGTCCCGCAGCGGCCCGCTGCCGGCCGAGCATCCCGGCGGTGGCGAGGCACTGCGACCAGGCAGGATCTACGTCGCGCCGCCGGACCACCACCTGCTGCTGGCCGAGGGCCGGCTGGTGCTCTCCCGCGGCCCTCGCGAGCACGGCCACCGACCGGCGGTCGACCCGTTGTTCCGGTCAGCGGCGGCCGAGTTCGGCCCGGGAGCGGTCGGCGTGGTGCTTTCCGGGAACCTGGACGACGGGTCGGCCGGTCTCGTCTCCCTGGTGCGCACGGGCGGTCGGGCCGTGGTGCAGGATCCGGAGGACGCCCTCTACCCCGGGATGCCGCGGGCGGCGCTGGCGCTGGCACCCGGCGCCCTGGTCGCCAAAGCCGTCGACTTGGGCGCGGTGGTGAGCCGCATCGTCGAGGGGTTGCCCGAGGGCCGGCGAACCGGTGACGAGAAGCTGTCCCGGGAGGTGGCGGTAGCCCGGTTCGAGGAGCGCGAGGTGCTCGACCCGGATCCTCCCGGGCAGCTCGTCGGTGTGTCCTGCCCCGACTGTTCCGGCCCGCTCTACAAGATCGATGAGCCGGGCGTGGTCCGCTACCGCTGCCGGGTCGGGCACGCCTGGTCCCCGGAGAGCATGGCAGCCCGTCAGGACACGTCGGCCGAGACGGCGCTGTGGGTCGCGTTGCGGGCGCTGGAGGACAAGGCGGTCATGCACCGGCGGATCGCCGGCTCGGCGGCCGAGGGTGGCGCGCACTACGTGTCGCGGGCCTCACTGAAGCAGGCCGAGGAGGCCGAGCGCTCCGCGGCGCTGGTCCGCCGGCTGCTGGTGGGCGACCAGGAGGAACCCGCTTCGTGACCCCGCGCCGCGTAAGCTGGCTACCGGCGATCGAGGCGAAACAGCGCGAGCGGAGTGATGGCTGCGGACGAGGGTGCGTACTTCGAGGCCCTGCTGGAGTTCGTCAAGGAGTCCCGCAGCTTCGACTTCACCGGCTACAAGCGCTCCAGCCTGAGCCGGCGGGTGGACCGCCGCATGCAGCAGCTCGCCATCACCTCCTACGTCGACTACCTCGACTACCTCCAGGTTCACCCCGACGAGTTCACCGCGCTCTTCAACACCGTGCTGATCAATGTCACCAGTTTCTTCCGGGACCGGGAAGCATGGGACCAGCTCGCGGCCGAAGTGCTGCCGCGGATCCTCGTGGCGCGCCGGCCGACGGAGATGCTGCGGGTGTGGTGCGCCGGCTGCGCCAGCGGGGAGGAGGCATACTCGGTGGCGATCTTGCTGGCCGAGGAACTGGGTGTCGAGAATTTCCGGGACCGTGTCAAGATCTACGCGACGGACGTCGACGACGAGGCGCTCAACATGGCGCGGCACGGCAGCTACGGCGGGAAGGAGGTGGCCGGCGTCCCACCCGACCTGCTCGAGCGCTACTTCGAGCACAATGCGGCACGCTTCGCCTTCCGCAAGGACCTGCGCCGCGGGGTGATCTTCGGCCGCAACGATCTCGTCCAGGACGCTCCGATCAGCCGGGTGGACCTGCTGGTGTGCCGCAACACGTTGATGTACCTCAACGCGGAGACCCAGGCACAGGTGCTCGCCCGGTTCCACTACGCGCTGGCCGACACCGGGGTGCTCTTCCTCGGCAAGGCCGAGATGCTCCTCTCGCACGGCCACCTGTTCACTCCCGTGGATCTCAGGTGGCGATTCTTCCGCAAGGTCCGGCGCGAACTGATGGGATTCACCGTCGCCGGGAACCTGGCGAACCCCGGACCCGGCAAGCGACGGACACCGGGCGACGCGCTGGAGCAGGAGGCCCTGCTGGCGAGCCCGGTGGCGGCCATCGTGCTCACCGAGGACGACACCGTGGCGCTGGTCAACCAGCGCGCCGAGGCCATGTTCGGAGTGTCCCCGCGTGACGCCGGACGCCCGTTTCGTGACATGGACGTCTCCCACCGGCCGGTCGAGCTCCGACCGCACCTTGACGAGGTGCGGCGGGAGCGCCGGGCGACGTGGGTGCGCGACGTGCCGTGGCTGGGTGGCCACGGTGCGGCGATGTACCTGGACATCCAGGTCGTGCCCCTGGCGTCGCGCGACGGGAGCACGGCGACTGCGCTGTTCTTCTCCGACGTCACCCGCTACCGCACGCTCGCCAATGAGCTGGACTCCGCGCACCGGCAGGTCGAGACCGCCTACGAGGAGCTCCAGTCCACGGTGGAGGAGCTGGAGACCACCAACGAGGAGCTCCAGTCCACGGTGGAGGAGCTGGAAACCACCAACGAGGAGCTCCAGTCCACCAACGAGGAGCTGGAGACGATGAACGAGGAGCTCCAGTCCACCAACGACGAGCTCCACTCCATCAATGACGAGCTGCAGGAGCGCACCGACCAGGTCGACGCGGCGAACTGTTTCCTGGAGTCGGTGCTGGGCAGCCTGCGTAGCGCCGTGGTCGTCGTCGACCCTGAGCTGCTGGTGCAGGCCTGGAACCACCGCGCGGAGGACATGTGGGGGCTGCGCCTGGCGGAGGCCCGGGGCCAGCACCTGCTCAACCTCGACATCGGGCTGCCGACCGACCTGCTGCGCCAGCCCGTGAGTCAGGTTCTCGCCGACGGTGACGAGCCGCCGCAGCAGCTGACCCTACAGGCGATCAACCGACGTGGCCGGCCCATCTCGGTGCGGGTCGCCTGCGGTCCGCTCACCGGGCCCGACGGCAAACCGGCCGGTGCGATCGTCGTCATGGACCAGCTCGGCGACGCCCATGCCCTGGTAGCCGGTGACGGCGCCCCGGCGCCCGGTACCGACGGTTCCTGACATCTCAACCGGCGGGGCCGGTGAGCAGGTCGAGGGCCTCGTCGACGATCTCGTCGACCTGGACGTCGGCGACGAACGAGGGCCGGTGCCCACATGCCGGGCCACCGGGCCGGGACGGGTAGAGGTCACGGGTGCAGTCGGCGCCGCAACACGGGCAGTGCACCGTCCACGACAGCACCGGGCGGTGCCGGCTGCGGGTCGCCGGTCCGGCGTTGATGGCGTTGCCGCACCAGTAGATGCCCACGGTCGGCGTTCCGACCGCGCGGGCCAGGTGCAGCGGTCCGGTGTCGTTGGAGATGGCCAGCTCACACCGCGCCAGCACCCCCGCCAGCCCGCCCAGACCGACCGCGCCCACCAGCGGCAGCACCGGCCGCCGCATCGCCGAGACCACCGTGGACACCAGCTCGCGCTCGGCCGCGGACCCCGTGACCGCGACGTCGAACCCGGCGTCGGCAAGCGCGTCACCGACGGCGGCGAAGCGCTGCGGCGGCCAGCGGCGCCGGGGGTCGGTCGCGCCCGGGTGCAGCGCGACCCAGCCGCGGCCGACGGGTGGCGGCAGCACGGCGTCGGCTTGCGCCCGGTCGACGTCGGTGACCGCCAGCTCCGCGTCCTCGGCGCACCCGGTGGCGCCGACCAGAGCCACCACCTCCAGGTAGCGGCTGACCTCGGGCTGGTAGTAGCGGTAGGGCACCCAGCGGTCCAGTGCCGCCGCGCCGGGCGCCCGCAGCCCGACCGTGGTTCCCGCTCCGAACTGCCGCACCAGCGGGTTGGACGTCGCCCCGCCGCCGTGCAACTGGACCGCGAGATCGAAGCCACGCTCCCGCAGTGCGGCGAGGAACCGCGGGAGCTCGCTGGCCGGGGGCACGTTGGCGGTGATCCCGGCCAGGCCGTCGACCCGGGGCAGCACGAGCACCTCGGAGACGGGACCCGGGCGTCCAGCGAGGAAGCCCTGGTGCCACGGCGCGCCGACGAGGGTCAGCCGGGCTCGGGGGTAGGCTCGCGTCAGCGCGTGCAGGGCCGGCAGCGACATGAGGTAGTCCCCGATCGCGTTGGCCCGCAGCACCGCGATCCGTTCGACGTCGGGCAAGCGGTCGGGCAACGCGGAGCCCGGGGCGAGCGTGCCGGTCACGTGGCTGCGAACTCCTGGGCGGCTGGCAGCACGTCGGTCGACCATGCGTCGAAGAAGGCATCCTGGTCGGGCCCGATCTGCTGGACGTACACCTCGTCGAAGCCGGCCTCGACGAACTGCCGCACCGCCGCGAGGTGCCGCTGCGGGTCAGGCCCGCACGCCACCGCCTCGGCCACGGCCTGGTGGGTCACGAGGCTCGCGGCCTGCTCGAAGTGCCGCGGCGTCGGCAGCACCTGGCCCAGCTCCCCGGGCAGTTGCTGGTTCGCCCACAGCCGGTGCGCGGTGTCCACCCCGCGGCCCAGGTCCTCGGCCCAGCACACCTTCATCCCAGCCTGGGCCGGACGGTCGCCGCCGCCGGACTCCCGGAACCTGTCGACCAGTTCGGCCGAGGGTATGGCGCAGCAGAACCCGTCGCCGATCCGCCCGGCCAACGCGGCCGCCCTCGGCCCGAAGCCGGAGACGTAGATCGGCACCGGCTGCTGGGGCAACGTGTAGATCCGGGCGTCCTCGACCGTGTAGTACTCGCCGTGGTAGGTCAGCTCGCCACCGCGGTGCAGTGCCCGGATGACCTCGACGGCCTCCTCCAGCATCGCCAGCCGGATGGTGGCGGGCGGCCAGCGGTCCCCGAAGATGTGCTCGTTGAGTGCCTCGCCGCTGCCGACGCCCAGGACGAAACGACCCTCGCACTGCACTGCGGTGGTGGCGGCGGCCTGCGCGACGATCGCCGGGTGGATGCGCATCGTCGGGCACGTCACCCCGGTGCTGATCGGCAGTGTGGTCGCCTCGGACAACGCGCCGATCACGGACCACACGAATGGCGCCTGGCCCTGCGCCTCGTTCCACGGGTGGAAGTGGTCGGAGATCCACAACCGCTCGAAACCGGCCTGCTCGGCCATCCGGGCCTGGCGCACCAGCTCCCGCGGCCCGAACTCCTCGCAGGCCAGGGCATACCCGAAGCTCACCATGGCGCCGGGATACCCCTGGTGGCGGCGACCCGCAACCGGGACCACGCCCAACCACCCGGGCCGCGGCCGCGCTACCCAGGCGCCGGGAAAACAAACCCGCAGTTCGCGTTGTGGCGGCGCGCCGTCCGTCGTTACCGTCGCGGGCGGACGGGTTGCAGAACATCCGGGGAGGACCTCAATGCCGGCCATCCGCAGCAGCGACAGCTCCGACGTCGGGATCGAGCCGCTGGTCGAGGTCACGGTCGAGCCCGCCCGGCCGGGCGTCGTGCTGGTGCGGGCACGCGGCGAGATCGACCTGTTCGGCGCGCCCGAGCTGCAGCGTAACGTCGAGCAGCAGCTGGCGGTGGCCAGCGAGGCCGTGGTGCTCGACCTCGGCGGCGTGAGCTTCATGGGCTCCAGCGGGCTGGCCGTGCTCGTCGCAGGCCGCGACACCGCGTCCCGGTACCAGGTCGAGCTGCGGGTGGTGGCCTCGACCCGGGCCGTGCTGCGGCCGCTGGCGTGCACCGGCCTGTCCGACATGTTCGACATCTACCCCTCGGTCGAAGCGGCACTGGGCGAGCCGGCCGCCCAGTAGTCGCGGACCGCCACGGCACCCCGTTCGCGCGTCCCGCCTAGGAGCAGCCGCGCCGCCTCGAGCAGGTCGGCAGCGACCAGCGGCGCTGCGGCCACCTCCGGCGGCCGGGTCACCGGTGTGGGGACCAGCACGGCCCGCGCCCCGGCCGCGGCGGCCGCGGCCAGGTCGGCCCCGATGTCCCCGACGACCGCCAGCCGCGACGGCGGCAGCTTGAGCCGCCGGGCCGCCGCGAGCACCATGCCGGGCGCCGGTTTGCGGCAGGGGCAGCCGGCCTGCGGCGGGTGCGGGCACACCTGCCACACCGCGAACGGGCCGAGCAGCGCCTCGACCCGGTCGTTGACCCGGCGCACGGCCCGTGCCGCCAGCAGGCCGCGCCCGATCCCCGACTGGTTGGTGACCACACCGACCGTGATGCCGGCGGCCCGCAGCAGGTCCAGCGCGGGGCGCGCCGTCGGCATGGGGCGCACCGCTTCCGGGTCGTCGTTGTAGGGCACGTCGACGACCAGGGTGCCGTCCCGGTCGAAGAGGACACCCGCGGGCGGGACCACGGTGGCGGGCGCGGCGTTCGGCACGAACGCCAGGGTGGCCGGGCGCGGCCCTGGTGGTCAAACCGGCGGCGGTTTCCGTCCCCGGCGGCGGGGTACTCCGGCTGCAGTCCGACTCCCGATCTCACGGGGGGATGAGGAGCCGCCCCGATGACCCAGATTCAGAAGGCCGTGGAGGCACCCCTCCCCGGCCCGGTCGAGGTCCGGGTGGCGGCGTCCATCGCGCAGATCCCGCCATTGCGGGCGGTTGTGGGTGACCTGGCGGCCAGGGCCGACTTCGACATCGACGCGATCGCCGACCTGCGGATGGCCGTCGACGAGGCCGGCGCGACACTCGTGGCGCTGGCCGGCGTCGACGCCCGGATGTGCTGCTTCTTCGAGCTGTCACCCGACGAGATCGTCGTCACGGCGACGGTGGCGGTCGACCCGGGGACGAGCGTGCCGACCGCCACCTTCGGCTGGCGGGTGCTGTCGACGCTCATGGACCGGGTGGAGGTGCTCGGCGGGCCGCCGAATTCTCCCGGTGAGTTGGGAATCCGGATGTGGCGCAGCCGCTACGGAGGGTTCGGGGGGTGAGAGTGACCGGCCAGCCCCGATCGGCCGAACGCACCGGCTACGAACACCTCACCCCGCTGCTGGCCGAGTTCGCCGGGCTGCCGGCCGACGACCCGCGGCGCAGGTTCCTGCGCGACGAGTTGGTCACCGGCTACCTCCCGGTGGCCCAGCACATCGCCCGCCGGTTCGCCCGTCGCGGGGAGCCGCAGGAGGATCTCGAGCAGGTGGCGACGGTGGGTCTGATCCACGCCGTGGACCGCTTCGAACCCGACCGGGGCGTGGACTTCCTGTCCTACGCCGTACCCACGGTCACCGGCGAGGTCCGCCGGCACTTCCGCGACCAGGCATGGTCGATGCGGGTGCCGCGCCGGCTCAAGGATCTGCACGTCACGCTCAGCGTGGCCACCACCGAGCTGTCCCAGCGTGTCGGGCGGGCGCCCACGCCCACCGAGCTGGCCGAGCACCTCGGACTGGGTCGGGAGGACGTGCTCGAGGCGCTGGAGGCGGCTGACGCCTACCGCACGAGTTCGCTGGACGCGCTGCTCGTCGACGAACCGGAGAGCGGCACCCTGGGCGACATGATCGGTCAGGCGGACGCCGAGCTGGAGCGGGCGGAGTACCGCCAAGCCCTGCAGCCGCTGGTGCACAAGCTCCCGGAGCGGGAACGCACCATCCTCATGCTCCGCTTTTTCGGCAACCTGACCCAGTCCCAGATCGCGCAGCGGGTCGGCATCTCCCAGATGCACGTCTCCCGGCTGCTCGCCAAGACCCTCGCCCACCTCCGCGACAACCTGGCCACCGAGGGCTGACCCGATCGTCCGATTGACCCGATCGTCGGACGCTGGCGCAACCTCCGGGTTTCCGCACCGACGCGGCTGGGAACGCGCTGCCCATGACACCCCCGTTGAGCCGCAAGCGGTTCGCCTTCCTCGCCGCTGACGGCGTGGAGGAGGCCAGCCTGGCGGGCCCCTGGCGGGTCCTGGACGCTGGCGGGGGGATGCCCGAGCTGGTCAGCTCGGGGCCCTTGGCAGGGGGCCGGATCCGCACCATGCAGGGCCTGCGGTTCGTCGGCTCCCGCCGGGCCGACCTCGCGCTGTCCGACGTCGCCGATGTCGAGGAGTACACCGGTGTGGTGCTGCCGGGCGGCCTGGTCAGCGCCGACGCGATGCGGCTCGACCCGCTCGCGGTGGCGTTCCTGCGCGCGGCCGTCAGCGCGGGCAAGCCGCTGGCCGTCATGGGGCACTCGGCCTGGTTGCTGATCGAAGCCGACCTGGCCAACGGCCAGTTGATGACCGGCGCACCGTCGCTGCGCACCGACCTCCTCAACGCGGGCGCCCGATGGTCCGACGACCCCGTCGTGGTGCACCGCAGCCTGCTGACCGCGCAGGGCGCGGCGCACGTGGCGGCGTTCGGCGCCGCGGTGCGCCAGTTCCTCGCGACCGGCGTATCAGCACAGGGCACGCGCAGGATTGACTGGCAGAAGGAGGAGATGCCCTCCTAGCCGCCGGCTAGCCAGGTCTTTGAGGTGGCTCCTCACGGCGTCCGGGGCATCGGCTGCGGTTCGATGCCCATCTCTTCCATGCGTCGTCGGTAGGTCTGGTAGTGGCGGCGGGCCTCGCCGGGTCGGCCGGCCTCGAGCAGGGCGGTGACCAGGTCGAGGTGGACCGGCTCGTCGTAGGGGTCCTGCTCGAGCAGCCGCAGCGAGCAGCGCACCACGCCGTCCACGTCGCTGGCTTGGCGCAGTCGCCGGGTCAGCGCCCGCAGCACGGCGATGTGGGTGGCGCGGACCTCTTCGGCCAGCGCCGCGGCCCAGTCCTGGTAGGGGTCGTCCTCCAGGAAGTCGCCGGTGAAGGCCGCCGCGGCGGCCGCCAGCCGCGCGGTGGTGGTGGGGCTCTCTCGGGCGGCGTCCGCGGCGAGGGCGTCGTTGGCCAGGGTGAGGAACTCCTCGACGTCGATGCTGACCTGGGTGGGGTCCAGCCAGACCGCGGCGCCGTCGGTGACCAGCGGCCCGGGGCCGTTCTGGTCGGCGTGGCTGGGGGCGAGCACGTCGCGCAGCAGGGAGAGCAGCACCGAGAGCCGGTTGCCGGACTTGGCCGGGTCCGCCTCCGGCCACAGCAGTTCCATGAGCGCATCGCGCGGGGTGGGGCGGCGGCGGGCGACGAGGATCTTCAGCAGGTCCCGGGCCTTGCGCGACTGCCAGGCAGTGGTGGGGATCGGCGTGCCGTCGCGACTGACCTGGAAGACCCCGAGGGCTCGGATCGTCACGGTGGGCGCCAGCCGGGCCAGCACCGCCAGCGGCCCGGCCACCCGCCGTGGGGCGAGGTCCATGCCGTAATCCCGCAGCGTCTGCAGGGCCGCCTCGGCGCCCAGGTGGGGGAT